>JBJFHO010000036.1:0-18481 GCA_051893675.1 Ruminococcus sp. | reverse complement strand
CGGGGCGAACAAGACCGCCCCGCCTTGTGAAACCTTTTCAGTAAGTAAAGCCTTGAAAACGTCCCGGTGGGACGTTTTCAACGAAACTTGCGGGCGAACAAAGTTTGCCCCTACTACAAAGTCCCACTTAAAACTTTATCTTTCTACAATTGAAGAATTCAGATAAATACGGCGGGAGCAAGCCCCCGCCCTACGCTTCTGATTTCCAGACAGGAAGTAAAGTTTTAAGCGTGACAATGTACTAGTGTATGATGAAAAATGCATAATGCATAATTATGTTGATTTGGTATCGCTTATCTGCGAATTATGCATTATGAATGAAGAAAAGGAGGCCGTGAAGCATGGCGAATTTTAAGACGAACCGGACAGAAGAGGATATCCTGCGTGAAATGACTGCCATTCTGCGTGAGCTGAAAGATCCCCGGATCGACCCGATGCTGACCGTGGTGCGTGCAGAGCTGTCACGGGATCTCTCTGACTGTAAGATATTTGTCTCCAGTCTGTCGGGACGGGATGCGGCAAAGCAGTCCTGTCAGGGACTGGACAGTGCTTCCGGCTTTATCCGCCGGGAGCTGTTCCATCGGCTGAAGATCCGGAAGTGTCCGGCACTGCACTTTGTGGCAGATGATTCCATCGCCCACAGTGCGGAGATCAACCGGATGCTGCACGAGATACAGCCGCCGGTGGATGAACCTCAGGAAAAGGAGTGACAGCTTGTGCAGCAATTGACTTTGGCGCAGACAGCCACATGGCTGAAAAACTGTAAAGACGCATATATTCTCATTCACAGAAGTCCGGACGGAGACTGCATCGGTGCAGGGTATGCCCTGGCAGAAATGCTGCACCAGATGCAGAAGCGTGCCGTGGTGCTCTGCGATGATCCCATTCCGGAACGATATCACTTTATGCTGCCGGAAACCCAGGAGCAGGAGACATTTGAGCCGGGCTGCGTGATCGCAGTGGACGTGGCTGACCCGAAGCTGCTGGGCAGCGGATTGCAGGAAAAATACGGCAAATCCGTGGATCTGTGCATTGATCACCACGTGTCCAATGTACCCTTTGCCAATGCACGCTATCTGGACGGCAAGGCGGCAGCGACTTGTGAGATCCTGTATTCTCTCTGCCGGATTCTTCCGGTGACCATGACCAGAGCTATGGCGCTCTGCCTGTATACAGGTATGGCAACGGATACCGGCTGTTTCCAGTATGACAACGCAGGACCTCAGACGCACCGTGCTGTGGCAGATCTGATGGAGATGTGCCCGGATGTGCCCTATGCGAAAATCAATCGGCAGATGTTTGCCGTGAAAAGCTTTGGCAGACTCCAGCTGGAGCAATTGCTCATTGACCGGCTGGAACGGTATATGGACGGAAAATGCGTCCTCATCTGTATTACCCAGGAATTTTTGCAGAAGTTCCAGGTGGATGAGGCAGAGCTGGACGGCATTGCCGGATTCCCGCTCCAGGTGGAGGGTGCCCAGGTGGGCATCACCATGAAAGAAAAGGAACCGGGAAAATTCCGTATTTCAATGCGCTCGGCAGATCGGGTGAATGTTTCCGCCATCTGCCAGCTGTTGGGCGGCGGCGGTCATATTAAGGCTGCCGGTTGTCTGGTATGCGGTACAGCGGATGAGGCACGGGAAAAACTGCTTCGGGCAGTTTCGGAAGGATGGAGCATTCAATGAGTCAGGAAACAATACAGGGCGTGCTTTGTATGAACAAGCCTGCCGAATTTACCTCCTTTGATGTGATCGGAAAGCTCCGGGGCATTCTGCATATGCGGCGGCTGGGACACACCGGTACGCTGGATCCTATGGCAACTGGTGTGCTGCCGGTGCTGGTAGGACGTGCCACACGGGCGTGCGATATTCTGCCGGATCAGGACAAGACCTATCGGGCTTCGGTTCAGTTCGGCTGGGAGACGGATACAGAGGATGTCTGGGGCGTGCGGACGGCGGTTTATCCCGGGATGCACGTAACAAAAGAAGCACTGGAATCGGTGCTGTCTCAGTTCCGGGGCGAGATCCAGCAGGTGCCGCCTATGTATTCCGCCGTATCCGTGGAAGGAAAACGGCTGTATGAGCTGGCACGCAAGGGCGTGGTTGTGGAACGTCCGGCACGGACAGTACAGATTCATGCACTGACGCTGGAGGCGTGGAATGAAGATGCGCAGACGGCAGAGCTTTCGGTGTCCTGCGGAAAGGGCACCTATATCCGCACGCTGCTTTCCGATATCGGAAAAACACTGGGCGGCGGTGCTGTTATGACAGCACTCTGCCGTACCCAGGCAAGCGGATTTACGCTGGAGCAGTGCTATACTTTTGAGGATGTCATGGGATTTTGCCGGGAAGGGAGTCTGGCTTCTCATCTGATTCCCACAGACAGACTTTTTGCCGCAATGCCGGCACTGCATCTGACGGAAAAGCAGTCGCAGCTCTACGGAAACGGCGTCAAGCTGTCTCTGGAGCAGATTCCGGAATATCAGGCTTCCCAGATGGAGTATCGTGTCTATGATGCGGAACAGGAATTTCTGGGAACGGCAATGGCAGAGCCGGAAAGCGGCGTGCTGCGTGTGGGAAAGAATTTCAAATAGAAAGGCGGCGTGATACGTGGAGCTGCTGAAACACACGGATACGCCGATTTTACAGGAAAGTGCCGTGGCACTCGGCTTTTTTGACGGCGTACATCTGGGACACCGTGCCGTGCTGTATGCCGCTGTGGAATGTGCCCGGGAAAAGCACCTGATGCCCTGTGCATTTACCTTTGCGGCGGATTCTGTGCCGGTGAAGCAGGGCATTCCTCTGCATTATCTGTACACAGATGCGCAGAAGTATGCCCTTATGGCAGCCTGTGGCGTGGAAGGGGTATACTGCCCGGCATTCGGGGAATTATGTGCCCTGGACGGCGAATCTTTCTGCCGGAAGGTACTTGTGGAATTGTTTCATGCAAGAGAAGTCTTTTGCGGCGGAGATTTTCGCTTCGGTGTAAAGGCGGCGTGGGATATTGACGCACTGGACGCATTCGGCAGACAGATGGGATTTTCGGTACATCAGGTGGAGCCGGTGCGCTGTGACGGCGAAAAGGTCTCTTCCACTGCCATCCGGGAAGCAGTGAAACAGGGTGAGCCGGAACGTGCAGCGAGATTGTTGGGTGCGCCTTATCATGTCAGCAGCAGGGTGATTCACGGTGCTGCTTTAGGCAGAACAAGGGAAGTTCCTACGATCAACATGCCCTTTGCAGACGGACAGATCGTGCCTAGGTATGGGGTATATGTTTCCCGGACAAAGACACCGCAGGGGACGTTCGATTCCGTGACAGATATCGGCGTAAAGCCTACTGTGAGCGAGGGACAGATTCCGGCGGCAGAGACATTTCTGCTGGATTTTTCCGGTGATCTGTATGAACAGCCCTGTACCGTGGAATTGCTGCATTTTTTGCGTCCGGAGCGGAAGTTCCCGGATGTGGATGCGTTGTATCAGCAGATCGCACGAGATCAGGCAGAATGCCGGGCATGGCTGCAGCGGAATGCAGCATGTCAGTAAAATACGAGTGCGTTTTTTATATTTTCTCAAAAAGGCTGCTTGGCAATGAAGTTTTTTTGATCCAGCAATTTTTTCAAAAAATGCTGGCGAGGTCCAGGGCGAGGAGCCCTGGTCGCCGCCAGCAGGCGGCGAAACACCCCGGCGCATCCTTTTGCGCCGGGTCGAGGGCGGTGAGAAAAAGCGACAGCTTTTTCGAGGCGGGGCGAACAAGACCGCCCCACCTTGTGAGCCCTTTAAAGTAAGAAAAATCTTGCAAACGTCCCGGTGGGACGTTTGCAACGAGTTTATATATTCATATAAAAGTATATAGTGTTATATTCACTTTTGAAAGGAAGTACACGCAATATGAGCAAGCGAGTAAGAACCAGATTCGCACCGAGTCCGACAGGATATATGCACATCGGCAACCTGCGGACGGCGCTGTATGCCTATCTCATCGCCAAAAAAGACGGCGGCGATTTTATCCTCCGTATCGAGGATACCGACCAGGAACGGTATGTCGAGGGTGCAGTTGATGTGATCTATGATACCCTGAAAATTGCCGGTCTGAACTGGGACGAGGGCCCGGATATCGGCGGCCCGGTGGGACCTTATGTGCAGTCTGAGCGTATGGGAATGTTCAAGTCCTATGCAGAGGAACTGGTGAAAACCGGTCATGCCTACTACTGCTTCTGTGACAAGGAAAGGCTGGATGAGGTGCGCAAGATTCAGGAGGCATCCCGTATCGCCCCCATGTATGACCGCCACTGCCGTGATCTTTCTCCGGAGGAAGTTCAGGCAAAGCTGGATGCTGGTGTGCCCTATGTCATCCGCCAGAAAATGCCGCTGGAGGGAACTACCACATTCCACGATGAGATCTACGGTGATATTACGGTGGAAAACAGCACGCTGGACGACCAGATCCTCATTAAGACGGATGGAATGCCCACTTATAATTTCGCAAACGTAGTAGACGACCACCTCATGGGGATTACCCATGTTGTCCGGGGCAATGAGTATCTCTCTTCTGCACCGAAGTATAATCTGCTCTATGAGGCATTCGGCTGGGATGTTCCCACCTATGTACACTGCGCACCGGTTATGAAAGACCAGACACACAAGCTGTCCAAGCGTAACGGTGACGCTTCTTTCCAGGATCTGATGGAAAAGGGCTATCTGCCTCAGGCAGTGCTGAACTTCATTGCACTGCTGGGCTGGGCACCCACAGGTGAACAGGAAATCTATACCCTGGACGAACTGAAACAGGTGTTCTCCATTAGCGGTATCAGCAAGTCTCCGGCGATTTTCGACAGCCAGAAGCTTCGTGCTATCAATGCCGCTTATGTACACAAGATGACGCCGGAGGAATTCCAGGAGGCCGCTGTGCCCTATATCCGTCAGACAGTTAAGAGAACGGATATCGACCTGCCGCTGCTGTGCAGTGTGCTCCAGAACCGGACAGAGGTGTTCTCTGATATTCCGGAACAGGTGGATTTCATTGACCAGATGCCGGAATATGATCTGGAGATGTACCGTCATAAGAAGATGAAGACCACACCGGAAACGGCGCTGGAGGCTTTGCAGGCAGTTCTGCCGGTACTGGAGGGCGTTGACACATGGGATGTGGAGCATATCCATGAAGTATTGTTTGCGAAGATCGCAGAGATGGGCGTAAAGAACGGCTGGATGCTGTGGCCGGTACGTACAGCTGTTTCTGGAAAGCAGTTTACTCCGGGCGGCGGTGTGGAACTGTGCGCAATTCTTGGAAAAGAGGACACACTGAACCGGATTCGCAGTGCAATTGACACACTTTCGGCAGCCTGCGCAAAATAAAAGTGTATCTTTCGTAATGCTATCACGCTTTTATCACAAATCTCTGTTAAACTAATGCCAGTATCTGCGTGTGCTGCGCAAACAGAAGGAGGCAATCACAAGGATGATTGAAGTCAAACATCTGACGAAACATTACGGGGATAAAGTGGCTGTCAATGATATCAGCTTTACCGCAGAAGACGGTGAGATCCTCGGTCTGCTCGGTCCCAACGGCGCCGGGAAGTCAACGACTATGAATATGCTGACTGGTTATATCAGCTCTACCTCGGGACAGGCGCTGATCAACGGCGTGGACATTCTGGAAGAACCGATCAAGGCGAAGGCACAGATCGGCTATCTGCCGGAGCTGCCGCCTTTGTATCTGGATATGACGGTCATGGGCTATCTGAATTTTGTCTATGACCTGAAAAAGTGCAAGCTGCCCCGAAAATCCCACCTGAAGGATGTATGCAATCTTTGCAAGATCGGCGATGTTTCCAACCGGATCATCAAGCATCTTTCCAAGGGCTACCGTCAGCGTGTAGGTCTTGCACAGGCACTCATCGGCAATCCGCCGATCCTGATTCTGGACGAACCTACTGTAGGCCTTGACCCGAATCAGATCATCGAGATCCGTACTCTGGTGAAGAAGCTGGGAAAACGCCATACGGTCATTCTCTCTTCCCACATTCTGACGGAAATTCAGGAGGTCTGCGACCGTGTCGTGATCATCAATCATGGTCAGGTGGCGGCGTATGATACCATTGATAACCTGTCGAAGTCCGTTTCCGGCAGCAACAAGCTGACTGTCCGGATCAGCGGTCCGAAAATTGATATTTTGCAGGCAATTCGTACCATTGACGGCGTAGTGAAAGTACGTGCGGATATGGAACGGGAGCCGGGTATGTTCGAATATGAAATTGTGGCAAAGCCTGATTCCGATATCCGTCCGGCACTGAACCAGATGGTACAGGAGCACGGCTGGGGCATCTATAAGATGGATCTGGGTGAAATGACCCTGGAGGATGTCTTCCTGAAGATCACCATGGGAGAAGGCGTGAAGCTGTCATCTTCCAAAAAGACGGATGCACCTGCACCGGCAGAGGAAGCACCTGTGGTACAGACAGAGGCAGAGCCTGCGGCAGCGGAACCGGTCAGCGAAACACTGGATGAAACCCAGGCACCTCAGCCGGATACGGCTGAAACAACGGAAGGAGGCGAGGCATAATGGGCGCAATTTACAGACGTGAAATGGGCGCATTCTTTACATCCAGCATTGCATATGTTTTTCTGGCAGTGTTCTACTTAGCGTCCGGTTACTTTTTCTTTGCTTCGTCCCTGGCTTCGGCAACGACGGATATGTCCGGTGTATTCACCAGCCTGTTCCTGATCGTTGTCATCCTGATCCCGGTATTGACCATGCGGCTGTTCAGTGAAGAAAAGAAGCAGAAAACCGAACAGGGTCTGCTGACCTCGCCGGTATCCATCGGCGGCATTGTAATGGGCAAGTATTTTGCAGCACTGACCATGTATGCCATTGGTCTTGCCATTCTGTTCCTGTATGCACTGATCCTGAGCTTTTTCGGGGCAGTTTCCTGGGGCATTGTGACTGCAAATATCCTGGCGCTGTTTTTGCTGGGTGCTGCCTTTATTTCTGTGACGCTGTTCATTTCGTCTCTGACGGAAAACCAGGTCGTTGCAGCAGTTCTGGGCATTATCGTATTGTTCGCACTGTACATGCTGGACGTAGTGGCACAGTTCACAGAAAATCTGCCCATCGTTCCCACAGTGCTCAATGCACTTTCGTTCTATACGAAGTATTATGATTTCACGGCGGGTCTGTTTGATCCGGCGAGTGTGCTGTTCTTTGTCAGCACGGCGGTGATCTTCAACTTCTTTACCGTTCGTGTATTCGAGAAACGGCGCTGGAGCTGAGAGGAGGACAGATACCATGAAGAATCAGGAAAAAAGGGCGGCAGCGCCTATGTCAGAGGAAAAACGGCAGAACAAGCTCAAACGGCGGAAAAAACTGAAATACGGCAGCCTTGCAACAGCTGTAACGGTGATTTTCGTGGCAGTTGTGGTATTGGTGAATGTGGTCGTTTCGTTGATCGGCAACCGGTTCCCCAATGCAGTGCTGGATCTCACCACTTCCAATGTCTATGAGATCAGCGATGAGACGCTGGACTATATCCGTGATCTGGATCAGGATGTGGAGATCGCCATTTCTTCTGACGAAAGCAATTTCCAGACAGATAAGTACTACAAGATGATCTCTGAGACCATCTCCAAATATCAGGGCTATTCCGATCATATTTCTGTGACCTATTTTGACACTACCAAGGATCCGGATATCCTGGCAAAGTATCAGGAACTGTACGGCGGTACCATCAGCTCCGGAAAGATCATTGTGACAAGCGGAAACCGCATCAAGGTCTATGACTGCTTTTCGGATATGTTCGAACTGGATCAGCAGACCTATCAGTATTATCAGTACGGCATGGCTTCGCTGACAGACTGCATCACCGGCTTTAAGGGGGAGCAGACTCTGACATCTGCCATTATGAATGTAACCGATTCCAATCCCAAGGCAGTTGGCGTAATTGCTATGTCCAACGGAGAACTGATCTACAGCCAGACACAGGCGAATTATTATGCCGTCAGTGCAGCAGAGACTCTTCTGGATGACAACGGTTACGATGTAACTGAGCTGGACATTGTGACAGATACGCTGGATGCAGAACAGTATGACATTCTGCTGCTGCCGGCACCGGCACAGGATCTGACCACAGATGCCATTGCAAAGCTCAAGGATTTCCTGTACAATGACGGCAATCTGGGCAAACAGCTGATCTACGTGGCGGATTATACCCAGTCCTCTACGCCCAATCTGGATGCATTCCTCAAGGAGTGGAACGTGCAGATCGACCGCAGTATTGTCAGAGATGAGGACAGCAGCAGCCAGACAGTTTCTACCCTGTCCGGCAGCGGCAAGGTGCCTATTGCATATGTCAACGCAGATGAGGATGACAAGGGCTATGACGGCAATCTGAACAATACCAGTCTGCCGGTAGTAGCACCGCTGACACGTCCTATTGATGCACTGACGTCGAATAACGGACGTACTGTGACTTCTCTTCTGACCACATCCAATACATCCTATCGTTATCCTCTTTCGGATACCAGCGATGATACAGCATCTGACGATGCGGCAGAAGAACCCACAGAAGATGCAGCAGAGGCGGAGACCGAAGCGGCAGAGACAACGACTTCTTTCGATACGACTACAGCAGAACGGAGTGAAAATACCGTTATGGCACTGTGCCGTGACCAGCAGTCCACTGGCAGCGAGTTTATTGAAAGCGATGTGATCGTGCTGGGCTCTATGTCACTGCTGGATTATAATCTGGTACAGGATTCTGCATACAACAATGCGGAATACTTCATTGGTCTGCTGAATTCCATCTGCGGCAAGGAGGACAGCATTGTCATTGCCGCAAAGGATCTGAGTCAGACATCTATTTCTGCCACTGAGACACAGCTCAAGACCATTCGGACACTGGTTGTCTTTCTGATTCCGCTGGCGGTTGTTGTCATCGGCGTGATCGTGGCAGTCCGCAGACGCTGGCGCTGACCTGGAAAGGATGATTTTGGATGCGTAAAAAGATGCTGGGAATTGTGGGCGGCGTGGTACTCGTTGCTGCACTTGGCACTGCTGCATTTCTGCTGCTGAAAAGTCAGCCGGAGGAATCCTCTTCCGGGGATTCCGCAGAGGAGAGCAGCGCCGTAACCGTGACGCTGACAGAACAGGAACCCAATGATGTCACTTCCATTGATGTGACAAATGCTTCGGGTACCTTTGAAGTTGTGCGCACAGTGGAAGGCAATGATACGGACAATGCCGTTTTCGCCATTGCAGGGTGGGAGGATCTTCCTATGGAAACCTCAACGCTCTGGACACTGCCCAACAATACCGCTTCTATGAATACCACTGGTCTGGTGGAGGAAAACTGCACCGATCTGGCAAAGTTCGGACTGGATGATGAGACAGCTGTAGCTGTGACTTTGCACTTTGAGGATGGCAGCAGCTACTCCTTCCGGGTGGGAAATACAGTTTCCGGCACGGAAAATACCTATTTTGCACCGGCAGATGCGGATACGGTCTATACCGTAAAGACATCCCTGGTGGCGAATTTCAGCAAATCCGCAATGGATTTTCTCTCCAAAACCATGCTGGAAGAACCGGCAGAGGAGGATTATCCCATTGTCAAATCCCTGACCGTAGAGCGTAAGGACATAGACTATGTCCTGGAGCTGGATTATGATGAAACCTCTGAGGAGGAGGGCAGCATGGGCGGTACTGTGGCAAGCCATGAGATGGTGTCGCCGGTGCCGGCATATCTGAGCGTAGACCGTTCCACACCGGTGGTGACGGGGATGTTCGGACTGTCCGCAGAAAAGGCAGCGGTTCCTCATCCGACAGAATCGGATCTGGAAGAGGCTGGTCTGACAGATCCTTTCGGTACTGCAACCATGGCGTGTGACGACGGGAACACCTATGTGCTGAAATTCAGTGAACGCTTTACGGAAACAGATGAGGAGACAGGCGATCAGACGGCGTATTACTATGCATATCTGGATGGCGTAGATGCCATTTATCAGGTGACAGAGGAGAATATGGTCTGGGCAACGGTAACTCCCACAGATATTGCCTCGAAGCTTGTGATCGGCAGCTATGTATGGGATGTCGGTTCACTGGATGTGCGGGTGGATGATCTGGAATATACTTTCGATGTGACAGCGACAAGCAAGGATGATGCTGTGGTAAAGCTGAACGGCGAAAGTACCGACTCTGAACGTTACCGCCAGTTCTATTCGTTCCTGCTGAACACAACGGCGGAAACGGTGGAACTGAATGGAACGCCGGAAGGAGAACCCCTTGCGGAAATCAAAATCAAAACACAGGACGGCAAATTCTCACGGGATCTGGCGTTCTATGCCATTGACGATTTCACCTGTCTGATCACCGTTGACGGTGAATCGGCGTATACCTGCCGCAAGTCCTATCTGGATACACTGCGCAGCAATATGGAAATTTACGACACAGACGAAGAATTTACAACCAACTGGAGTTAAGTATCGAAAAGAACTTTGCGCATGGAACGATGTGCATCATTTCGCAGATACTGCCGGAGAAAGGAAGGAACATCGATGAATCAGGAATTTTTTATGTATCGGGGTTATCCTCTGGTACGAAATGGAAACCAAATCTATTACGGTTACATGTCTGAACCGTATGTGGTGATGATGCAGATCGCACATCAGCAGGAAACTGACGGCGGACTGAAGATCGCTGATAAAATCAAGGTCTATCAGATGTCCACAAAAGAGCCGGATCCTGTAAAAGCAATCGTAAAGACTTCCGATCGTCCGAATCTGTTTGAAGCGGTTGATCTGGCGAATGTCTGGCTGAAGCGTGCAGAAAAGGATGCCTCGGCACAGTAACAAAAAGAATGGAAACCGCCCGGAGCCTGGTGTTATCAGTGCTTCGGGCGGTTTTTTTTGAATGAGAAATGAGGAGTTAGGAGTGGGGAATGGTGGTATCGCCTGCGGCGATGAATGAAATAGTAGTGAAATATGTTGGAACAGTGTACACGCTATCTGCATTTTGCTCTCAAAAATAAGTCCGTTGCCCAAAAAAATAAATTTTATGAAATATATTGAAACGCCAGAATTATTTTTTGAATTAAAGGTTGACATTCTTATGAATATTTGTTATAATAAGAGCATCGAAAAAATGACGTTCTGCTGAAAGGAAGGTGCGTTATGCAAAAAAAGATGAGATGGGCAGTGATTTTCTGTATTCCTGCGCTGCTGCTGCTGCCTGGCTGCGGCAGTGATTCTGGTGAGATTCAGGTGAAAAGTGATGATAATTTCACATACAACGAAGTCTGGGAAGAAGAGGCTGCTTATGATACCGCAGCTGAGGTGTCCTCTGTATCCGGGGAAGGCTACAGCGAGATTCAGGAAAATACATTCCAGACTACGGCGGAGTCGCCGGTGTCTACGTTTTCGGCGGATGTGGATACGGCATCCTACAGCAATCTCCGGCGGATGATCCAGTGGGGCTATTCCATTTGGGATATTCCGGCAGATGCGGTGCGTATTGAGGAATTGCTGAACTATTTTTCCTATGACTACAATCTGCCGGAGGATGACGCACCTTTCGGGGTGACTGTGACAGCCGGGGATTGTCCGTGGAATGGGGCGCATCAGCTTGTGACCATCGGACTGAAAAGCGAGGAAATCGACTTTTCCGAAGCGGAGCCCAGCAATCTGGTATTCCTGCTGGATGTGTCCGGTTCCATGCAGGATGACAACAAGCTGCCGCTGTTGCAGCAGGCGTTTACCATGCTGTCGGACAATCTCACGGAAAAAGACCGTGTGTCCATTGTAACTTATGCGGGAACGGATGCGGTCTTGCTGGAGGGATGCCCCGGCAATCAGAAAGCGACCATTTCCGCTATGCTCAGTGATCTGGAGGCGTCCGGCAGTACCAACGGCAGTGCAGGCATTGAAACGGCATATGCACTGGCGGAGAAGTACTTCATTGATGGCGGCAACAACCGGGTGATCCTTGCCACAGACGGCGACTTGAATGTGGGTGTGACTTCCGAAGAGGCACTGTCCGAACTGATCTCCGAAAAAAAGGAGTCCGGTATTTATCTGACTACGCTGGGCTTTGGCACAGGCAATTTGCAGGACAACAAGCTGGAAACACTGGCTGACGACGGAAACGGCGTCTATGCCTATATTGACAGTGTGACAGAAGCACGGAAAGTTCTGGTGGAGGAACTGGGTGCAAGTATGGTGACTGTGGCGGAGGATGTGAAGCTGCAAGTGACATTTGAACCGTCCCAGGTGGCGGAATATCGGCTCATCGGCTATGAGAACCGGATGCTTTCTCAGGAGGATTTCGAGGATGATACTAAGGACGCCGGGGAAATCGGTGCAGGGCATACGGTGACGGCAATGTATGAGGTGGCACTGACGGAACAGGCTATGGCAGAAGGCAATAATGCGCCGTGGCTGACATTGGACGTGCGGTATAAGGATCCGGGCAGTGATGAGAGCAAGCTGTTGGAATATCCGGTGACGCAGCAGGTATATTCCACCGAGCCGGGCACGGATTTTCGGTTTGCAGCATGTGTGGCGGAGTTCGGCATGGTAGTACGGAACAGCTCGTATCGTGGAGATGCAACGCTGGAAGATGTGGCAGATACACTGGCACAGCTGGATCTGCAGGGGGATGCCTATAAAGAGGAATTCCGGGAGCTTGTGGATCAGCTGCGGTGAGTGAACTTGAAAAAACCTGTAAGATTTGTCGCATTTTCTCTTGACATGATTCCAATCATCCTTTATAATAATATTACTGAAAACGTTTCAAACAAAGGAGAATATTTCTATGGAAGTTTACCGTATTCATATGGGCAAAGCAAAATGCGCAGTCGATCTGGGAGATGGCAGCGAACGCGGCGAGTATGTCAACCAGGATTACATTCTGGCAAAAATGGGACGCCCCCACCGCAGTATCAGTCTCATGTACTGCTACTATCCTCTGGATGAGGGATGGCCGGGACGTGCCAGCGTGGTACATGCCAGCCCGGATGTCAGCTTCGCCTGGGATTTTCCCTATGACGACTATTTCACCTATAAGGGCGGTCTCGGCGGCAATACCGAGGGTGAGCCTTTCAACTATATGCGTGAGATCCGTCAGCACGGTCAGGATGTCAGCCTGACGCTGACCATTGATCCCCATGTTTCGGACGAACATCTGGCAGCCATCGGTGAGGATCTGCGTCCCTTCGGTCGTGTATTCCTGCGTATCAACCATGAGGCAACGGGCAACTGGTTCTCGTTCAACAAGCGGTGTACTTATCAGGAAGTCGCAGACTTCTTTGTCCGTGCCAGCCGTATCATTAAGGAACACGCCCCCAATGTCCAGACCATTATCTGCATCGGCGGCATTGAGGATCTTTCCAAGGAAGAGATGGAAAAGGAAGCAGAGTTCGCACAGACCATTCCGGCAGCAGATATCTGGTCGGTGGACAAATATATGGCACTTCACTGGGGCTGGCCCTATGATGTGGCAGAGCACGGCGGCAATACGCACAGCCGGGGTACTGTTGCGGATACATATGAAAAGACAAAGCGCAGCTTCGAACGGTTCCGCTACCTCAACGGCGGCGATGCAAAGCCCATGACGATGGCGGAATTCAACGCTGACGGCGATGTGACAGGGCCTTATGAACAGGCTGATATGGTACGGGAATTCTGTGACAGACTGGAAGCAGAACAGGCAGATTGGTTCAGTGCATTTACGTTCTACCAGTTCCGTGACCGGGGACGTCTGGGTCTGGAGATCGAGGATCCCAACAATCCGGATGTAGGCATTGCACAGCCGGTTCTGGATACTTATAAGGAGATCATCCAGCGTGACTGGTTCAAGCCGGAGATCACCAGACAGGATGGGGAGGTTACATTGCCCATTACCCTGCGCTGGAGCAATTCCGAGGATGCCGAGGGTCTGGCGATTCCGCTGCATTTCGAAAAGAATCCCACCTTCTGTGAGGTATCTTTTGAAGAAGAAAGCAACCTGATGCTGGAACTGAACGGCAAGTGGTTCTATAAGGCCCCGGGTACAAAGACGGTAGACCTTATGGGCGCATTTTTCGAAAAGCCGCTGCAGGGGGCTGCGGATATGACATTGAAGATTTTTGCACCGCCGGCAACTGGTGAGAACGATCTGTCTGTGGAGGATGGACTGTTCCACTGCGATACCGTACTGAATGAACTGCCGAAGATCCGTATCCGGTTCGAACCGGTGGAGAAGTGAGCCGTTCCGATCATTTTGACAGAAAATACCCTTGACAAAAACTTGTCAATCATGTATAATTTAAGTAACGATATTACAGCCGGAATTGTGAAAAGCAATCCGGAGAATAGGAGATAGAAACATGGGAATTTTTGACAAGGTAAATCAGGTCAGCCGCAGTGTATCGGAGTCCTCCAAGAGTGCCGCTGAAACCAGCAATCTGAAGAAGAAGATTGCTTATGAGAAAGAGCGCATTCAGGAAGTCATGACGGAGATCGGCAGACTGTTTTATGAGAATCCCACTGGTGACCATAAGGCAGAGTTGGAACTCTGTGCAGATATCGACGACAGAAAGCGTCGGATCGCCAGCATGCAGGGTGATCTGAGCCAGCTGAAAGGCATCCGCATCTGCGGTCAGTGCGGCGCACGGTTCGATGAAAAGTATACCTTTGGCTTCTGCGGAAACTGCGGCGCAAAGCTGGGAGAAGCAGATTAACGAGATCATATGGACAGCACAGCCTGTTGCGGGGTGTGCTGTTTTTGTGTCAGCCCGTCTCCGGATTTGGCACCAGACGGACGGAAAGGAGTTTTGAAAATGCAGCCTGATCTTACATTTGATTGGAAAAGCGTACATGTTCCGGCATCGGAGGTCATGGGACTTATGCGCAGATATCGTTCAGAACATCTGGAGATCCTGTTCCATTATGCAGAAGTACTGTATCGTGTGGGCGTGAACCCGGACAATGCCAGGGAGCCCTTCTACCTGGACGAGGATACTTATCCGTCCATGTTTGCGTTTTGCAGCTCGGCTTGTATCGAGGGCGGCTTTCTGCTGCCGGATTTACAGGAGCCGCTGGATGTGATCGCTGTGAACAGCACAGACCCGGCACCCTATTTTGCATGAAAATTCAAGAAAGCGTAGGAAACTTGTATGGAAAAAAAGAAGAATAAGTGGCTCTCTTTTTTTGTGGACGGCTTGCTGTCCGGTCTCATGATCGGTATCGGCGGCATCGTGAGTCTGTCTTGTGAGAACCGCTATATCGGTGCATTTCTGTTCTCTCTGGGACTGTTCTGCATTATTCATCTCCAGTATGGATTGTACACCGGAAAGGTAGGATATATCCTGGATCGGGATCGTGCCTATCTGGGAGAGACCTTTTTCACTTTGTTGGCAAATGCCATTGGCGCAGGTCTGACTGCCGGGCTGGTGCATCTCACACGGTTTGCACGGGAGGTTTCCGTCAACGGCATGGACGTGTCGCTGATGGAGCGTGCACAGACGTCCATGGCGGGCAAGCTCTGGGACAGTCCTCTTAGTTCCTTTGTACTGGCATTTTTCTGCGGCGTTATGATGTTTTCTGCCGTGGAGGGCTGCCGCCGCTGTACGGAAAAGAAGAACTATGTTGCCGGACTGTTTGTGGTAGTCATGCCTATTATGGTGTTCATCCTGTCTGGATTCAATCACTGTGTGGCAGATATATTCTATTATTTCCTGGCAGGCTGTCCTGATCCCATTCGTGCTTTGCTGTATTTCCCTATGGTTATTGCAGGAAATGCTTTCGGCGGCATCTGTATTCCGTTCCTGAAACGGTTCTCCAGAAATCCGCTTTAAATGATGGAAAAAAACCGTGCATGAGCGATCGTGTGCGGTTTTTTGCTTGTGTTTTTTGGGGAAATGTGTTATACTGGAAGAAAATATGATTTTGTGTCGCTGCAAACGTTCCACTGGAACGTTTGCAGAATCTTACTTGATAAGGCGGTTTCACAAGGCGGGGCGGTCTTGTTCGCCCCGCCTCGAAAAAGCTGTCGCTTTTTCTCACCACCCTCTCCGCGGCGCAAAAGAATGCGCCGGGGTATTTCGCCGTCTGCGGACGGCGACCAGGGCTTCCGCAGCCTTGGACCTGCGCCAGCATTTTTGAAAAATTGCTGGATCAAAAAACTTCATTGCGAAGCAACCTTTATCAAATGGGTAAGAAAATATCGCATATACTATGCCCAAAATCGAGGTGATAGGATTCATGCTATCTTTTATACTTGTGGGATGCGGCGGTGCGCTGGGTGCGATGCTGCGGTATGCCATCGGATTGATACCCGTGCGCAGTATATTTCCGGTTCTGACTCTGGTGATCAACTTTCTGGGTGCAGTTGCCATCGGTCTGATCGCCGAAGCAGCATCGGCGCAGCAGCTTTCCCAGAAAAGTACCCTGTTCTGGAAAACCGGCGTCTGCGGCGGTTTCACCACATTTTCCACCTTTTCTCTGGAAGCAATGACATTGTTCCAGGAAAAGCAGTGGCTGCTGGGGAGCCTGTATGTGGTACTGAGCGTGGCAGGATGTCTCTGCGGCGTACTGCTGGGAAAATTTATGCAGCATCGGTTATTTGGTTAAGTTGAAAGCAAAGAGGTGAGTACATGCCGCGACAGACGGAATATCACAGCATAGTTCTCTGCGGCGAAATGGTTTCGTATACGCTGGAACGGAAGAAGATCAAGAATATCAATATGCGGATGTATTCAGGCACCGGGCTGGCGGTGTCAGTACCGTATAATATGCCGCTGGAGGAGATCGAGGAAATCCTGCGGCAGAATGAAAAACGACTCCTGACCTCCCTGCACAAGTTTTCCCATGCGGCACAGGACAGCGTCCAGCAATATCCGGATACTTATGTTACCGGAGAAACGGTGCTCTATCTGGGAAAAATTTATGTTCTGGAAGTGATGCGGGGTACACGGGAATGCGTACAGCTTCAGGAGGACAGGCTGCTCCTGCTTGTCCGGGATCCTGCCGATGAAAAACGACGGAAAAAGGTGTTTGATACCTGGTGGAACAGTACCTGTGAAAAGGCGGTGCGCAATCTCTGCCGGGCTGTGTATCCCGTCTTTGCTGCCCATGAAGTACAGTTTCCGGAGATACGCTTTCGTGCCATGGTCTCCCAGTGGGGGAACTGCCGCCCGCAGCGTGGCGTGCTGACATTTAATACCCGGCTCCTTGCTGCACCGGTGCGCTGTATGGAATATGTGGTCATTCACGAGTTCACCCATTTTCTTTATCCGAACCACTCCAGGCAGTTCTATCAGTTCATCGAAGCCGAGCTGCCGGACTGGAAACAACTCCAGGATATTCTGCAAAAAAACGTGAAAACACGCCTGAATCCGAAAAAAATCGGGGATTCTGTGGCACAGAGTTGACAATATGGCTAAAAATGAAGCCGGCGGTTTAGTGATATTCCATAGAAATCTGACTGGAAAGGAAAAAACTGTTGATTTTTTTTGGAACATATGATAGAATATATGTCGGGCAATTGGGCTTGTTCGAAAAATCCATACATTCGTAAAACAACCCCCAAGTGCATTTTAGGACGGCACAGAACGCCGTCGGGAACATTGAAAGGAGTTTTCTTATGAAGAAATTGGGGCTCGGTAAGCGTACGCTGGCATGTGTTGTCAGTGCTGCGACTTTACTGACTGGAACCACTGCACTGTCTGCTCTGACACAGACTACAGGGCTGACAGCGTCTGCTGCATCTTATGATAACTATGCAAAGCTGCTGCAGTATTCCATGTATTTTTATGATGCCAACATGTGCGGCGACCAGGTGGGAGAAACTGGTCTGATGGAATGGCGTGATGACTGCCACACCAGCGATGCAGTGACAGGCGGTTTCCATGACGCAGGTGACCACGTAAAGTTCGGTCTTCCGGCTGGTTACACAGCTTCGACACTGGGCTGGGGTTACTATGAGTTCAAGGACAGCTATGACAGCCTGGGACAGACAGCACATCTCAGAACCATTACAGATTATTTCGCACAGTATTTCAAGGACTGCACTACTCTGTCCGGCGGCAGTGTAAGCAGCTTCATCTATCAGATCGGTAACGGTGACCAGGATCACGCCGTATGGTGTGCACCGGAGGTACAGGATGCTTCCAGCCGTCAGGTATACACTACCACAAACAGCGCCAGCGATATTGCGGCAGAATATGCTGCGGCACTGGCTGTCAACTATATCAACTTCGGCAATGCAGAGGACCTGACCTATGCAAAGGCACTGTATGAGTTCTCTATCAAGTACAATTCTACTGCGGATGAGGGCACCAGTGCATTCTACAATTCCTATGACTACTATGACGATCAGGCATGGGCTGCTGGCTGGCTGTATCTGGCAACCAATGACAGCACCTATAAGACATTCCTGAACACCTTTATGAATACATCCGGTCAGGGCAAGTCCGGTCAGTCCGGCTGCCAGTGGGGTATTTACTCTCCCATGAGCT
>JBJFHO010000035.1:0-4138 GCA_051893675.1 Ruminococcus sp. | reverse complement strand
CACTGCCTATGGGCGGCGGCAAGGGCGGTTCCGACTTCGACCCGAAGGGCAAGTCTGACAACGAGATCATGCGCTTCTGCCAGAGCTTCATGACAGAGCTGTCCAAGCACATCGGTGCAGATACTGACGTTCCGGCAGGTGATATCGGTACCGGCGCACGTGAGATCGGCTATATGTTCGGTCAGTATAAGAGACTGCGCAACGAGTTCACCGGCGTTCTGACCGGTAAGGCACTGTCCTACGGCGGTTCTCTGGTAAGAACAGAAGCTACCGGTTATGGTCTGCTGTACTTCACCGAAGAAATGATGAACTGCATGAAGAATGACAGCATCAAGGGCAAGACTGTTGTTGTTTCCGGTTCTGGTAACGTAGCAATCTATGCTACCGAAAAGGCAACAGAGATGGGCGCAAAGGTTGTTGCTCTGTCTGACTCCAACGGCTACATCTACGATCCCAACGGCATCAAGCTGGATGTTGTAAAGCAGATCAAGGAAGTTGAGCGTGGACGTATCAAGGAATATGTTAACCGTGTAGAAGGTGCTACCTATACAGAAGGCTGCAAGGGCATCTGGACCATTAAGTGTGACGTTGCTCTGCCGTGCGCAACACAGAACGAGATCGACGGCGAATCTGCTGATATCCTGCTGAAGAACGGCGTTCAGGTTGTTGCAGAGGGTGCAAATATGCCGTCTACACCGGAGGCAATTGACAAGTTCCTGGCTGCTGGCATCCTGTTCGGACCGGCAAAGGCTGCAAACGCAGGCGGCGTTGCTACTTCCGGTCTGGAAATGTCCCAGAACAGCGAGCGTCTGTCCTGGACATTCGAAGAGGTTGATGCAAAGCTGAAGCAGATCATGGTCAACATCTTCCACAATGCATATGACAGATCCAAGGAATATGATGTGGAAGGCAATCTGGTTGTCGGTGCAAATATCGCAGGCTTCCTGAAGGTTGCTGACGCTATGAAGTGGCAGGGTGTGGCATATTAATTTGCCGCTGTGCCTGATAAAATAGTGTAATTACCGGGCGATTGCCCGTGGAAAACGGATGAACAAGGTTTCTCTCATGGAAACGGCGTTCATCCGTTTTTTTGCTTTGCATCCTCTTATGAGCAGTATTTTAAAAGTACACACGGAAATCAATTTTACGTTTCGATCCAATAACCCCTCCACCATTGCTGCGCAATGGTCCCCCCTCCCCTTTCAGGGGAGGCAGATGAGGTTCCCTTGAAAGGGGGAGCTGGCACGGCGCAGCCGTGACTGAGGGGTTCATTTTCCTATCAAAATTGATGAAAATTGATTTCCATAAAAAGTACACACATTATCTTGACAGCCCTGCCAGCCTGTGTTATAATAAAGTAAAAATATGTCGAATTTTCTTGTGTTCAGAAAGGAAAATAGTATGAAAAAAATGAAATTGGGTATTCTGGCAGGCGTAGTGGTATTGATTTTGCTGATCGTCTGCTTCGGGGCAGTTACCATCGTACCGGCAGGACATTCGGGCGTTGTTGTGACTTTCGGAAAGGTCAGCGAACGTGTCCTGGATGAGGGAATGCATTTTAAGATTCCCTTTGCGCAGCAGGTAGTCATGATGAACAATAAGATCCAGAAAACCGAGGTGGATTCCAACAGCGTATCCCGGGATCTGCAAACTGTTTCCAGCGGTGTTGCCATTAACTATCATATTACAAAGGATGCGTCTGCGGAAATTTACCAGAATATCGGTGAGCAGTATGCAGATACAGTGCTCCAGCCGGCGATCCAGGAGGCAGTGAAAGCCGTTACTGCACAGTATACCGCTGAGGAACTCATCACAAAGCGGTCGGCAGTGGGTGATGAGATCGGCGAGACACTTTCCAACAAGGTGTCGGAATATGGCATTCTCATCGACAAGTTCAATATCGTGAACTTCGATTTCTCCGAGGAATTCAACGCCGCTATAGAACAGAAACAGGTGGCAGAACAGAATAAACTCCGTGCTGAGACGGAAAAGGAACAGCAGATCATTGAGGCGGAGGCTGCCGCAGAACAAAAGGTCATTGCAGCAGAGGCAGAAGCAGATGCCATCCGCAAAAAGGCAGAGGCGGAAGCAGAAGCCAATGAAAAGATCAACGCTTCGCTGAACCAGAATGTACTGCGCTATCAGCAGATCGACAAATGGGACGGCAAATATCCCAGCGTGGTATCTTCGGATTCTTCCATTCTGGTGGATATTCCCATTGAGGATACTACAGAAGCGGCTGGTTCGAATTAAAACGTACTTTTATAAAGTGCGGCAGGAGAATACATCCTTGCCGCACTTGTTTTGCTGAGGATGTGTTACGATGCTGGACGCCCTGCGCACCAAATTGAAAGGATATGCCGGGGAACGAACGGTTTCCCGACATTTGCACCGGCTTTCCCGCCGTTCTTATATTGCGCTGGACGATCTCATGCTGCTGACGGGAAAGCGGCTCACACAGATCGACCATATTGTGGTGTCGGTCTATGGCATTTTTGTCATTGAAACGAAAAATTATCAGGGACGTATCCACGGCAGTGACCGGTCGGAATACTGGACGCAGGAGCTGCATGGAAAAAAGTATTCCTTCCGCAATCCCTTCCGACAGAATTATGCCCATATCCAGGCACTGAAAGCACTGCTGGAGCTGGAAGAGGATGACCTGTTTATCTCCGTGACGGCTTTTTCCGATGCAGCGGAACTGGATGTTTACACGGAACAGGAATTGGTGCATTTTTCAAAGCTGCGCCGTGCTATCCGTGCCTATCGGCATACGGTTTTTGCCTGGGATACTGTGCAGTATATGGCGGGGACGATTCTCTGCGCCAATGTGGATTCCAGGGCTGCCCGAAAACAGCTTCTGGATCAGATCAACAGCGAAATCGCCTATGAGAATTTTGCCCTGCGCAATGGACTGTGTCCACGATGCGGCGGTACTTTATTGCTGCGGCATGGCACATACGGCGATTTCTACGGATGCAGCCGCTTTCCGGATTGCCGGTATACTTTGCGTGCGGAAGAAGATGGGCAATAAATCAGTTTTATTGTGCAATTTTTTTGCCCGGATTCGAAAAAAGTTCTTGCAATCTGCTGTCAGATGTGTTATACTTATAGAGGATTTTACAAAAAACAGATTTGTCAGTCAGTTGTTGAAAACAATGTGATCGGACTTTGTTTTGCGATAGATATACTGAAGGAGTCGAAAATGGCTGAGAAAAAACGGTATCAAATTGGGTTAATGATACATCACCTGGAAAATGAATATGCGACAGAGGTTCTGAAAGGCGCAATTACAGCCGCAGAGGAACTGGATGTCAATCTGATTCTTCTTCCCGGCCGCGGAATCAATGCGGTGGAGGACGATGAAAAATACTCTATCTATGACTATCAGTATAATGTGATCTATAGCTATGTCTCTTCGCAGAATCTGGATGCTCTGATCGTATCTGCCGGCACCGTTGGTTCGTACATCAGCCAGAAAGAAATGATCGAGTTCCTGGAAAGCTATAAGGATCTTCCCATTCTGACGATGGAAGTGGAATATCCTGGCTACCCCTGCATTCATTTTAATACCAACGGCATGAAGCTGGCGGTTGATCATCTGATCCATCATCACCAATGCCGGGAAATCGGCTATGTCTCTGGTCCCATGGGTAATGCGGATGCCATGGAACGACTGCGGTGTTATCAGAAATCGCTGGAAGAAAACGGTATTGTTTATGACAGCACCAAGGTGGTTTATGGCAATTTCTCCGAGTCCTCCGAAGAAGCAGTGCGCTCGCTTCTGGATGCCCATCCCGATCTGGATGCCATTTGCTTCGCCAATGATAAAATGTGCATCGGCGGTTATCAGGTGTTCCGGGAACGTGGGCTGACTGTGGGCAAGGATATTCTTGTGACCGGCTTTGATGATTCCGAAGTCGCAACCAGCCTGAAGCCCATGCTGACTACCATTCGTACCAATGTCAGCGATATGGGATATCGGGCATTGCTGGGTGCTGTGGAACTGATCAAAACAGGGCATACCCGGAGTCTTACGCTGGATGCACGGCTTATTGTGCGGGAATCCTGCGGCAGTATGGCAGAGCGGGAGATTTCACCGGAGCAGATTCGGAAAATGGCAAGAGAAAATGCGTCC
>JBJFHO010000034.1:0-18920 GCA_051893675.1 Ruminococcus sp. | reverse complement strand
CGGTTTCCAGTGTCTTGCGCAGGCTCTCCTCGTTCATATACGCCAGCATCAAGACGGTTTTTGTATCCACATCAAAAGCGATCGCCGGAATCAGTTCTGATTTGGCGAAGTATTTTTCCAGATGGTCGATGTCGATCTTTACCATTCATTTCACCTCGTTTGTCTTTCGGTCTCCGTTGGAATCGAAGTTCTTTTGCAGTGCGTACTCTGTAGGCGGAATTGTCAGCAGAAGCAGAAGTGTCTGCACCAGTATTGCCGCCAGAAACACAATGCAGATTGCCTTTTCCGAGAAAAAAACATATCCGATACAGAGCACTGCAGATACAATGAGCATTCCTGTGCCCATCATGAGCCATAGCCTGCCGCAATATTGATGGGCAAAGTTCCAGGCTTCCTGGCTCCGCATGGAACGCTCTGTCCGGTATCCAATGAAACCGTTGATATTTTTCGGCGTGTGATATTTCATCACCCAGCCGATCAACAGCATCAGCAGCGGTATGAAAATTGTCATTGCAATATAAAATACCAACATCTGATTTTCCTCCGTTTTGACGAAAATCAATCCAGATAGCAGACTATAATTTCCATCTCTGTACCTGCAAAAACTTGCTGAATCAAAGGCGAAACATCTTCCCAATGCAATCTGTCCAGTCCGCAGCCGATCTTCGGCATGGCAATCTTTGTTACGGCGTTCTGTGCCGCAAATGCTGCCATACTTTGCAATGCTTGCTCCAAAGAAAGAAGCGTCGGTTTGTTCCGCCAGCCTTTTTTGGTCACCAGATTCAGCACATGATTCTGTTCATCCGGAATACAGAAGCCCGTTTCATTCCAAGCAGGAAAAGAATCCCGGTTTTCTGACAGAAACCGTTTTTCATCAAATCGTTTTGCAAATTCCTTTGCAATTCCTGCGCCCAGTGCAAAATCAGCGCTGATGCAGTGTGCCAGCCAGTGGCTGTCTGTCAGCAAAAATAAATCTAGCTTTTCTTCACGGTAAGTCATATTTTTATTGTAGTTCAGCACGAGAAAACAGATCTAAAATCTGTACTCTGTTCTCACATGCTGCCTTGAATGCGGTAGCAAAAGCAGCTAACATCTCTCCATTTTCAGAATAGATGACGAACGTATCTGCTTCGGAATCGAATTCAAATTCTTCCGGATCGCCATCAAATTCTTCCTCCAGAAAAACAGTCGCTAAAGATTCCCAATCATATCCATTGCCTAAAAACCCCTCTTCTTCACGGGTTGCAAAAACATCCATTAAATATTCGCCAGTCTGAAGTTGAAGCATATAACTGTCGTCTAATTTCATAAAAGAAAAAGGAGCAATTTGTTCTTGAAATAATTCGTTATTCAGATCCATAGTTTTTTCCTTTCATCGCATAGGAATGCCCTTTGCCCGGCAATCCGCCTTGACTTCCTGCACGGTCAGTTCCCGGAAATGGAACAGGGATGCTGCCAATGCCGCAGAGCATCCGGTTTCTAGAAATGCATCCGCAAAATCGGACAGCTTTCCGGCGCCGCCGCTGGCAATGACCGGAATCTGCACAGCATCGCAGACCGCTTTCAGCATGGGCAGATCAAAGCCGCCCCGGACGCCATCCGTATCAATGGAATTGAGGCAGATCTCCCCGGCGCCCAGCTGTTCGCACTGCTTCACCCAATCAATGAGATCCAGATGCATATCCACTCTGCCACCATTGATGTATACCGTCCACTTGTTATCCGCCACCTTTTTGGCATCCACGCCTACGCAGATACACTGACAGCCGAAAATATCAGCGCCGTCCTTGATGAGCTGAGGATTCTGCACTGCCTGGGAATTGACAGAGACCTTGTCCGCACCGGCACGAAGGGTTTCCCGGATATCGTCCACGGTCTTGATGCCGCCGCCTACGGTCAGGGGCACAAATACCTTTTTGGCAGTTTCCCTTACCACATCCAGCATGACACCTCTGCCCTCATAGGAAGCCGTGATATCATAGAACACGATCTCATCAGCACCCTGGAGATTGTATGCATAGGCGCATTCCACCGGATTGCCCACTTCCTTGACGCCCTCAAAGTTGACGCCCTTGACGACCTTGCCGTTCCGCACGTCCAGACAAGGGATAATTCGTTTTGCCAGCATATTACTCCGCTCCTTCCGCCAACGCAATGGCATCTCTCAGATCCAATGTGCCCTTATAGATAGATTTGCCGCAGATGGTGCCGTACAGTCCCAGTTCCTTGCACTTGCGTATATCCTCGATGGTATGGACACCGCCGCTGGCAATGATACTGCACTTGCCCTCCGTTGCCTGATACAGATCGGACAGCTGGTCAATATTCACGCCGGAAAGGGTGCCGTCCTTGGCAATATCCGTCACAATAAAATACTGCACACCCACTGCCATCATTTCCTTGGTCAGAGTGATATAGTCCACATCCGACTCCTCCAGCCATCCCTCTGTAGCCACCATGCCGTTTTTGGCGTCGATACCCACGGCAATATGCCGGCTGCCGAACTGCTTCACCGCATCCTGCACCAGCTTGGGATTTTTCAGTGCAGCAGAGCCGAGAATCACACGTTCCACGCCGCTGTCCAGATATTCCGCAATGGTTTCCAGATTACGGATGCCGCCGCCCACTTCCACTTTCAGGCTGGTATTTGCAGCAACGTCCTTGTAGATCTTCTGATTGACCGGTCTGCCCTCTTTGGCGCCGTCCAGATCTACCATGTGAATCCAGGATGCACCGGCGGCTTCGAAACCCTTTGCCGTTTCCATGTAATCCGCAGCAACCTTTTCCACTGTGGAAAAGTCCCCCTTGAACAGGCGGACGCAGTTGCCGTCCTTGATATCAATTGCAGGTAAAATAATCATCCCATCAGCCCTCCGAAGTTACGCAGAATTTGCAAGCCGGTCTCGCCGCTCTTTTCCGGATGGAACTGTGCGCCGTAGACAGTCTTTCCGTCATAGACCATTGCCGGAATCTTCGCATCGCCGTATTCCACATACGCTGCCAGATAATCCTCCGGCGTATGTGCCTGGTAGGAATGTACGAAGTAGACATATGCCTCCTCCGGCAAGTTCCGGAGAATGGGACAGTCATTCTGCATTTCCAGCTTATTCCATCCCATATGGGGAATGACCATTCCCGGTGCAATGATTTTTTCCACGCTGCCGGGCACCAGTCCCAGACCGTCGCATTCCTCAAATTCGTAACCTTTTTCAAAAATCAGCTGCATACCAAGGCAGATACCGAGGAACGGCTTTTTATGGGATTCCTCCCGGATGACTTCCGTCAGTCCACGGTCGTGCAGCATCTGCATGGCACTGGGAAATGCCCCTACGCCCGGCAGGATAATGCCGTCCGCCTGACGGATCGCTTCGGGATCCGAAGTCAGTTCTCCGGGCAGTCCCAGAAAATCCAGGGCATTTTTCACGCTGAAAATATTGCCTGCGCCGTAATCCACAATTGCGATCATTTACAGCACTCCTTTCGTTGACAAGGTTTTTCCGGCTTCCAGAGGTGTCACTGCCGTTTTCAGGGCATGGGCAACCGCTTTGAAAGCCGCTTCGCATTTATGATGGTCGTTGGAACCATACAGCATATTCACATGGAGGGTAATTCCGGCGTTGAATGCAAAGGCACGGAAAAATTCCTCTGTGAGACATGCGTCATACTGTCCGATCATGGCATTGGTAAATGTCCCCTGGAACACCAGAAACGGCCGGTTGCTGATATCCAGACTGCAAAAGGCCAAGGCTTCATCCATGGGGATATAGGCACTGCCATAGCGTGTGATGCCGGACTTGTCCCCCAGGGCTTCGCCCAGCGCCTTGCCCAGAACGATGCCTGTGTCCTCGACGGTATGATGTCCGTCCACGTGGAGATCGCCCTTGACGGCAATATCCATGCTGATGCCGCTGTGCACGGAAAGTGCCGTGAGCATATGGTCAAAAAAACCGATGCCCGTGCAGATGTTGGCGGTGCCCTGGCTATCCAATGTCACTTTTACCTGGATGTCTGTTTCTTTTGTCGTGCGTGTGAGCTGCGCTTGTCTCATGGGTTGCGCCTCCTTGATTTTTACGGTTCATCAAAACCAATTTGATACTTCCATATAAACGAACATCTCAAAATATCAACCATAGTAGTCAAACATTTTTTCGTACAACTCTCTTGTCCGTTTCTCATTCCCCCAAGATAACGGGTCATTCGCATACGATAATATCAAAAACGGGTCTTCATTTCTCATTTTTTCCGGTAGTAAAGTCCACATTTTGCAACATTGATTTCCAAAATCATCAATTCTCATATTTCCATACAAATATGATTCTTTTAATCCGTTCAATAATACTTTTCCAAACAAATCAACATGAAATGAATTTACTTCGTATTCGAGATATCTTCTCAATCGGATTACTGTTTTCTGATTATCGTACGAACAACACTCTAATTCCAAGAGAATCTCATCCGACGATTTTTGTAAAAATAAAAGATCTAATTGTTCATTATACTGCTTTTCGGAACATAATCCAATTGCCCATAGATACGCATGAGCAACTAAAACTTCCAATGATTTTGTCTCCACAATGCAATTTTACCGTTCCTCAAATCTCACCGTAATCGCATTGGCATGCGCCGTCAACCCCTCCTTATTGGCAATCAGCACAATATCCTCCTTCGCCGCCTCCAGAGCATCCTTGGTGTAATAGGTATAGCTGGAACGCTTGGTAAAGCTCTGCACACCCAGAGGCGAGAAGAATCGTGCCGTACCGCTGGTGGGCAGCACGTGGTTGGGGCCTGCGTAATAATCCCCCAACGGCTCGGATGCATACGGCCCCAGAAAGACAGAACCGGCGTTATCCAGTGCGCCCAGCAGCTCCATGGGGTTCTCCATGTGAACTTCCAGGTGCTCCGGTGCAATGCGATTTGCCAGAGCGGTTGCCTCTTCCCGGCTGTCGCACAGCAGAACTGCGCCATACTCGTTCATGGACTTTTCGATGATCTCTTTCCGGGAGAGATACTGCACCTGACGGTTGACCTCTGCCTGTACCTTTTCCGCCAGTTCTGCGCTGGTAGTCACCAGAATGGACGACGCCAGCACATCGTGCTCCGCCTGGGACATAAGGTCAGCTGCCACGAATTTCGGATCAGCTGTCTCGTCTGCCATGACCAGAACCTCGCTGGGACCTGCGATCATGTCGATATCCACCACGCCGTACAGCAGCTTCTTCGCCGTTGCCACGTAGATATTGCCGGGGCCCACGATCTTATCCACCTTCGGGATCTCCTCTGTGCCGTATGCCAGCGCTGCAATTGCCTGGGCACCGCCGGACAGGAATACACGGTCTACGCCGCAGAGTCCTGCCGCTACCAGAATATCCGGATTCGGTGTACCATCCTTGCAGGGCGGTGTTACCATAATAATTTCCTTGACGCCTGCAATCTTCGCCGGTACTGCATTCATGATCACGCTGGAGGGATATGCCGCCGTGCCACCCGGTACGTACAAGCCTACCCGTGCCAGACCACGGACACGCTGTCCCATAATGACACCGTTGGGCAGTGCATTCACAAAGCCCTGCTGCACCTGACGCTGGTGGAAATCCCGGACGTTTTCAATGGCATTCAGCATGGCATCCACAAATGCCGGATCTGCCTCTGTCATGGCGTCGTTGATGACATCTCTCGGCACCTCGTAATACTGGGGCAGACTGCCGTCAAATTTCAAGGTATAATTCTTGACAGCTTCGTCACCGCCAGCCTTTACGGTACGGATGATCTCGCTGACTGTTTCTGTCACACGCTGGTTGGTTTCGCCGGAACGGGTGTCCAGGCTGGTGAAAAATGCTTCACGCTCCTGCACATCGCTGGCGTTAATGGTTTTCATCGTAATCATTTCTGCAATGCCTCCTCGATCTGCTGGATCAGCGCTTCAATTTCCGTCTGACGCAGTTTCAGGCTGACGGTATTGGCAATGAGCCGTGCCGAAATGGGCACAACATCCTCGACCACTTCCAGCCCGTTTTCCCGCAAGGTCACGCCTGTTTCCACAATGTCCACGATACCGTCTGCCAGTCCCAGCAGCGGCGCAAGCTCAACAGAGCCCTCGATCTTGACAATGTCCACGTCCATGCCCTTGCTCTCAAAAAAGCGGCGTGCCACATTGGGATACTTTGTAGCAATACACTTCACACCAAAGCCGCTGTAAAAATCCGTTCCCTTCTTTGCAGCCAGTGCAAACTTGCACTTGCCGAAGCCCAGGTCTACCAGTTCAAAAAACTTGCCCTGCATTTCAATAATGGTATCTTTTCCTACGACACCCATGTCGCACACGCCGTGCTCCACGTAAGTAATGACATCGTTTGCCTTTGCCAGAACAACTTCCAGATTCGCATCGGGAATGGGCAGGATCAGACGGCGTCCCTTTTCCCGGACAGCCGTGCAGTCAAACCCCAAGCTTTCCAACAGACCAACGGTATCCTTTTCCAGTCTGCCCTTTGTCAACGCCATTCTCAAGGGTTTTGCCATTTATTCCACCTCCGTAATTTCTTCATCCACAATGACAACTCTGCCAATTCTGCGGTCTTTTGCATATTCCCGTACCAGGTCGATGGAATCGAAGAATGCATATTCCACGATCTGCCCCTTGGCACGCAGTTCCTGGGATACTGTCACTGCTTTCATCTCATAGCCCGGTGCAGCATAGATCACAGCATCTGCCGGCTGCACTGCCACATCCTTTTTCTTCCGCAGGATATTGGAAACGGCGTCCACATTCACCGCAAAGCCCGTTGCCGGAATATCATAGCCGAAATCAGACAACAGCTTGTTATATCTGCCGCCGGAGAGTACCTCTTCGCCGTAGCCCTCCAGATAGCCCTTGATGATTACACCGGTATAATAATCCGCATTGTTGACCATACCCAGATCCACAGTCAGTCTGCCTGCGCCGATTACTTCCGAAAGATCCTCGTACAGCTTGCGCAGATCCATAAGGATCTCGTCAATGCGCTGGTTGGAGTACAGCTGGGATGCCTTTTCGAATACTTCCTCTCCCCCGAACAGTGCCGGCAGCTTTTTCAGTGCCGCTGCTGCTCTGGAATCTCCCATGGTATCCAGCACGTCGTTCAGCGCCGGATAGTTCTTCGTCTCAATGAGATAGCGGATATTCTCCCGCTCTTCCGGTGTGGCATTCAGTTCCCGCATCAGTTCCTTGAATACCCCGGCATCGCCCAGCTCCAGAGAAAAGCTGCCGTCGCTGCACGCAGAAAGTACCTCAATGGCGGTGGTGATCATTTCCACGTCCGCCATATAGGATGCAGAGCCGAGCAGTTCAATACCAGTCTGCGTGATCTCATCGCTGCGGCCTTTCAGTGCCGGCTCGAAACGGTATACACTCTGATTATAATACAGACGCAACGGCAATGAAGCATCCCGGAGACGTGTAGCAACGACACGTGCAATGGGCATAGTAGACTCCGGACGCAGCACCAGCAGACGTCCCTTGCTGTCTGTCATTTTATACAGCCGTTCCTGGGGATAATGACCGGATTCCGACTGGAATACATCAAAGAATTCCAGTCCCGGCGTCGTCAGCTCCGAATAGCCCTTGCTGCGGAAAATGGCGTGTAGCTTATGCTCTGTTTCACGGCGCACCAGGCATTCTTCAAACAAAAAGTCCTTTGTCCCCTCCGGCGTGATCAAATCATATTTTCTCATAGGTTCCTCCTTAACGCTTTATCATGCTAACACAGTACTATAGTACCACAGAAAAACACATCTGTCAAGATTCTGCACTCAAAAGAGCATCATCTGGCTGGATTTCGGCAAATCGCCCAAAGCGTTCATCTGTTCCAGGGTTTCGATTATGGTTTTTGACGCACCGCTCTGTGCCTGGAATTCTTCAATGGAAATAAAGTTCCGTTTCTGCGCTGTTTCATAGAGATTATGTGCCGCAGAAACGCCGATGCCGGGAATGGCACTGAACGGGATGCGGACTTTATTCTCCTCCACCAGATAGCGGTCAGCGTGGGACTTGTACAGGTCAATGGGCAGGAATTCGCAGCCCCGGCTGAGCATTTCATTGACAATGAGCAGCGTATCCAGCAGGTCGCTTTCCTTTTTGGAACGGTCGTTGCCCTTTTCCTTCAGTTCCTCGATTTTGGCTCGGACAGCGTCCTTGCCCTGCAGTGCCAGAACCGGATCAAAGTCATCCCCTCGTGTACTGAAATACACTGCATAATACGCCAGCGGATAATAGAGCTTGAACCAGCCCAGCTTGATTGCCGCCGTAACATATGCCGCCGCATGGGCTTTCGGGAACATATACTTGATTTTCAGGCAGCTGTCAATGTACCACTGGGGCACGTTATGATCCTTGAGCATCTGCACACGTTCCGGGGTAAAGGTTTTGGGTGCCTTACCCTTACGGGTATCCTCCATGATCTGGAACGCCTGCTTCGGTTCAACGCCTTTATGGAGCAGGTAGGTCATGATACTGTCACGTGTTCCGATTACGTCCGAAATGGTACAAGTTCCATTGTCAATGAGGTCTTTTGCATTGCCCAGCCATACATCCGTACCATGGGACAGACCGGAGACCTGCAAAAAGTCGCTGAATTTTTTTGGCTTGGAATCCAGCAGCATCTGAATGGTAAACCCGGTGCCCATTTCCGGAATGCCGAGACTTCCTGTCTGGCAGTAGATTTCCTCCGGCGTCACGCCCAGCACTGACGCATCCGTGCACATCTGGATGACCTTGGGATCCGTGGTAGGTACATCGTGAATGGAAATTCCCGTGGCATCCTCCAGATGCTTATACATGGTAGGCACCACGTGTCCCAGTTCGTCCAGCTTCAGAATAGTATCGTGGAGTGAATGGAAGTCGAAGTGGGTCGTCAGAATATCCGACTCGGCATCATCTGCCGGATGCTGCACCGGCGTGAAGTCGTATACATCATAGTCACTTGGTACAACAACCATACCGCCGGGGTGCTGACCAGTCGTTCGCTTGATACCGGTACAGCCGATGGAAAGTCGGTTGATCTCCGTAGGACTGCATTGTATCCCACGTTCTTCCAGGTATTTTTTGACATAACCATAGGCAGTTTTGTCAGCAACAGCGGCAATGGTTCCCGCCTTGAACACGTTATCCCGTCCGAACAGCTCTTCTGTATAGCGATGGGCTGAGGACTGGTATTCACCGGAGAAGTTCAGGTCGATATCCGGTGCTTTATCACCATCGAAGCCCAGGAAGGTCTCGAAGGGAATATCATGTCCGTCACGGTTCATTTCCGCACCGCATTCCGGACAGTTTTTCGGCGGCAGGTCAAAGCCGGAGCCAACGCTGCCGTCTGTAATAAATTCGCTGTGTTTGCACTTGGGGCAGACATAATGGGGTGCCAGAGGATTTACCTCTGAAATACCTGCCATGGATGCCACAAAGGAAGAACCGACAGAACCACGGGAGCCTACCTGGTAGCCGTGATCTACGCTGTCCCATACCAGCTTCTGGGCGATGATATACAGTACGGAGAAGCCGTGCTTGATGATGGAAGAAAGCTCACGATCCAGCCGCTTTTCCACCAGTTCCGGCATCGGGTCGCCATAGATCTCCTTTGCCTTTGTGGTAGTGATACGCACCAGGTCTTCCTCTGCGCCGTCGATGGTGGGCGTAAAGGTTCCCTTGGGAAACGGACGGATCTTCTCGATCTGATCGGCAATGGCATTGGTATTGGTCACAACGATCTCATATGCCTTTTCCTCTCCCAGATAGGAGAATTCCTCCAGCATTTCCTCTGTGGTACGCAGATAAAGGGGTGCCTGGTTTCCGGCATCCTCAAAGCCTTGTCCGGCTTGCAGGATCTCACGGTAAATGGCATCCTCCCGATCCATAAAATGCACGTCACAGGTTGCGCAGACAGGAATTCCCAGTTCGTCACCCAGTGCAACGATACGCTTGTTGTACTCCTGTAATTCCTCGATATTGGCAGCAGTACCGTTGCGTATCATAAAGGCATTGTTCCCCACTGGCTGAATCTCCAGGTAATCGTAGAATTTTGCCAGATTTACCAATTCCTCATGAGACTTTTCCTCCACCATTGCCTGGAACAGCTCGCCGGCTTCGCAGGCACTGCCGAAGATCAGACCTTCCCGATGCTGCATGAGCACCGACTTCGGAATCAAAGGCTTGCGGTAGAAGCACTCAATATGTCCATGGGAGATCAGCTTGTAGAGATTTTTCAAGCCCACATGATTGCGTACCAGAATGATCTGGTGATAAGGTCTCAGCTTTTTCACGTCAATTTCCTGCGTCTTGGTGTTCAGGTCAGAGAGCATGGTCGCTCCTTTGTTCTGCACCAGCCGTGTCACCAGTTCAATATAGATCTTCGCCAGCATCTGTGCATCATCCGATGCCCGGTGATGGTCGAATTTACCCAGCTTCAATGCCTTTGCCACGCCGTCCAGTTTATGGCGGTACAAGGTCGGCAGCATACACTTACAGAGTACCAGTGTATCCAGTGTGGCAAACTCAAATGTGATATTATGCCGTTTGCAGACATTGCGCACAAAGGTCGTATCAAACCGGGCATTATGTGCCGCCAGAACAGGATGATCGCCGCAGAATTCCATGAATTTCCGGAGTGCTTCCGCTTCCTTGGGTGCATCTGCCACCATGGCATCTGTAATACCCGTCAGTTCCATGACCTTCGGCGGAATGGAACGTTCCGGATTGACCATGGTGTTAAAGGTATCCACCACCTGCATCCCACGCATCCGCACAGCACCGATCTCTGTGAGGCGATCCTGGGACGTGCTGAGTCCGGTAGTCTCCACATCAAATATAATGATCTCGTCCTGTAGTGTCCGGTCTCCCGGATCATCCACCACAAGCTGCCGGTTCAGGTCGTTGACAACGTATGCCTCGCAGCCGAAGATCACCTTGAAATCCTTGTCCTTGAAGCCGTCCCATGTGGACATTGCCTCCGGAAATGCCTGTGCGATACCGTGGTCGGTAATGGCAATGGCTGGATGTCCCCAGTCATGGGCACGCTGCACAAGCTTTTCACAGGGTGTCACGCCGTCCATCTGAGACATATTGGTATGGCAGTGCAATTCCACACGCTTTTTCGGTGCTTCATCCATTCTGCGTTGCCGCTTTACCATAACGATGGACTCCGGCTTCAGTACATCCTCCCGGGCAAATTCGTCATAGGAAATTCTGCCCAGTATCAGAAGTGTACTGCCCTTTTTGATCTCCCCATAAGGCAGTTCGGAGATACTCTTTGTGGTATCGAATACCTTAACGAGAACAGAATAGCTGCCGTCTGTGATCTGATATGTCAATATAGTACGTTCGCCCCGTACCTCACGGGATTCCATGGCAAAGACATCACCCATGACGATGATACGCTGATTCTGTACCTCCACTGCCTCCCGAATGGGCATGGGAATATCCCGGATAGGTCTGCCCTTGATGAGCACAGCGCTTCCGGGAATCACGCCCGGAATATTCTCATTCATGGAAACGCTCTGTGCTGTAGGCTTAGGTGATTTTCCGTCGCCTGCCGGAGCTGCCGGTGCCGGCGCTGGCGCCTGGAGCTGTTCTGCATGCTTTGGCAGTTCCTGTTCCGCCTTGGCGATCATCGCCTGGAATTCATCCTCTGTGACGCTGGCAGTACCATGAAATTTCACACGGATTTTCCGGGAGAACAGCTGCTCCAGCAGACCGGAGAAATATTCCGCCACGTGATATTTTTCCAGAATTTCAAAGCCGCCGTTATGCAGCTGAATCTCCAGCTTGTCATCCTCAAATGTGACGTCTGCCCCGTCAATGAATCCATTGACAACTGTCATTTCCCGTTTGAGAAAAATGACCAGATCCGGAAAATACGCCATGGAAAACAGCTCCGGTGCATACCGGGGATGCAGCCGCACTGCCTGAATCTCCAGACGAATCTCCAGTTCATGCTCCAGTGACAGCAGATCCTGCACCGGAACCAGATGGGGAAATGCAATATAAAACGAAATTTTCGTCAGGTTTTCCGAATAGGTCATACGTTTCAGAATGCCGTCCTGTACGGACTGCGGCATCACCGGGACATATTCCTCCAGAAACGCTGCGAAATTCAAATCCATATGTTCCACTCCTACTGCTCTTACAGTTTTTCGATCTCAGCCATAAGTTCCGGCACAATGTCCTCCTCCGGCACTTTCCGCAGAACCGTTCCCTTCCGGAACAGCACAGCACAGCCGTCACCGCCGGCAATGCCGATATCTGCTTCCCTGGCTTCGCCGGGACCATTGACCACGCAGCCCATAACTGCTACCTTGATATCCTTCTGGACATGCTCCAGCGCCGCTTCCACTTCCTTGGCAGTTTTCACCAAGTCAATCCGTGTTCTGCCGCAGGTGGGACAGGATACGATCTGAGGGCCGCCTCGTTTGCCGATGCATTTCAGGATATCCCGTGCGGCACGTATCTCCTGTACCGGGTCTTCCGTCAGGGAAACACGAATGGTCTCGCCGATGCCGTCATGGAGCAATGCACCGATACCAATGGCGGATTTGATGAGTCCCATGCGTTCTGTTCCGGCTTCGGTTACGCCCAGATGCAGCGGATAATCACACTGTTCGGCACAGAGACGGTATGCGTCGATCATGGTATTGACATCGGAGGATTTCATGGAAATGACGATGTTGTCAAAGTCACATGCCTCCAGCATCCGCACATGTCCCATGGCACTCTCCACCAATGCTTCTGCCGTAGGTGCACCGTATTTTGCAAGAATCTCCTTTTCCAGAGAACCGGAATTGACGCCGATGCGGATGGGAATATGCTTTTCCTGACACACACGCACAACGGCACGCACACGATCCATACCGCCGATATTTCCCGGATTGATACGAATCTTGTCAATACCGGCAGCTGCCGCCTCCAATGCCAGGCGATAGTCAAAATGGATATCTGCCACCAGCGGAATGGAGATCTTCTCCTTGATTGCCGGAATCAGCGCAATGGCATCCTTGTCGGGAATGGCAGCCCGGACGATCTCGCAGCCTGCCTGTTCCAGTGCCACAGCCTGTGCCACGCTGCCCGGAATATCATCCGAACGGGTGTTCAGCATGGACTGTATATAAATATGGGTTCCGTCCAGCTTACAGCTGCCGACGGAAACGGGTCTGACTTTTCTCATAGGCTCAACTCCATATCATAATTTATTGAAAAATCATCATTTACTGAAAAAACCGGCTGACATCCTGCACTGTCACCAGGATCATCAGCAAAAACAATGCTGCCATACCGATAAAATGCACCATGGCTTCCCGTTCCTTTGGAATGGGTTTCCGGCGGATTGCCTCCACCAGCAGGAACACAAAGCGGCTGCCATCCAGTCCCGGAATGGGAAGCAGATTGAACACGCCCACATTGACGGTAATAAAAATAGTCAGATTCAGGACGGACTGTACCCGTTCCAGAATATTTTCCCCGGTAGACGCCGCCTGTTCAATGACGCTGACCGTACCCACGGGGCCGGAAAGATCCTGTAGACTGTACTTGCCGCTGATCAGTTCAATGAGAGACATCCAGATGAGCTTTGCAGTTGCTACCGTATCCTTCGCCGCATAAGAGACAATCGTCACCGGATTCTTGGACTTTCCCTCCACGGCAAAATCCAGCAGACCTTCTGTATTATCGTTGTGGAATGTCACCGAATCAATGGTGATTTTCTCCCCGTCACGCTTTACAGTTACGGAAAAGGATTCCGCATCCGTGGTCTGCAATTTATAGATCAGGTCGGTGGTGGAAAAAATGTGGCTGCCGTCAATGGCAATGATCTTGTCGCCTACCTGCAATCCGGAGCGTTCGCTCTCCGCCGCAGTAATGGTCTCACCGGTAGCCGCATCCGTGGTCTGGGCAAACTGTGCAATGACCGTAGAGGGTACCCTTTGACTGGTACACAGCAGCACGGCAATCAGCAGGAATCCCAGGATGATATTCATGATCGCCCCGGCAAGGACAACGGTCATTCTGCGCCAGACTGCCTTTTTCTCAAAGGCATTGGGGTTGTCGCTGGATTCGTCCTCCCCTTCCATGGAGCAGAAGCCGCCGATGGGAAAGAGCCGCAGGGAATATTCCGTCTCACCCTTTTGAAAATGGAGAATGCGTGGTCCCATACCGATGGCAAACTGATTCACTTGAATCTTGTGCAGCTTTGCCACTATAAAATGCCCGAATTCGTGAATGCCGATGATCATGCCGAAAATGACAATGGCAATGAGGAGTGTTACGATATGCTGCATAGGTGCATGTTTCCTTTCTTACTGAGAAATTGAATTACGTACGAATTCCCTTGCACGTGCATCTGCACGCATCACATCCTCATAGCAGGTGATCTCCGTCTGCGGAATGGTATCCATAGCACGCTGTGCCAGGGCACCGATCTCCAGAAATCCGATTTTCCCCTTTAAGAAAGCAGCGACAGCTTCTTCATTTGCCCCGTTGACAATACACGGTGCAGTACCGCCCCGTGTGATTGCCGTAATTGCTGTTTGCAGACATGTAAATGTTTCCAGATCCGGCTTTTCAAAGGTCAGTGTGCCATACTCGGTCAGCGACAGCGGCCGGGTCGGACAAGGCATCCGGTCGGGATAGAGCAGTGCATACTGAATCGGAATCTTCATATCCGGCACGCCCATCTGGGCAATGATGGAATAGTCCTGATACTCCACCGCTGAATGTACCACGCTCTGGCGATGCACCACTACCTCGATCTGTTCCGGCGTCAGGTCGAACAGCCACTTTGCCTCGATGAATTCCAGCCCCTTGTTCATGAGCGTAGAAGAATCCACCGTGATTTTGCTCCCCATACTCCAGTTGGGATGGTTCAGGGCATCTGCCACAGTAACATGCTCCAGTTCATCACGTGTCTTTCCGAAGAACGGGCCGCCGGATGCTGTCAGAATAATTTTCCGCAGCTGATCCCGACGGTTTCCCTGCAAGCACTGGAAAATCGCAGAGTGCTCGCTGTCCACCGGATAGATCGCCACGCCTTTTTTCGCCGCCTGATCCATGACCAGCGAACCGCCGGCAACCAGAGTCTCCTTATTGGCAAGGGCGATGTCCAGTCCAGCGGAAATGGCGGTCAGCGTAGGCAGCAGTCCCACCATGCCTACCACGGAATTGAGCAGCATATCCGCCGCTGTATCCGCAGCAATCTCACACAAGCCGTCCATACCGCAGAGCACCTGGACTGCCAGATCTGACAACCGTTCCTTCAGCTCGTGATATTTCGTTTCATCGTAAATACATACCTTTTTGGGACGCAGTTCCCGTGTCTGCCGTTCCAGCAGGTCAATGTTCCGGTTGGCAGCAAGGGCGTGAATCCGCATGTCATGTGCCTTTGCCACTTCCAGTGCCTGCGTCCCGATGGATCCCGTGGATCCTAAAATTGAGATACACTTTCCCATTGATGACGACTCCTTTTTCGTGCAGTGATACTGCCCTATAGTACACACACGATGCAGAGCACAACATGCCCTGCATCGTGTGGTTCATCCATAATTCAAACGATTATCCGTAAAATATCGGACACATACATTCCAGTGCATAAAACGCCGGAACGGTAAACAAAACGCTGTCAAAGCGATCCATAACGCCGCCGTGTCCCGGCATAATATTGCCGAAATCCTTGATTCCCTGCTGCCGCTTCAATACAGAAGCACTCAGGTCACCCAGCACGCTGATAACGGCACATACTACAGCCGTAAAGATCAGCCACAGGTAATGCACATGAGCATGGGTAATAAGGCTGTAGATCAGGGCGAATACGATCATGACCACAATGTCCACTACGATACCGCCGAAAAATCCCTCTACGGTTTTCTTCGGGCTGATCTCGGGACAGAGCTTATGCTTTCCGAAAAACGTACCTGCAAAGTAAGCTCCGGTATCTGCGATCCAGGCGGAACACAGTGCCAGAATAACGCAGGCAAGACCATATGGACTGCCCAGCAGCAGTGCATTCAGCATATTCAGCGAACCAGCCACCAGCAGTGTCACGGCTGCAATGAACAGAATCTCCTGATATGTCACATGCTTATGCAGGAGTACCAGTTCCACAAACATGGCAACGATACAGAGGAATGTCACCGCAACGATGGCAGCTACGTTTCCATAATACTGCAAAAACGGCAGTGCAGCACCGTACACCAATCCGGCACCTATAGAGATACGGCAATGGAGACATTTTCCGGCACGGTACAATTCAAACAGCGCAATGCAGATCAATGCAGCAATGGCAAGGGGAAAGACAAATGTCTTATGCAGAACCAGAACCAGAATTGCCAGCAAACCACCGACAACGCCGGAGATAATACGAATTTTCATGGTCATATGCCTCCAAATCGTCTGCCTCGCTGGGCATAGTCCACCAGAGCCTTATTCAGTTCGTTCCGGTTGAAGTCCGGCCAGAGCACATTGGTGAAATAATACTCCGCATAGGCACACTGCCAGATGAGATAATTGGACAGCCGCAGCTCGCCGCTGGGACGGATCAACAAGTCCACGTCCGGCAATCCGGCGGTGTATAAATTGTCCGCAATGGTCTGCTCCGTAATGGCAGCGGGATCCAATTCCCCTGCCTGCACCTGCTGTGCAATACACTGTGTCGCATGTCGGATCTCATCTCTGCCGCCGTAATTGATGGCGAGGATCAGGTTCATCTTTTCAAAATCCTTGGAATCCTCTTCCAGTTCCTGCATCCGCTTTTGCAGCCGATCCTGTAATCTGCTGCGGTCGCCTACGAAGATCATACGCACACGCCGTTCCAGATACTGATCTGCTTCGCAGAGATAGTCCCAGAACAGATCCATAATAGCGTCCACTTCGTCCTGAGGACGTTTCCAGTTTTCCGTGGAAAATACATAGAACGAAGCATTCCGCAAGCCGATATCCCGGCAGTACAGGGACAGATCCTTGAAGTTCTTAGCGCCTTCCTTATGACCGAACTTTCTGGGCATACCACGCTTGGTTGCCCAGCGTCCGTTTCCGTCCATAATGAATCCCACGTGCTGGGGCAGTACCTCTGGCAATGCAATGGCGGAGTCTGTCTGAGTTTGTGAATTCTTTTTCGTGAAAAATGGCAATGCCATGCAGTTCAACTCCTATCCGATATCAGAGCCTATCCGGTCAGATGCTCATGATCTCCTTATCCTTGTCGGCAACCATCTTATCCACTTCTGCGCAGTACTTGTCTGTCAGATTCTGGATTTTCTTTTCGCCGTCCTTTACTTCGTCCTCTGTCAGCTCGGATGCCTTCTTCTTTGCCTTCAGTTTTTCCATAGTATCACGGCGCACGTTGCGGACAGCAACCTTGGTATCCTCACCGATCTTCTTGATGCTCTTACAGAGTTCCTTACGGCGATCCTCTGTCAGCTGGGGGAATACCAGACGTAGCACTTTGCCATCATTGGTAGGTGTAATTCCCACGTCAGAAGCCAGAATTGCCTTTTCGATGGCTTTCAGAGTGGTAGCATCCCACGGCTGGATCACCAGAATGCGAGCCTCTGATACAGAGACAGCAGCCATCTGCTGGATGGGAGTGGGTACGCCGTAATAATCCACCATAACCTTATCCAGCACAGCCGGATTGGCACGGCCTGCACGAATGGTCGTAAACTCGTGCTCCAGACGGCCGATGGACTTTTTCATCTTTTCCTCAGTTTCCTTCAACAGTTCTTTCATAGCTCATTTCCCCGGGGTCACCGGGGCTCCTTTCCATACATTTTACTTGCAAGACAATGTGATTATGCGTTTTCGTCTGTACTTTCGCTCTCGGCAACAACAGTTCCCACGTCCTTGCCCATAACAGCGTCATAGATATTATCCGGGCGGCTCAGATCAAATACCAGCATGGGCATTTCGTTATCCCGGCACATGGAAGCAGCGGTGCTGTCCATGACCTGGAGTGCACTGCCCAGGACATCGCTGAATGTCAGGCGGTCATAGCGCACGGCATCCTCATACTTGTGGGGATCCTTGTTATACACGCCGTCCACCATGGTAGCTTTCAGCAGGATATCCGCTTCAATTTCCACGGCACGCAGTGTGGCAGCCGTATCTGTCGAAAAGAACGGGCTTCCGGTGCCGCATCCGAAGATGACCACTCTGCCCTTATTCAGATGAGAAATGGCACGATTGCGGATATACGGCTCAGCGATCTGCTGCATACTGATGGCAGTCTGCACACGTACATCCACGCCGAGAGATTCCAGCAGGTCTGCAACGGCAAGTGCATTCATAGTCGTTGCCAGCATACCGATATGGTCTGCACGGGTACGGTCCATATTCTGGCTGGAACGTCCACGCCAGAAATTACCGCCTCCCACAACGATACCCATCTGTACGCCGGCATCCACGCACTTCTTGATGCTCTGGCAGATCGGCAGCATGGTTTCAGTATCCAATCCGGTTTTTTTCGGGCCGGCAAGTGCTTCGCCGCTCAGTTTCAGAAGAACCCTTTTGTATTTTGGTTTCATACTTCCTATTCCTTTCGTATATGTCTCTTGTACGGATTATCCAATAGAAAATCCATATCATTCCAGAAGTCCGGTACGACAGCTCACAAACTTCCTGTACTTATTTTACACTATTTTTCGTGAAATGTAAAGTGATTTATAGGAAAAAATCAAAAAAAGAGCATGGCAACCGCCACGCTCCTTTTTTTCGGCAAAATTGCCTTATCAAATAAGATTTGTTTACTTGATCATGCTTGCAATTTCTTCTGCAAAGTTGTCAGCCTTCTTCTCGATGCCCTCGCCGCGCTCGAAACGAACAAACTGTGTGATCTCGATGGTAGTGCCAGCTTCCTTAGCAACGCTGTTGACATATTCCTGAACAGAAAGCTTGTTTTCCTTAACAAAGCTCTGCT
>JBJFHO010000033.1:0-4280 GCA_051893675.1 Ruminococcus sp. | reverse complement strand
TTACTGGATGAAGGCAGTTTCGTCGAAATCGGCGGTGGTGTAACTGCAAGAAGTACATCCTTTAACATGCAGTCCAGGGAAACACCTTCAGACGGTGTTATTACCGGTTACGGCACAATTGACTGCAATCCTGTCTATGTATACAGCCAGGATGCATCCGTACTTGGCGGTACCATTGGTGAGATGCATGCTAAAAAAATCGTAAAACTTTATGAACTTGCCATGAAAACAGGTGCACCTGTGGTTGCCCTGATCGACTGCGCAGGCATCAGACTGCAGGAAGCAGTTGATGCGCTGAATGCATTCGGAGAGCTGTACATGTGCCAGATCAAGGCAAGCGGCGTGATCCCGCAGATCACCGGTATTTTCGGTACCTGTGGAGGAGGCATGGCAGTGGTACCCACACTGACAGACTTCACTTTCATGGAAGCAGAACATGCAAAGCTTTTTGTTAATTCGCCCAATGCGTTGGAATGTAAGGATGCACAGGAAATCGCAACTGCAAAATTCCAGGCGGAAAAAGTCGGTGTGATCGACGGAACCGGTACAGAAGAAGAAGTGATCGCACAGATGCGTGCCCTGATCGGCATGCTTCCCGGCAACTGTGAAGACTGTGCCATGGAGGAATGCAGCGATGATCTGAACCGGGTATGCGAAGGCATCGAAAACTGCTCAGGAGACACCTCCATCGCTCTTTCCATGATCGCCGACAACCGTGATTTTGTGGAAATGAAAGCAGATTATGCAAAAGAGATGGTTACCGGTTTCATGCGTCTGAACGGCACCACGGTGGGTGCCGTGGCAAACCGCACCGAAGTCTGCGATGAGGAAGGCAGTGTGACAGAAACATATGACGGCAGGCTGACTGCCAACGGCTGCAGCAAGGCTGCAAAGTTCATCCGGTTCTGCGATGCCTTCAATATTCCCGTTCTGACCCTGACCAACGTCTCCGGCCTGAAAGCAGACAGACATCAGGAGATGAAGCTGTCAAAATATATGGCGGAGATGGCTTATGCATACGGCAGCGCCACCGTGCCCATGGTCAACGTGGTAGTGGGAAAAGCGTACGGCAGCGCCTATGCGGTTATGAACAGTAAGGCACTGGGAGCTGATCTGGTATTTGCATGGCCCGAGAGCTCCATCGGCATGATGAATGCGGAAAGCGCAGTCAGGATCATTTATGCCGATGAGATCAGTGAAAGCAAAGAGGCTCCGAAGCTGATCCGTGAAAAGGCAGCTGAATACGAAGCGGCCCAGTCCAGCCCCCAGGCTGCTGCTTCCAGAGGCTACGTGGATGCGGTCATCGAACCTGCAGCTACCAGAAAACATGTGATCGCCGCATTTGAGATGCTGTATACAAAGCGGGCTGCCGCTCCGGCAAAAAAGCACGGAACGGTCTAGTACAGGCTGAACTGTTATATATTTCGAGGTGATTTCAATGACTTATGGTGAAATTTTAGTCAAAGCGCTGACCAACACGCTGCTGGGTATGGGAACCGTATTTCTGGTCCTGATCTTCATCGCATTTCTGATCTCCCTGCTGCCCGGGCTGACAGGCCTGATCGAATCGATGGGAAAGAAGAAAAAAGCACAGACAGTTTCTGCAGAAAAGTCTGCAGCAGCCCCTGCAGTTCCCGCCGCACCGGCGGCTATGGAAGCCGAAGAAGAACTGACAGATGACCTGGAACTGGTGGCTGTCATTACCGCAGCGATTGCAGCCAGTGAAGGCGTTCCCGCGGATGGATTTGTTGTCCGTTCCATCAGGAAATCCGCTCAGAACAGATGGAAAAGAGCATAATGAAGGAGGAGATATCTCATGAAGAGTTATATTATTACAGTAAACGGCACCGCATATGATGTGACCGTGGAAGAAACCGATGGCAGCACAGCTGCTCCCGCAGCAGCACCGAAGGCCGCTCCCAAAGCAGCACCGAAAGCCGCAGCAAAGCCTGCAGCAGCAGCCGGAGCAGGCAGCATTCAGGTAAAAGCAGGTGCAGCAGGCAAGGTCGTAAAGATCGAAGCCGGTGTGGGCACAGCTGTAAAGAAAGGTGATTCCGTGATCATTATTGAAGCAATGAAGATGGAGATTCCGGTTGTTGCTCCTGAAGACGGTACGGTAGCTTCCGTTGACTGCAAGATCGGCGACGCAATTGAAGGCGGTGCTGTATTAGCTACATTAAACTGATCCTTATCGGAGGTTAAATAATGGGCATTTTAGAAACACTGGGGAATCTGGTGCACCAGACGGCATTTTTTGACCTGACAGTGGGCAATTACATCATGATCGCAGTGGCATGTGTGTTCCTGTACCTGGCCATTGCCAAAGAGTATGAACCCCTTCTTCTGGTACCGATTTCCTTTGGTATGTTATTGGTTAATATCTATCCCCCTATCATGGAAGAGGGCGGACTGCTTTCCTATTTCTTCCTGCTGGATGAATGGTCCATCCTGCCGTCCCTGATCTTCATGGGTGTGGGCGCCATGACCGACTTCGGTCCCCTGATCGCAAACCCGAAGAGCTTCCTGCTGGGTGCGGCAGCGCAGTTCGGTATCTTTGCAGCATATATCGGCGCCATGCTCCTGGGCTTTTCCGATGAAGCGGCGGCAGCCGTATCCATCATCGGCGGTGCGGACGGCCCTACTTCCATCTTCCTGGCAGGAAAACTGGGCCAGTCCGATCTGATGGGCCCCATCGCGGTGGCAGCGTATTCGTATATGTCACTGGTACCGATCATCCAGCCTCCTATCATGAAGGCGCTTACCACAGAGGAAGAACGGAAGATCAAGATGGAACAGCTGCGTCCCGTCAGCAAACTGGAAAAGATCCTGTTCCCGGTTATCGTAACCATCGTGGTCTGCATGATCCTGCCTTCCACAGCTCCTCTGGTAGGCATGCTGATGTTAGGCAACCTGTTTAAAGAATCCGGCGTTGTCAAGCAGCTGACAGAGACCGCTTCCAATGCCATGATGTACATCGTAGTCATTCTGCTGGGCACTTCCGTAGGTGCCACCACCAGCGCGGAGGCTTTCCTGAACTGGACCACCATCAAGATCGTCCTGCTGGGCCTGGTTGCTTTCTGTTTCGGTACAGCGACCGGCATTATCTTTGGTAAGATCATGTGCAGACTGACCGGCGGCAAGGTCAATCCGCTGATCGGTTCCGCCGGTGTATCCGCTGTTCCCATGGCAGCCCGTGTATCCCAGAAGGTGGGTGCGGAAGCGGATCCCACCAATTTCCTGCTGATGCACGCAATGGGTCCCAACGTGGCCGGTGTGATCGGTACTGCAGTCGCAGCCGGTGTATTTATGGCAATATTCGGCGTATAATTCGTGTTTAGTGGAGGTTAAACATAAAATGGCAGATACAGTAAAAAAACCTGTTGAAAAGAAGCCTGTTAAAATTACAGAAACCGTATTAAGGGACGCGCATCAGTCCCTTATTGCAACCAGGATGACCACAGAGCAGATGCTTCCCATTGTGGACAAGATGGATAAGGTGGGCTACCACTCGGTTGAATGCTGGGGAGGCGCAACCTTTGATGCCAGTCTCCGTTTCCTGAAGGAAGACCCCTGGGAAAGACTGAGAAAGTTAAGAGATGGATTCAAAAACACCAGGCTGCAGATGCTGTTCCGGGGCCAGAACATCCTGGGCTACCATCAGTATGCAGATGATGTGGTTGAATATTTTGTACAGAAATCCATTGCCAACGGTATCGATATCATCCGTATTTTCGACTGTATGAATGACCTGAGAAACCTGCAGACAGCAGTCAATGCCTCAAAAAAGGAAAAAGGCCATTCCCAGGTTGCCCTGTCCTATACCCTGGGCGACGCATACACACTGGAATACTGGACTGAGATGGCTAAACGGATCGAGGATATGGGTGCCGATTCCATCTGTATCAAGGACATGGCCGGCCTGCTGGTTCCCTACAAGGCAACCGAGCTGATCACCGCCATGAAGGAAGTGACATCCCTGCCGATCCAGCTGCATACCCACTATACCTCGGGTGTGGCATCCATGACTTATCTGAAGGCAGTGGAAGCCGGCGTCGATGTGATCGATACCGCCATGTCACCTTTTTCCATGGGCACTTCACAGCCCGCAACCGAGGTGATGGTGGAAACTTTTAAGGGTACTCCTTACGATACCGGCCTTGACCAGAACCTGCTGGCTGAAATCGCTGACTACTTCAGACCGATCCAGGAGGACGCTTTGAAGACAGGCCTGCTGAATCCCAAGGTGATGGGCGTGAATATCAAAACGCTGCTTTATCAGG
>JBJFHO010000032.1:0-19396 GCA_051893675.1 Ruminococcus sp. | reverse complement strand
TCATCAAGTATACCAGAGATGAGATCCTGCATGCTATTGCATCCGCACCGGATCACTTCCAGTACGGCGAAGGTCAGGAGGCGATCCAGGTAGTACCTCGTTCCTATGACAGTGCAAAGGCGCCTGTCATCCAGGGCGGCCCCACTGGTTCTCCGTGCTCGGAACAGCTGTTCCTGCCAATTCACCAGGCATATGCACAGGAGCCCATTGTGGATACCATCGTTGATGGTGTTATGCAGACCGTCATGGGGAAGGATCCGGTTCCGGGTTCTCCGTGGGAACTGATGGCAGTTCGCTCCGAGGCTTTGCAGGTACGTGAAGCACAGATGAGAGCCGGCCGCAGCGGCATGGGATTGTAGGGGAACGAGACTTCCCTCAGCGCAGCTGGTGTGATTGAAGCAGACTTCCCGGGCGGCATGAGAACCAATGACTCCCACGAAGTTTCCCAGCTGAATGAGCTGAAAATCGACGTTAGTGCTCTTTGTGTAGGTGCGCATTATGCAATGGAAGGTGCTTGTGTCATGGTCGAGCAGATGCCGATCTATGGCGGCTATTCCGGCGGCCTGGAAGAGACAACCATCGTCGATGTTGCAACAACTCTGAACTCTTTTGTCATGATGCAGGGTTCCTGGCATCTGGACGGCCCGGTACATGTCCGCTGGGGCATTACCACTGCAAGAGAAGCACTTGCAGTTGCCGGTCACGCAGCAAGAGCAATCGAGGAGAACACACACCTGATCCTGGGTAACCAGTACTATACACTGGCTGGTCCGTGCACCGTAATGTGCCTGCTGGAAACTGCAGCACAGGCGATCACTGACACCATCAGCGGCCGTGAGATCCTGTCCGGTGTTGCGTCCAGAAAGGGCGTATTTACTGACCAGTTCACCGCAATGGAAGCCAGAATGATGGGTGAGGCAGCACATGCCGTTGCCGGTATGGATCTGCACGAGGTGAATGTTCTGCTGGACAAGCTGGTTGCGATGTATGAGAAGGATTACAAGACTGCGCCGGAAGGCAAGACTTTCCCGGAATGCTACGATGTTGTAAAGCTCGTACCGACCGACGAGTACATTCAGGTGTATGATGAGGCAGTCAAGATCCTGACCGATCTGGGTCTGACCTACTGGAACAAATAACTGACGCTTGCATGAATACAGTGCTCCTGTGATCGAATTTGCCTGCTCAGGGAAGTAGGGAATTTGATGGCATAGGAAACGCTTTGAAAACGAAATGAGAACAGCAGCTTTGTGCCTGAAGGCTTGCCTACTCAGGGAAGTACGGGAGTCATACGCACACTGCCGGCAGTCTCATTTCGTTCATGCGGAGGGTGAATCGAAGTGATTATATGGACTCTAAATCCGTACAGCCGGGTGCAACACCGGGACTCTTCGCCAAGAAACAGCAAGCATCGTCAGGAATTATCATGGCGAAAGGAGAAGTGTCAGGGGATGCTTCTCCTTTTTTCATAAGGAAGGTGAAGAAAATGGGAAATAAGATCATCTTTCAGCCCTTTGGCGTGCAGTGTACAGATGCTTCTCCGGAGGAAACGCTGCTTCAGATCGCCCAGCGTGCAGGCGTTGGGATAGATGCTGCCTGCGGCGGTGCCGGCGCCTGCGGAAAATGTAAACTCCGGGTCGTTTCCGGGACATTTGAAGGATATGGTATCCGCAGTGACGAAACGCATCTGACGGAAATGACCGCAGAGGAATACAGACTGCTTTCCGAAGCGGAACGGCAGGATGGTATCCGGCTGGCGTGTATGACCTGCCCCAGAGGTGATTTTGTGATCGAAGTGCCGCAGAAGAGCCGTCTGGCACAGCAGGTGGTGCTTTCCGATGGAAAATCGAAAGCGATTCCGCTGCATCCGGCAGTGCAAACCTATTGCGTGACGCTGCCCAAAGCTACATTGGAGGATCATCGGGATGATGCCAGACGACTGTGCGATACCCTGTACAAAGCTTTCCCGGCACTGCCGGAAACGCTGGAACTGGATCTTGCTGTGTTGCGGCAGCTGCCGCATGCACTGCGAAAGGGACACTGGCGTGTCAGCGTGACAGTGTGGCAGAATAGGAAGATCATTGGCGTTCAGCCGGGGACAGAGAATGGATGCTACGGCGTGGCAATTGACATCGGAACCACCACCATTGCCGCATATCTGTGCGACTGCAATACCGGCGAGACGGTGCAGGTTGCCTCTATGATGAATCCCCAGGTGCGGTTCGGAGATGATGTGCTGGCACGTGTTTCTCATTGCATGCTGCAAGAAGATGGTCTGGAACAGCTGCATGAGATCCTCATGGACGGACTGAACAAGCTGACCGGAGAAATGGCAAAGAAACAAGGTGTCCCCCCGGAACAGATCGGCGAATTTGTGCTGGTGTGCAATCCGGTAATGCACCACATTGCGCTGAATATTCCGCCGGATTCCCTGGGCGCATCGCCCTTTGCGGCAGTCTCCAATGCCGCCATGGATGTACCAGCAAGGGAAATCGGACTTGTCGGCATGGCTGGTGCCAATGTGCATGTGCTGCCCCTGGCGGCAGGCTTTGTGGGGGCAGATCATTTGGCGGTACTGATCGCTGAGGAACCCCATGGGCAGGAAGAAATGCAGCTGATCATTGATATCGGCACAAACAGCGAGATCTGCTTTGGAAATCGGGAGCATCTTTATGTCACATCCTGCGCCACAGGTCCGGCACTGGAAGGTGCTCACATTCAGTGCGGTATGCGTGCAGCAGACGGCGCCATTGAACGGGTGACTATTGACCCGGAAACTCTGGAGCCAACGCTGCAGCTGATCGGAAATCAGAGGATTCCTCAGGGTATCTGCGGTTCGGGGATATTGGATGCAGTTGCCCAGATGGCACATACCGGGATCCTGGAACCCAATGGCAGATTTTCCAGGACGCTGCAATCCGGACGTATCCGGCTGGACGCAAAGGGAAAACCGGAATATGTATTGTATTTCGCCCGGTCTCCCCGGGAGCATGATATTGTGGTCACGGCGAAGGATGTCCGTGCCGTACAGCTGGCAAAAGCGGCGCTCTATGCCGGTGCAAAGGCACTTATGCAGCAGTGCGGCGTGGAGCAGATCTCCGCAGTAACTCTCGCCGGAGCTTTCGGCAGCTATATCGACCGGCATTCCGCATTGCAGCTGGGAATGTTTCCAGATTGTCCAGCGGAACAGATCTCTGTGTCAGGCAATGCGGCTGGCGTCGGCGCACGATATGCTCTCCTGAATGTGGAAAAACGGCAGGAAGCACAATGGCTTGCGGATCACGTGACCTTTGTGGAGACAGCCATGGATGCAGAATTCCAGATGATGTTCTCCGATGCTATGTGGATTCCCCATAAAAAAGATCATTTTGCAAATGCATAAGCCGGATAGGCACTCATAAGGCAACACCGCACAAAGAGCGCCTGGCGGCTTTGCACGTCATATGCTTGCATATTTTTCGTCATATTTCACAAAAATGCTCGCGAATACACAAAGTATTCACTGCGCTTTTTGTTTCATTTGACGAAAAATCTGACAAAGTTTATGCTCGTAGAGTACATCTGACGCACAATCTTTGTGCGGTATTGCCATAAGAAAAGAGGAACAAAACCATGATAGAAACAATATTGAACCAGTACGAAAATGAAACGCATACGCTGACCGACATGGAAATTGCAGAGCTGCTGTCTGCACAGGAGTCAGAACGGGAAGCCGTTTTTGCGGTGGCAAGGCGTGCACGTGCTGCACATTTCGGCAACAATGTGTTTTTATATGGTTTTGTCTATTTCAGCACGTATTGCCGGAACAACTGCAATTTCTGCTATTTTCGCAGGGAAAACGATCATCCGCCCCGTTATCGCAAATCCCCGGAGGAAATCGTTGAGACAGCGGTGCAGCTGAGAAATTCCGGCGTGCATCTCATTGACCTGACCATGGGTGAGGATCCGTATTATACCGACCATCCGGAACGGTTGGCTGAGCTGGTGCGCATGGTAAAACGGGAGACTGGTCTGGCGGTCATGGTATCGCCGGGCGTTGTCTCCGATGACTGCATCCGCCAGCTTGCCGAAGCTGGTGCGGATTGGTACGCTTTGTATCAGGAAACACACGATCCCGAATTGTTCCGGACACTCCGGGCAGATCAGTCCTATGAAGAACGGATGCACTGCAAGACATTGGCGAGATCTCTGGGAATGTGTATAGAGGAGGGACTGCTCACCGGAGTGGGTGAGACAGTTTCCGACCGGATCCATTCTTTCCGGGAAATGGAGCGCATGGGTGCCATGCAGGTGCGTACCATGACATTTGTCCCTCAGGAAGGCACACCTATGATGGTACGGCAGCAGTCGGAATTCTCCGATGAACTGCTGAATATTGCAGTGATGCGGCTGTTGTTCCCGGGGTGCCTGATTCCGGCATCCCTGGATGTGGATGGACTGCATGGTCTGGAATCCCGGCTTATGGCAGGGGCAAATGTGATCACGTCGATCATTCCGCCGCAGGAGGGCTACGCAGGCGTGGCACATGCCAGTCAGGATATCGACGAGGGATATCGAACCGTGGCAGGTGTGCAGGATACAGTGCTGGCATGTGGATTGCAGCCGGCATCGGCTGAACAATATCAGACCTGGTTGAGGGGGATACGAAAATGAAACTATTGGTAGTGGGATGCAAATTGCAGGGTACAGAAGCCATTTATCTGGCAAAACAGGCAGGCTTTTTTGTAACGGCAGTAGATCACCGTTCGGATGCCTGCGGCAGCGGTCTGGCTGACCGATTTGTGCAGGCAGATGTATATGACGAGGAAATCATGCTGCCCCTGTTCCGGGGAAGTGATGCAGTTCTGCCGGTCATTGAAGATCTGGAAGTATGCCGGACGCTGGAGAAGTATGGCAGACAGACGGGAACTCCTGTAATATTCGACACAGCCGCCTATGCTGTTTCTTCTTCCAAAAGGCGTTCCAATGCGCTGTTTCGGCAGCTGGGACTGCCTCTGCCGGAATCGTATCCGGCGTGTGGGTTTCCTGTCATCCTGAAGCCGGACGATCAGAGCGGCAGCGCAGCAGTACAGCGTGCAGCGTCACAGGCTGAAGTGGGTGCATATCTTGCCAAGGCAAAGGGGAATGTAGTGATACAGCAGTATCTGGAGGGAAGATCGTTTTCTCTGGAGGTACTTTCCATGAACGGTGAGATATGTTGCCCCATGATCACTGAAGTGTGCATGGACAGTGGTTATGATTGCAGCCGGATCGTTGCACCTGCAAAAGTGACTGCATATGAGGCGCAGCAATTGTATGATATAGCGGAAAAGCTGGCGGCAGCGCTGCATATGAACGGTATTTTTGACATTGAAGTGATCAGTCACCACGGGAAGCTGAAGCTATTGGAAATAGATGCACGGCTGCCCAGCCAGACGCCCATTGCGGTCTATCATGCCAGCGGTTTTAACATGGTAGAGTGGCTGGTGCGCCATGGCGTGGGGCAGTCTTATGATGTGCAGCCTGTGCCGCAGCAAATCTGCTGGTATCAGCAGATACAGGTCTCACCCATTGCAATCCGGGTGCTGGGCGAACATATTATGTCAGATTGTTCGCCTCTTCGCCATATGACCGGATTTTTCGGTGCAGAGGAAGCCATGACCGATTTCACGCCGGATTGCGGCGGTAGGTTCCGGGCAATTCTCATTCTCTACGGCAAGACTACAGAGGAAGTCCGACAGAAAATGCAGAGGGTACTCCTGCGTATCCAGAAAGAATATAGTATCCCCAGAATAGAAGATGCCTATCTGACGGAAACATGCAGACAGACGGAAAGGAAGTATTATCATGTCAAGATTGATCCCAACAGACATTTCGCATATTCCAACCTCCATGCAGGTGTATGACACAGTGTTTCAGAAGCAGACCGGTATGACCATGGCACAGGCGGCTTGTCATGGGCTGCATATCCCGGAACAATCTCCGGTGAAAAAGACGGCAGTGATTCCCGTGACAAGCGGTCTGGGTGTGATCAGCAGATTTTCTGAATCGGTCTGTGCTATTTTGCAGCATATTGGTGCGGATGCCTTTGTTACCGAAAAAACAGATGTTGCCGGTTTGCAGGAGGCATATGCTGCCGGGGCAGAAGTGATATTCCTGGCGGATGATGATGTTTATGCGGCATTTTCCGCCAGCGGCGCATGGCAGTCCGACAACGGCTTTGCCACGGGAATTGCCTTTGCGGCGGCATTGGATGGTGCAGTTTCCTGCGCCGGAAAAAAAGTGCTGGTACTGGGCGCCGGTCCGGTGGGCAGTGCGGCGGCGAAATGGCTGGACGATGCCGGGGCGCAGGTGGCAGTGTATGACCCTTTGCTGGAAAAGGCAAAGGCTGCGGCGGAAAAATGTGTCCATGCGACTGTGCTGTGTGATGCGCCGGATCTGAGACAATATGGCTATATCCTTGACGCTACGCCCAACGGCGGTTGGATCTCAGCGGAGGATGTGACAGAGGGAACCGTATTTTCCGTGCCGGGAATGCCTTTGAGCCTCACCCCGGAGGCGGCAGAGAAGGTGACGCTCATCCATAATCCTCTGGAGCTTGGGACGATCGCCATGTATTACGACTGCATCCGGCAGATGGAGGGATAAGGCTATGGGAAAAATGGAACAGATGATGAAAAACATCAAGCCGGCGCCCCGGCGTTTTATCTACAAAAAGCAGCGGCTGTCCCAGCTGGTGGGAAAAGTAAAGCTCTGGCCGTCCCGGTCGGGTGTGCTGCATGGCGTAAAGGATATTCAGTATCAGGGCAATATGCTGATAATTACCACCCACTGCGGCGAACAGTTCACCTGCTGGGATTCCAAAAACAGCCGCAGTGCACGGTGGCTGCGGAACCGCTGGTGCAAGGTGCCCTGTAAAAAGTGTAAGATTCCCCAGTGGAAGCTGGAGAAATACTCTTCCACCATATTTACGGATTCCAAAAAAGCACTGAAATAACAGGAGGTAGCACCATGACTGCACTGACCGAGTCGCAGAAAAACCGGCTGACAGAGCTGGGACTTTCGGCAGAGGAACTGCCCGGAGACTTTGAGACGATTGCTGACCGGGAAACATTTTTCAAGCAGACGGAAAAAGGACTTGTGGCAAAGAACCGGCAGATCCTGAACCGACTCCTGACAGAGACCCATCAGCCTGCGTTATGCCAGCTGCAATTCCAACTGGCACAGACGCTTTGCGCAAACGGTTTTACGCAGGTGACGACGCCAACCATAATTTCCCGGAAATTCCTTGACCGCATGACCATTGACGGAACGCATCCTCTGAATGAACAGGTGTTCTGGCTGGATTCCAAAAGCTGTCTGCGTCCCATGCTGGCGCCTAATTTGTACAGCGTGTCCAAAGATCTGATGAATGTGGTAAAGCTGCCGCTGCGTATCTTTGAGATCGGCAGCTGCTTCCGGAAGGAATCGGAGGGAAAGTCTCATCTGAAAGAGTTCACCATGCTGAATCTGGTGGAGTGGGGAACACCCATGGAGGAACGTGGTAAGCGTCTGAAAGAACTGGGACGGCTGGTGCTGGATGCCGCCGGAATCATGGACTACACAACAGAGGCGGAGAATTCCGTGGTATATGGTGACGGGCTGGATTTTGTGGGTGCAGATGGGCTGGAACTGGCATCTACCTCCATGGGGCCGCATCCGCTGGATGCCGCCTGGAAAATCAACTGTACCTGGGTGGGAATCGGCTTCGGATTGGAACGGCTTTTGATGTACCGGGAACACCAGCAGGGTATCCATCGTCATTCCAGAAGCATTTCTTTCCTGGACGGCGCGCGGTTGAATATTAAATGATACTCCAGGACAACCAAACCATATTGTCACCTATATTTTTTTCAAAATTGGTACTTGCAAAAATTTAAAATATGTGGTATAGTAAAAAAAGAGATAATCCGTATCCGCCAGAAAGATGGCTGGAAAAGGATACAAAACAGGCTCTTGAATAGGTGACAGGATAGTCCGCAGCAGATAGCAGGGAAGCCGGGTGAGAATCCCGCACAGTTCCGCTACCGTATACCGGGGAGTTGAAATACAGATGCCACTGATATCATGTCGGGAAGGCGTATTTCCGTGATGATCCGAAAGTCGGGAGACCGGTCTGCATTGCGATTCTACGAGAATAGAGTGTACTATTTTGGCGTAAAGGTGCGCTTTGCAGGATTCTGCAAAGGCTTTCTTTTGATACGCAAAAACAGGTATCCCATGTTCTCGCAGGTGAGACATGGGATTTTTTATGTGATAGGATTGTTTTTCATAGTATCTGAGGTGAGCGCTGTATGCAGCTGATACTGATCCGGCACAGTATGACTGCCGGGAATCTGGAACACCGCTATGTGGGACGGCGTACGGACGAATGCCTTTGTCCGGCTGGGGTACGGCTGGCACAGGAACAGGCAGCGTTGTTTTCGGACATGGTTCCGGACGTGGTTTTTGCAAGTTCCATGGGGCGGTGCCGGGAAACGGCGGAGATCTTATTCCCCGGTCTGCCGCAGATCCTTCACCCGGATCTGGCGGAATGTGATTTCGGACAGTTTGAGGGAAAAAATTATCAGGAACTGTCCGGCGATCCGGCATATCAGGCATGGATCGACAGCGGCGGGACGCTGCCTTTTCCGGGAGGAGAATCTCGGGAGGCGTTTATTGAACGGTGCTGCCGGGCACTGGAGGAACTGGTGCATCGCCATTCCTTTGAAACGGCGGCGGTAGTTGTTCACGGCGGCACTTGCATGGCGGTTCTGTCGGAACTGGAGGCATCTCATACGCCTTATTTTGACTGGAAGATTCCGCATTGTGTGCCGTTTTGCTGTCAGGTGACAAGCACGGTGCCTCTGCGTTTGAAATACGAGAAAAGGAAGTGATCATATGCCGATTATCATGGCTGGACTGGATTATCGGACAACGCCTATTGCACTGCGGGAACGGTTTTCCTTTTCTGAAAAGAATGCGAAAGCGTTAATGACCAAGGTGCAGGCAATGGACGGTGTGCAGGGCTGTGTGCTCATGGCGACCTGCAACCGGACGGAACTGTACCTTTCCATCGAACCGGACTGTACGGTCTGTCCGGAACAATTGCTTCTGGATGCAGCCGGAGTGGATGAAGCGGAGATGCGGGAACGTTTTTTCCGGAAAAGGGAATCTGAGGCAGTGCTGTATCTCATGGAGGTAGCCTGCGGACTGCACTCCCAGATCCTGCATGAGGAGCAGATCGTTACCCAGGTGGGACAGGCAATCGCATTGGCACGGAGCTGTTATGCAGCAGATGCGGCATTGGATACCTTGTTCCGTACTGCTGTTTCCGCCGGAAAATATGCCCAGACCAATATCAGTGTAACAGCTGTACCCCTTTCTATTTCCTATAGTGCAGTTCAGATGCTGGAACAGTACTGCGGCGATCTCACCGGTAAGGTATGTGTCGTAGTGGGCAACGGCAAAATGGGACGGCTTGCAGCGGAATTGCTTGTGGAACGTGGATGTCAGGTGTATGTAACTCTGCGCACCTATCACCATGGGGAATCCATTGTGCCCTTTGGCACAACGCCAATTCCCTATGAGGAACGTTTTTCGAAAATTGACGGTGCTGACATCGTACTCAGTGCCACCCGCAGCCCGCATTATACTGTTACCGCAGAACAACTGAAAGCGCTGGAGAAAAAGCCGGCGTGGATCATGGATCTGGCACTGCCCCGAGATGTGGAAGAGTCATGCCGCCAGGTGCCGGGTGTGGAGTGCCGGAATCTGGACGACTTCGAAAACGGCACAGAGCCGGATAGGGCATCTATGGAGGCGCTGCATCAGACGGCAATGCGGTATGCAGAGGAATTCCGCATGTGGCGCAATTATCGGGATTCTGTGCCTTATATCCGTCAGCTGAAAACCCTGTCTGCTGATCGGCTTATGCACAGTACAGCTCTGGATGCCTATCGGGAAAATGAAGAGTTGGAAGAGATCGTCCGTCTGGTGACGGAGAAAACCATTGACATGATCCTGGGCGGTATCAAGCCGGAAGTGACACCGGATCTGATGCGCAATTGCTGCGAAAAAGTACACGATCGGGCACGGTCGTTGGAGAAATAGAGGGATTGGAATATGGGCAAGAATATCATACGCATCGGCAGCCGTTCCAGTCGGCTGGCAGTCATACAGAGTGAACTCATCATGGCGCAGATTCGGCAGATCGAACCGGATGTGATACTGGAACTGGTGACCATGACAACTACCGGCGATCAGGTGCTGGACAAGACACTGGACAAAATCGGTGGAAAGGGATTGTTTCTGAAAGAACTGGACGCTGCCTTGCGGGAACATCGGGTGGATCTTTGTGTGCACAGCCTGAAGGATGTGCCGGTTGAGGAAGATTCGGCAATGCCTGTGGGTGCCTATTCTGCGAGAGAAACGCCGGGGGATGTGTTGGTTCTGCCGCAGGGTGTTTCAGAACTGAATCCGGCTCTGCCAGTGGGATGCGCCAGTGCCAGACGGACGCTGCAATTTCACAAGCTTCATCCTGAACTGGAGATCAAGCCGGTGCGGGGCAATGTGCTGACCCGGCTGGAAAAGCTGGATCGAGGGGAATACAGTGCGCTGATTCTGGCAGAAGCCGGACTGACACGGCTTGGGCTGGCACATCGGATCTCCTATCGCTTCACGCCGGAGGAAATGATTCCCGCTGCTGGACAGGGTATCATGGCTGTTCAGGGACGAGCCGGGGAATATGCCGAGATTCTCGAACAGCTGAACGATCCGGAGGCAGCTTTGTGTGCAAGGACGGAACGGTTATTATCCCGGGAACTGGGCGGCGATTGTTCCTCGCCCATAGGCTGCTTTGCTGTAACAGAAGGCGATAGTATGCTGCTGCGTGGTTTTTACGGCGTAGGTGAGACTCCGAAAAGCGGTAGTATCCGCGGTAAAAAAACAGACGCTGTGCAGTTGGCAAAAAAACTTGCAGCGCAGCTGAAAGCATAATATGACAGAAATATATGAGGCAGTACTGCACAAAGAGCGCCTGTCGGCTTTGTACGATATTGCTATGAAAGGAAGAATTGACATGAATCTGACAAATCGCCCACGCCGTCTGAGAAACGGCGCATCGATCCGCAGTATGGTGCGGGAGACACGAATCTCTGCGGATACACTGATTTATCCCATGTTTGTACAGGAGGGCACGGACATCAAGGAGGAGATCACTTCCATGCCCGGGCAGTATCGCTGGAGCCTTGACCGTGTGGATGAACTGCTTCAGAATGTGGCAGAGTCCGGCGTGAAAAGTGTGCTGCTCTTCGGAATTCCGGCGCATAAGGATGAGATCGGCAGCAGTGCCTGGGATGCAAATGGAATCGTTCAGCAGGCAGTACGTCATATCAAGGCAAATTTTCCGCAGCTGTATGTCATCACAGATGTATGCATGTGTGAATACACATCTCACGGACACTGCGGCATTCTCTGCGGTCATGATGTGGACAATGACAAGACGCTGGAGGTTCTGGCAAAGACTGCCCTGTCCCACGTACAGGCTGGGGCGGATATGGTTGCGCCGTCGGATATGATGGACGGCAGAGTGAAGCGTATCCGGGAAGTACTGGATGAAAATGGCTTTGTGAATACGCCCATTATGTCCTATTCTGTGAAATATGCCTCGGCATTCTATGGGCCGTTCCGGGATGCCGCTGGTTCTGCGCCGGCATTCGGTGACCGGAAAAGCTATCAGATGGATCCACACAATGCCAGAGAAGCACTTCTGGAAGCAGAACTGGATGTGCAGGAGGGTGCAGATATTCTCATGGTAAAGCCGGGGATGGCATATCTGGATGTGCTGAAAACCCTGAAAGAACGGTTTCACCAGCCGGTGGCACTTTACAGCGTCAGCGGTGAATATGCCATGATAAAGGCGGCGGCAATGGCTGGCTATGTGGATGAGGCTGCGCTGATCTGTGAGTCTGCTGTCTGCATGTATCGTGCCGGAGCAGATCTGCTTATCACCTATTTTGCCATGGAACTGGCACAGTATATTCAGGAAGGGAGAATCGGATAATGGAGATCAGACAGTCGGAACAGTTATTTTTCCGGGCAAAGGAATTGATGCCGGGCGGTGTCAATTCCCCGGTGCGTGCCTTTCAGTCTGTGGGCGGCACACCTCGTTTTATCCATCGTGCGAAAGATCAGTATCTGTACGATGAGGACGGAAATACATACATTGATTATATCGGCTCCTGGGGTCCTATGATTCTGGGACACAATCCGGATTTCGTACTGGATGCTGTGCGGGATCAGCTGCAATACGGTCTCAGCTATGGCGCAGCGACGGCGCTGGAAGTGGAAATGGCAGAGCTGATTCGGGAAATGGTGCCCTGCGTGGAAATGATTCGCATGGTAAATTCCGGTACAGAAGCAGTGATGAGCGCCGTCCGTGCCGCAAGAGGCTTCACCGGACGGGATAAAATCGTGAAATTTGAGGGCTGTTATCACGGACATGCAGACGCCATGCTGGTAAAGGCAGGCTCCGGCGTTATGACTGCCGGGATACCCGATTCCAGCGGCGTGCCCCGGGGCTGTACAGCGGATACCCTTTCTGCGGTATACAACGATCTGGATAGCGTGCAGCAGTTGTTTGAACAATATCCGGAGGAAATTGCCTGCGTTATTGTGGAACCTGTTGCAGCAAATATGGGCGTGGTCGTACCGAAAGAAGGCTTTTTGCTGGGCTTGCGCCAGATGTGTGACAAGTATGGTGCACTGCTGATTTTTGATGAGGTCATTACCGGTTTCCGGCTTCAGGCAGACGGTGCTGTGGGGTACTTCGGAATCACACCAGATCTGGTGACCTACGGCAAAATCATTGGCGGCGGTATGCCCGTAGGTGCTTACGGCGGCAGACGGGATATCATGCAGCTGGTAGCACCGTTGGGGTCGGTATATCAGGCAGGCACTCTCAGCGGTAATCCGGTGGCAATGCGTGCCGGTATCACGCAGCTGCAATATTTAAAGGCACATCCGGAGGTATATCAGCAGGTGGACAGCCTGTCCAATCGTCTGCGCAGCGGTCTGACGGAAATCGTCCAGCGGCATCATGCAGCATGTACAGTCAACGGCGTAGGCTCTCTGTCCTGTCTGTATTTCACCGCAGAACCGGTGACGGATTATGCCAGCGCAAAACAGGCGGATATTACAGCATTCCGGCAGTATTTCCACTTTATGCTGAATCGAGGCAATTATTTTGGTCCCAGCCAGTTCGAGGCAATTTTTGTTTCCAATGCGCATACGTTGCGTGATATTGAAAAGACTCTGTCGGATGCAGAAGATTATTTTTCCGGCAAATAAAAAAAGGAGTGATCTCACATGAAAAAAATCAATAGCCTGATCAGTGGTGCAGCAGGATGCGGCACCAGAACCAAAGGATTACTGGGATGTCAGATCCTGGTATCTGTTCTTGCAGTCTGTCTGCTGCTGTCCGATATGGCAGCCAGCGGCAGCTTCGGTGCATCTGCCATGCACATTATGGAAGGCTATCTCCCGGCAGGCTGGTGTATTGCCTGGGGTGCGCTGTGTCTGCCGTTCCTGGCAGCAGGTGCAATCAGTCTGAAAAAGAAAATCGCCTATGACGGCAAGGTAAAGCTCCTGATCGCCTTGTCTGCGGCATTTGTATTTATCATTTCTTCTCTGAAAATCCCTTCGGTTGCCGGAAGCTGTTCCCATCCCACGGGAACCGGATTGGGTGCAATTCTGTTTGGCCCGTCTATTATGTCTATTCTGGGTATCATCGTGCTGTTGTTCCAGGCGATTCTGCTTGCCCACGGCGGTCTGACGACACTGGGTGCCAATACATTTTCCATGGCTATTTTTGGACCCTTTGTCTCCTATGGTATTTTCCGCCTGATGAAAAAATGCAAAGCGCCGGTGAGCCTGGCAGTATTCCTGTCGGCAACGCTGGGCGATATGGCAACTTACATTCTGACTTCTGTTCAGCTGGCTGCGGCATATCCGGGGGATAACTTCTGGGTATCTGTTGGAAAATTCCTCATGGTATTTGCACCCACCCAGCTGCCCATCGCCATTGCGGAGGGTGTCCTGACTGTCATTGTCTATGGCGTCATCCAGAAGAACTGCACAAAGGAACTGAAAGCCCTGTCTGTTGTGACAGAGCCGAAGCCGATGCGGGGTGCACTTTGGGTGAGAAATCTGGTGCTGACCTTTGGCATCATTCTATTAGTGACCATCCCTCTGGCATTATTGGGCGGCAGTGCAGAATTCGGCGGCACAGACGATGCGGCATCCGGTGTTGTTGAGGAAATCACCGGCGGCTACTCCACCTGGATCGACTCTATCTGGGAACCGCCTTCGGGTGAGATCGAATCCCTGCTGTTCTGTGTACAGGCGGCAATTGGTGCCGGAGTATGCGGCTTTGTGCTGGGACGTATCAGCAAAAAAAGCAAAAAAGAGGAAGAAGATACCATTGCCATCACGCCCCAGGAGAGCAGCGTATAAAGGGATGATCTCATGAAGCATGTACATCACCATTCCCATTCCCACGGGGAACGGATTCTCATTGACCAGATTGCCTATGCCTCATCACTGCGTAAGGTGTCGCCCTTTTTGAAGATCTTTGTGTCACTTTACAGCCTGGTGCTGTGTCTGGTCTCCAAGACATATCTTGTGAGCATATTGATCCTGATCTGTATGCTGCTTGCCATGACGGTTGTGGGAAAAACACGGTGGCATCATGTGATGCAGCTGATGAAGATTCCCCTTGCCTTTATTGTACTGGGCAGTGTTATGGTACTGATCCAGATCACCAGAACGCCGCAGGATATGCTGTGTGCGCTGACTCTGGGACACTGGCACATTGGTATTACGTCCGCCAGCCTGGAACAGTTCGGGCACCTGTTTGTCCAATGTCTGGCGGCAGTCAGCTGTATGTATTTTCTGTCTGTGACAACGCCCATGACTGAGCTGTTTACTGCTCTGCGGCGAATGCATGTGCCGGCATTTCTGGTGGAGATCATGGAACTGGTGTATCGGTATATCTTCGTGCTTATGGAAATATCCTCCCAGATACGCAATGCCCAGGAGTGCCGGCTGGGATACAGTACGTTAAAAACCGGGTTCTATTCCACCGGGCAGCTGATCTCGAACTTGTTTATCCGTGCTTACCGGCAGGCGGAGCGTACATATATGGCAATGGAATCCCGTGGGTATACAGGCAATCTGACCACATTGGGACTGGCATATGAAACGAAACCGCAGCTGCTGGTTGGTTCTGTTGTGTACGGCGTTGTGATGACAGCGGTCGTTATTGTTTTGAAAATGTAATTTCAATGAGGAATGAGGAGTGGCGGTGTTCGCTTCGCTCACTGAATTCAGAATTCGCTGGATTTCACCACCGCAGGCGATACCATCATTCCTCGTTTATAGGGAGGTTTTCTATGGGAACAATTTTAGAAGCAAAGCACTTGACCTATGGTTATGAAGAGGGTACACATGCCATTGAAGATCTTTCTCTGACAATTGAGGAGGGAAAGACTACGGCACTGCTCGGTGCCAATGGTGCTGGAAAATCGACGCTCTTTCTTCATTTCAATGGCATTTTACAGCCGGAACACGGGGAAGTGCTGTTTCATGGAGAACCGATCTCCTATAAAAAGGAAGGACTGCGGAAGCTGCGGTCAAAGGTGGGGATTGTATTTCAGAATCCCGATGACCAGCTATTCTCCGCTTCGGTCTATCAGGACATTTCCTTTGGTGCTGTCAATATGGGATTGCCGAAGGAAGAGGTGCACCGTCGGGTAGAGGCAGTAATGGAACAGATTGGTATTACGCACTTGCGTGACCGTTCCACCCATTCCCTCAGCTTCGGGCAGAAAAAACGTGTTTCCTTTGCCGGTATTATGGTAATGCAGCCGGAAGTGATTATTCTGGACGAGCCGACAGCTGGTCTTGACCCGGTGGGCGTCAGCGAACTGATGCATCTGCTCAAACGGGTATGTAAGGAACAGCATACCACTATTTTGCTTTCCACACATGATATTGATGTCATTCCTGTCTATGCGGATACGATTTATCTGATTGACAAGGGGAAAATTCTGACCCATGGCACACCAAAGGAGATTTTTTTGCAGCCGGAGCTTCTGCGCAGTCATCATCTTCGCCTGCCGAGACTCTCACACTTGCTGGAGGTACTGCAAAAGGAAGACGGTCTGGATGTGGACTTTTCGGAGGCTACTATTTCCGGCGCAAGAAAGCAGATTTTGCAATGTCTGGATGCACTGAAACGGGAGGATGCAATATGAAACAGGGAAAAGTCTATTTGCTTGGGGCTGGGCCGGGCGACCCGGAACTGCTGACACGAAAGGGTGAGCGCTGTCTCCGGGAGGCAGATGTTATTGTCTATGATGCGCTGGCATGCCCGTCTGTTCTCAATCTGGCGAAGCCTGGATGTGAGTTGATCTTTGCAGGAAAAGTCGCCGGGCATCATTACAAGAAACAGTATGAAACCAATCTTCTTCTGGCGGAACTGGCGAAAAAGGGGAAAACTGTCGTGCGGCTCAAGGGCGGCGATCCCTTTATTTTCGGACGCGGCGGCGAAGAGGCACAGGTACTTCTGGCACATGATGTGGATTTTGAAGTTGTACCGGGGATTTCATCCTGTTACAGTGCACCGGCATATGCCGGGATTCCTGTGACCCACCGGGATTATGCTTCCTCTTTTCATGTTATAACCGGGCATAAGAAAATGGGAAATCAGCCGGAGCTGGACTATGCAACTCTGGCAAAGCTGGATGGCACACTGGTATTTCTCATGAGCCTGACCAATCTGCCCCATATTGCAGCTGCACTAATGGCAAATGGAAAATCCCCGGATACCCCGGCGGCAGTTATTCAGCAGGGAACGACTGCCCATCAGAAAACCGCTGTGGCTACACTTTCCACCATTACAGAAGAAGTTCAACGTCAGCAGATCAACACGCCGGCAATGACTGTCATTGGGGATGTGGTTTCTCTGCGGCAGGAACTGAACTGGTTCGAGCGTGGTCCCTTGTTCGGGAAAAAGGTGATCGCTACGGGAACGCCCCAACATGCACGGCTTCTGGCAGAGCATCTGCGGCAGTACGGCGCTGAAACGGAAGAGATCAGTCTGATTGATACCACCAAACCAGTTCCCGGATTGCTGCGCAATGTGGATTGGAATGCATACAGCTGGATTGTCCTGACCAGTGGAAACGGTGTGCAGCTGTTCTTTGATGCATTGGTACAGGATGAGGTGGATTTGCGTCAGCTGGCGCACCTGAAGTTTGCCGCCATCGGAACGGGAACTGCCAAGGCACTGGCGGAAAAAAGCATCTATGTGGACTGTGTGCCTCAGCAGTTCGAGAGCCGTTATCTGGCGAAAGCACTGATTCCCCAGTTATCCGACTATGACAAGGTACTGCTCATGCGTGCTGAGAACGGTTCCACAGTGCTGCCCGATCTGCTCCGGGATGCCGGAAAATCCTTTGATGCAGTGTCACTGTATCGGACGGAAACAAATCTGCAAAAGGAGACACTGCTGCGTATGGCGCTACAGGATGCGGATTATCTTGTCTTTGCCAGCTCCTCGGCTGTGCGTGCTTATGGGCAGATGCGTGACCCGGAAGCGGTATGTCCGGCAAAGGTAATCTCCATTGGTGCAGTAACCACCAGAACCGCAGAGGCACTGGGAATTTCTGTGGCATATACCGCAGAAAATGCCACCATAGAAGGAATCACAGACTGTATTTTACAGGATGCACTGAACGGAAAAGAGGTGTGAGATGTATCCGGTTTTTTTGGAAGTGAAAGGCAGAAAATGTACAGTGATCGGTGCCGGAACAGTGGCGCAGCGACGTATCCTGACGCTGTTGGAACAAGGTGCAGCGGTAACAGTTGCTGCACCGGAACCCATTCCGGCTCAGCTGAAGGAGCAGAAGCTCACATATTTCCAGAGCCGGTATACGCCGGAGCTGCTTACCGGGAGTATGCTGGTATTCGCTGCCACAAACGATTCAGCACTGAATGCCAGCATCGTACAGGATGCCCAGGAGATGGGAATCCTTGCTTCCTCTGTGACAGACTGCGGTGAAGTGACACCGGATTTCAGCGTGCCTGCCCAGCGGAATCATGGCAAGATCACTGCGGCAGTTTCCACGGAAGGCTCTTCTCCTGGTCTGGCGGCGGCGATCTGCCGAGAGCTTGAACCGAAGCTGGAGGAATATGCCGGAATTTGCAGTATATTAGAGGAACTTCGGGAAGCGTGGAAAACGACTGTACCCGATGCACATCGGCGCCGTCAGATGCTGAACAGACTCACATCGCCGGAAGTGCTCCGGCTGTATCGGGATGAGGGCAGGCAGGCATTTCTGGAATATGCGGCAAAGCTGAGCGCCGGGACGCTGCCACTGAAAAAGACGGCAATTCTGGCGGTCAGCTTTGGCACCAGCTATGAAAATACCCGGGAAAAAACCATTGGTGCCGTTGAGCGTGCCATCCAGGCGGCATTCCCGGAGGCAGATGTATTCCGTGCGTTTACCAGCGGCATGATCATTCGCAAAATGCGCCGCAGCGGAATCGAGATCGACACAGTTCCCGAAGCTCTGGAACGTCTGAAAAAGGCAGGCTATACCCATGTGTACTGTCAGCCTACCCATGTGATTCCCGGCGAGGAATATGACGACCTTTGCCGTGATGCGGGGCAGTTTGCCCATAGCTTTTCTGTTTTGCAGATCGGCAGGCCACTTCTGACGGATACTTCGGATTATCCGGCACTGATACATGCGCTGAAAGAGACCATTTCCATGTCGGATTCCAAGGCGTATGTGCTTATGGGGCATGGCACGTCCCATACAGCAAATCAGGCGTATCCTGCGTTTGACTATTGGCTGAAGCGCTCCGGCTATGCCAATGTATTTGTGGGAACAGTGGAGGGATATCCCACGCTGGACACTGTATTGGAACAGCTGGAGGAAACGGCTTATCATGAAGTGATTCTATTGCCCATGATGCTGGTTGCCGGCGATCATGCTCAGAATGATATGGCTGGGGAGGATGAGGATTCCTGGAAATCCATTCTGACTAGACACGGCTATCATGTTACGGCACTGCTTCGGGGATTGGGTGAATATCCGGCAGTGCAGGCACTGTATGCCGATCATGTGCGGGAAATGCTGTGCGCAGAGGAATCTGATGCAGAAACGAACTAAAATTATCAAAAAAGCAAGCGCCGGCAATTGTCCGAACGCTTGCTTTTTTTAAGGCAACACCGCACAAAGAGCGCCTGACGGCTTTGCACGTCATATGCTTGCATATTTTCCGTCATATTTCACAAAAATGCTCGTGAATACAAAAAGTATTCACTGCG
>JBJFHO010000031.1:0-4315 GCA_051893675.1 Ruminococcus sp. | reverse complement strand
CGGCAGAGAGTCAGCCAGATGCTGGGTGATGGCTGGTCTCCTGCGGCCATCCGGCATGAGATCGTGACGGACAGGAGCTGCACGGAGATGGAAAAACGCAGAATACTGAGAGAATTGAACATGGAGGAATAACACATGAAAATATGGGAATCCAGCAGCGACCTGCTGCGCTGCACCAACGTGCCGGAGGTTGTTGGCACGAAGAACGATATCATAGGCTGTGGAATCGTAAAGGAGCAGGAGGAGTACACGCCAAAGCCACGGTGCAAGGAATGCGGCTACACACCCATTGAGTGGCTGCGGCACTGGACAAAGGCGCTGAAACATACGATCATGCGCGCACCTGCGGAGGAGTACCGGCAGGAGTGCATGGAACTGATCAGGAGGCGGTGTGCGTGACAATCGGAGAATTTCGGCAGAAACAGGCACTGCCATATAAGCAAAAGGTTATGCACGCAAAACGCCGGGCATGGGAGTTTTACGACAAGATCACAGGCGAATGCATGGACTGCCATGTCAGTGTTGGAGGACTTGACAGCATTACGTTGCTTGTTTTCCTGCGTAGCATCGGAATTGATGTCCCTGCGATTTCCGTCAGCGTGTTGGAGGATAAAGGTAATCAGCTGATACATAAGCAGCTTGGTGTGATCAGCATCAAACCTTACATGGGGAAAGCGGAAGTGCTGAATAAGCTTGGCTTTCCGGTTGTCAGCAAGGCAAAGGCAAACAAGATCAGCTATTTGCTCCAACCGGATGCAGAAAAGCAGACATTCATCCATGCCATCATGACTGGCGATATGGGAAAGCAAGGCGGATACAAGCACAGCGACAGGATAAAATTGCAAGATAAGTGGATCAGGCTGTTCGGTGGAAACTATGCGGACATGCGCCCTGATCTGGACATCAGACCGGCACCGGATTTTAAAGTATCATCAAAATGCTGCTACTACATGAAAGAAAAGCCTTGCGATGACTGGGCAAAAGAGCACAACAGTGTGCCTTATTTGGGGTTAATGGCATCCGAGGGTGGGCAGCGTGAAATGGCGCTGATGAAAAATGGCTGCAACTACTATGGCAAGGAGACAGTTCGCAGCTGTCCATTTGCGATATTTTCCAGGCAGGATTTGCTGCAACTGGCGATTGATCTGGATGTACCCATTCCGAGAGCGTACGGAGAGATTGCACGTAAGCCGGATGGAACGCTGTACACTACAAGAGCATATCGCACAGGCTGCTCCATGTGTGGATTTGGTATCCACATGGAAAAACGACCTCATCGCTTTGACCGTCTGAGAGAGGACAACTACAAAGAGTGGGAGTACTGGATGTACCGATGCTGTACCGATTCCAACGGCGATAAGTACGGATGGGGACGTGTGCTGGACTGGATTGGTGTGGAATGGGAAGATGAGTACCACGAGGCAAAGCAGCTTAGTCTATTTGACGAAAAAGAAAATCCCGCCCCGGCGGCCACCGGTAACGGGATTCAAAAGTAATGTAAAACGATTACATGATTATCATAGCATAATCGGAAAGGATTGTCAAGCATGAAAAAATCTGAAAAACTGAAAGCTGCCATTTGCAGCATCACAAACGACATGGACATGGAGCAGGACACAAAATTCGAGGTGCTGGAACATTTGTACAGTCTGTATGTATTTGCAAATCAAATTGAGGAGGCACAACCATGCGATACAGAATAACCAACAGCATCCGCCGATGCCGCAAATGCGGTGCATGGGCAACACATATCGGCTACGGCATGGCATACTGCTCCTGCTGCTACCGCCGGATCTATGGGGAGGTGCGGGACTGATGATCCTGTACGACCCGAAAACACGTGAAGAATGGCTGAAATGCAGATGTTCTGGTATTGGTGGCAGCGATGCGGCGTGTGTTGTCGGGAAAAACAAGTACAAGTCTAACGTTGACCTTTGGATGGAGAAAACAGGGCGGAAAAATCCGGATGACATTTCGGACAAGCCTGCGGTTGCTTTCGGAAGTCAGGCAGAATCTCATCTTCGGAAACTTTTCTCGCTGAATTATCCAATATATACCGTAGAATATCACCCATACCGTATGTATGCCAATGATGATATGCCGTTTTTATTCGCTACTCTGGACGGCGAATTGCACAACCATTTTTCCGGCGATGACGGTGTTCTGGAAATCAAAACGTGTACGATCCAGAACGCTGCACAGTGGGAGGAATGGGACGGCAGAATCCCGGATGCGTACTACATACAGGTGCTGCATCAATTGGCGGCAACCGGCAGAAAATTTGCCGTTTTATGCGCTTATCTGCGGTATTATGCCAAATCTGACACAGAACTACGCGCACAGACGCGTCACTATTACATCGACAGGAGCGAGGTGCAAGACGATATTGCACAGCTTGTAAAACAGGAAAAAGCATTCTGGGAAATGGTAAAAGCAAATGAAAAGCCGGCGCTCATTCTGCCGGAAATATGAAAGGATGGTACATATGGAACTTATCGTGTCCACAGATCTTGCGGTGATTCCGCAGTCCATTGAATGGAATTTTTCAGAGCTGAAAACACAGCTTTCAGAGAAGCTTGACTACTACAATGCATTGGTAGTCACAGAAGATGGTATCCGTGCGGCAAAGTCAGACAAAGCAAAACTGAATCTGCTGAAATCTGCCATCGAGGACAAGCGCAAAGAAATCAAACGCACGTGCCTTGCGCCATACGAGGCGTTTGAACAGCAATGCAAGGAACTTGTCGGTATGATACAGGCGCCTATTTCTTCCATTGATGGGCAGATCAAAAATTTTGATGCGCAGCGAAAGCAAGAAAAATACGCAGAATTAGAGGCGTTTTACAATGAAATCATCGGGGACATCGCAGAAATCGTGCATTTTGAAAATGTTCTCAATCCAAAATGGGGCAATGTGTCGGCAAAGGTCAGCACGCTGAAACAAGAGCTGACAGACAAGGTACAGCAGTGCCGCAGTGACATTGACACGCTTCAAAAGCAATTTTCAGACAAGCCGTATCTGTCTGCCATTATCGCAAAATACAGCGAATCATGCAGTCTGAGCGCAACTCTTGTATATGCCACATATTTGCAGGCAGAGGACGAGAAGCAGAAACGCATTCAAGCAGAACGAGAAGCCAGAGCACAGCAGATCGAAAAGGCCTACCAGCCGGATACCACTGTACAGAAAACATATGTACAGGAAGAAGCTGTTCCGATGCAGCCGGATGCAATGGCACAAATCCGGGAAGAAATTGCACAGCAGCAGGAACCAGTTGGCAGCGTGTCGTTTCGCGTAACGTGCACAAAATCTCAGCTTATCGCACTGCGGGACTATATGAAAAGATCCGGCATTGCATATGAAGTCGTCAGAGCATAACAGGAGGAACATACAATGGCAGTGAAAAACACATTGACACAGGCAAACGGCACAAAGAATCTGCCGTTCAGCGTAGCGATCCAGACAGGCGCATACCAGCGTCTGATCAGCAACACCCTGCGGGATCAGAAGCGTGCAGCTCGTTTTGTAACGGCAATCACTTCAGCGGTCAGCGCCAATCCGGCATTGCAGGATTGTGACGCCGGGACAATCCTTTCCGCTGGGCTGTTGGGGGAAGGCTTGAACTTGTCTCCATCCCCGCAGTTGGGGCAGTATTACATGGTGCCGTTCAATGATACCAAAAATCATCGGAAAGTGGCGCAGTTTCAGCTGGGATACAAGGGATATATCCAGCTTGCCATCCGTTCCGGGCAGTACAAGAAGCTGAATGTCCTGCCAATCAAGCAGGGGGAGCTTGTGAGATTTGACCCGATGAACGAGGAAATCGAAGTACAGCTGATGGAGGATGAGACACAGCGAGAGCAGGCGGAAACCATTGGATATTACGCGATGTTTGAATATATCAACGGATTCCGCAAGGCGATTTACTGGAGCCGGGAAAAGATGGAATCCCACGCTTTGCAGTACTCCAAAGGATACCGGGCAAAAAAAGGGTACACCTTCTGGGAAAAGGATTTTGACAGCATGGCTTGCAAAACCATGCTCCGGCAGCTGATCAGCAAGTGGGGCATCATGTCCATTGAAATGGAACGCGCCGTCACAAATGACATGGGCGTGATACATGACAATGGTTCGGTAGACTTTGTGGATTCTGTGCAGCCGATGGAAGCAGAAGCAGAGCCGCAAAGCACGGCGGAAGAACCGGCGCAGGATGTCTCTGTGCAGCAGGATGAATTTGAAAGCATTTTGGAGGTATAACCATGAACAAAATTGAACTGATCGGCCGGCTTTGCGCCGACCCGGATTTCCGCACGA
>JBJFHO010000030.1:0-4347 GCA_051893675.1 Ruminococcus sp. | reverse complement strand
CCTCGCCCTGGACCTCGCCAGCATTTTTGAAAAATTGCTGGATCAAAAAACTTCACTGCCTGCGCTTCGCGCAGTAAGATTTTTGCCGACAATATCCTGCAAAGGATTTTTGATTCACTCCCACGCCAGCCGGCGTGGATACATTCCAAACTTTATCAAAGGAGCAAACGGTCATGCAGATCTACAACACGCTGACACGCAAAAAAGAAGAACTCGTCCCTATGGAGGCAGGTCACGTCCGCATTTATGCCTGCGGTCCTACCGTCTATAACTACATCCATATCGGCAATGCACGCCCGATCTGTGCTTTCGATGTCCTGCGCCGGTATCTGACGTATCGGGGCTACAAAGTGACTTACGTCCAGAACTTCACTGACGTGGACGACAAGATCATCAAAAAGGCAAATGAAGAGGGCGTCCCGGCTGCGGAAATTGCCGCTCGTTATATTGCAGAGTACAAAACCGATGCCCACGGTCTGAATGTCATGGATGCGGATATTCATCCCACAGTTACTGACAGTATGGATCTGATCATTGATATTGTCAAGAAACTGGTGGACTCCGGCCATGCCTATGTGGCATCCAATGGGGATGTATACTTCCGTACTTCCTCCTTCCCGGAATACGGCAAGCTGTCCGGCCAGCCCATTGAGGAATTGCAGGCAGGTGCCAGAATTGATGTCAATGACGTAAAGGAAGAACCTCTGGACTTCGCCGTATGGAAAGCTGCAAAGCCCGGCGAGCCCTATTGGGAATCTCCCTGGGGCAAGGGGCGTCCCGGCTGGCACATTGAATGCTCTGCCATGTCCTGCCACTATCTGGGCGAGACGTTCGACCTCCACTGCGGCGGTCAGGATCTGATCTTCCCGCACCACGAGAACGAGATCGCACAGAGCGAAGCCGCAAACGGCAAGCCCTTTGCCCACTACTGGATGCACAACGGCTATATCAATATCGACAACAAGAAGATGTCCAAGTCTCTGGGCAATTTCTTCACCGCAAGAGAAGTGGCGGAGCAGTACGGCTACGAAGTCATCCGCTATATGATGGTACAGGCGCATTACCGCAGCCCTATCAACTACTGCAAGGAACTGCTGGATGCCTGTAAGGCGTCTCTGGAACGTCTGTATGCCTGCCGGGAGACACTGGATCGTGCCATTGCTGCGGCAAAGCCGGGAACAATTTCGGATACGGCAAAGGAAATTTTCGAAAAACGGAAACAGCAATTTATTACGGCTATGGACGATGATCTCAATACCGCAGACGGCATGACAGCCATTTTTGAACTGGTGCGTGAACTGAATATTATGAGCGCAGATGCTGCAACATCGAAGGAACAGCTGGAAGCCGGTGCGGCACTCTTCGACGAACTGACTGGTGTGATGGGTTTGCTCTATAACCGCAAACAGGCAGATGAGATTCCGGCAGAGGTGCTGGAACTGGTGGAACAGCGTAAGGCTGCCAGAAAGGCAAAGGATTTCGCCGAGGCAGACCGTCTCCGGGACGAGATCGCCGCACTGGGCTATGCTGTGCGGGAAACCAGACAGGGTACAGAGATCACCAGAATCGCAGAATAAGAAAGGAACGCTATGGCACTCAAGGATCATAAAAAAGGGATCACCAGGGCATTTATCCTGATGATCATCATGACGCTGCTTTGTTTCGGCGTATTCTCCTGCTGCACCTATCTGGAACAGCAGAGTAAAACCTATGTGGATCTTGGCACGGCAACACTAGTGCAGCTGGATGAACCAGAAGAGGATGCAATGGCAATGAAAGTTCACACCACAGCGGGGGATATTGTGGCGGAACTATACCCGGAACAGGCGCCTGCCTATGTGGCACAGTTCACAGAGCTGGCAGAGTCCGGCTATTATGACAACACCTATGTGTTCTCCGTGGAAAAGGGCATTTACTTTGAGGCAGGCAGCCCCAATGCAGACGGCACCCTGGCAGCCGGATCAGATGATACCTACGAAAAAGTGGAACGGGAGACCAGTGCGGATCTCTGGCCCCTGCGGGGTGCATTCTGTGTGCCGACTACCACACAGGAAGGCGGTATCTGGGCACGTCTCACCGGGAGCATGACCACCTACTGCGGCACAAGGTTTGTGGTATGCGATTCCATTGTATTCGATGAGGAAACCAAGGAGGAATTGCAGTCCGTCTCTGAAAATGCAGAGGTGATCAACAACGCATTCCTGGAACGGGGCGGCGTGCCGAACTATTCCCAGCAGATGACAGTGTTTGCCCAGGCATACGGCGACGAAAGCTTTGCCACCATTGATGCCATTACCGATGCAGCAGCAAAACCGGCAGAGACCGAGGGCGGCTATACACCGCCGGAGGAAGATATCCTGATCATATCCATTGAGATGGGCACGTATGGAGAATTATCTGCTTCGTGATTGGGCATTTTGTTGAAATTTTGCTTTGATTTTTATGAAATGCGTACAAATGGTTTGACGGTGAACTTGACTTTTCCTGCAATACTGCCAAAATGCGAAAAAAATACTTGCTTTTTACTTTACAAACGCAGTGGATTCGTGTATAATAATAAAGATAGCATACAAAATATACTGTGTGCAGATGCTCAGATTGTATGGCAATTGCATACAGCTGTGCGCCGCCGGAGGTGCATCCGGCGTTTTGGAAAAGCAATTTTTTCCTGGCAGATACTGCCGGGTAAGTCATATGACAACGGATATGCCTGTGTGCGAAATGCAGGCGTGCTGGAATAGATGTGCAGGAATTGCAGCGCAGCTTGCTGCGAAATAAAAGCTTGCAGTTCCTGGTGTGCCTCCCGGCATGAAAGACCCGGCTCCTTTCCCGGTGCCTTTCATCAAGTGCCTGGTGCACAAATTGAAGGAGAGACGAAATTGGATAAATTTGTCATTCACGGCGGGCATCGCCTTGCCGGAGAAATAGAAGTCAGCGGAGCAAAGAATGCGGCGGTTGCCCTGATCCCGGCAGTTCTGCTCAGCGATGAACCTTGTATCCTGGAAAACGTTCCGGATATCAGTGACGTTTCCATCAGCCTGCGGATTCTCTATGAAATGGGAGCGCAGGTCGAATATCTGAACAAAACCACTGTCCGTATTTCTGCGGCAGGTCTGACCAATTATTGTGTACCCTATGAGAGTGCACGGAAAATGCGGGCATCCTATTACTTCCTGGGCGCACTGCTGGGTCGCTATGGAAAGGCACGTGTGTCTATGCCGGGCGGATGTCCTCTGGGGGATCGACCCATTGACCAGCATCTGAAGGCATTTTCTGCCCTGGGTGCAAAGTGCAGCATTGAACATGGCATGGTGGATCTGGTGGCAGATCAGCTGGTGGGCAATCAGATCTACTTAGACGTAGTCTCTGTTGGTGCGACTATGAATGCCATGCTGGCAGCTGTCCGTGCCAAGGGACTGACCATCATTGAAAATGCAGCCAAGGAACCCCATATCGTTGACCTGGCGAACTTCCTGAACTCCATGGGTGCGGATATCATGGGTGCCGGCACAGATGTCATCAAGATTCGTGGTGTGGAGCATCTCCACGGCGCAGTATATTCTGTCATCCCCGACCAGATCGAAGCAGGTACTTTCATGATTGCAGCAGCTGCAACGGGCGGCGATGTTCTGGTAAAGAATGTTATCCCCAAGCATCTGGAACCGATTACCAGCAAGCTGCGGAAGATCGGTGTAAATATTGAGGAATTTGACGACAGCGTTCGTGTCTGGGTAGACGGACCGCTGGTACGTACCAATGTCAAAACCATGCCCCATCCGGGTTTCCCCACGGATATGCAGCCCCAGATCACGACGCTGCTGACACTGGCTGAGGGCACGAGTATCATTACAGAAGGCGTCTGGGAACAGCGTTTCCGCTATGTGGATGAGCTGCGCCGTATGGGTGCGGATATTTCTGTGGATGGTAAGGTTGCCGTAGTCGAAGGCACCGGACGGCTTACGGGCGCACCGGTAAAGGCGTGCGATCTCCGTGCAGGTGCAGCGCTGATCATTGCAGGACTGGCAGCACACGGCATTACGGAAATTGAGGATATTTATCATATTGAACGTGGCTATGCGAATCTGGATGCAAAGCTTCGTGAGATCGGTGCAGATATTCAGAAGGTTTCCGAGCCGGCGGCACCGGCAGAGCTGAAAGAAGCACTGTAAGTTAAAAGTATTGTTGAAAGAGCCGTCATGCAGTTGACGGCTTTTGTTGTGGGATTGGTTTTGGTGTTGGTGCGTTGAAAACGTTCCACTGGAACGTTTTCAAGGTGTTGCTTACTTTGATTTGGAACAGGGGAAAGCGGTCTTGTTCGCTTTCCCCTCGAAAAGCTGTCGCTTTTCT
>JBJFHO010000029.1:0-4367 GCA_051893675.1 Ruminococcus sp. | reverse complement strand
TTTTGTTTCATCTGACGAAAAATCTGACGGCGCATCTGACGCACAATCTTTGTGCAGTGTTGCCTTTATTCTATGCAGGAATGCACCGTTTCTTGCAGATGGACAGCAAAAAACCGGAGCGGTCAGTGCCGTTCCGGTTTGAGAAGTTATGTAGCAGAAGTTCAGCCGAGAAGCTCCGCCCAGGAGACATCCTGTCCCACGGAGCGCTTTGCATAGTACAGCAGGATATAGTAAGCGTCATTTGCAGTGATACTGCCGTCGCCGTCCACATCCGCAGCCTCAATTTGTGCATCGTTCAGACCGGAGTCACTGCCCACGGAGAGTTTTGCGTAGGCGAGGAGAGAGATATATGCATCGTTGGCGTCAATGATATTGTCGCCGTCGATGTCGCCGGCGGATGGGGTGATTTCGGAGGCTGCACCGTTGAAGTGGATGGTGGCGTTTGTCAGGGGGTCGTTACACCCATCTGTGTTATCGATAGAAATGGCGTTCCATTCAGCTTCTGCACCTGCATAATAAATATCTGTTAAACTGGTACAATTATAAAATGAATAGCTATCTATGCTTTCAACACTATTTGGAATTGTAACATATGCCAACGATGTGCACCCAGAAAACGCAACATGACCAATATTTGTAACGCAATCAGGAATATCTATTGAAGTCAAACTACTACATTCCACAAACGTGCTAGCCAAATCAAAATTTATCACACTATCTGGAATATCAATAGCAGTCAAATTAGAACAACAATTAAACGCACCCATTTCTATCTCTGTTACATTCTCAGAAAGACTGATTGACGTCAAACCAGTACAATGTGCAAACGCATATCGTCCAATTGTTATAACGCTATCAGGGATTGAAATATCTATTAGAATCTCACAATACCAGAATGCTTCATCTCCAATGCTAGCCACCGCCATCCCATCAATCTCCGCCGGGATCTCCACTTCCGTTGCAGCCTCATCACAATCTGTAATCTCAATTGTTCCATCTTCCAATACAGTATACGTCAAATCCCCATATGTCCCGGTGTCCCCTGCTTCTGCGGCACTGACCGTCCACGGCACACACACCGCACAAACCACTCCGGCAATCACTGCCGCAAGAATATTCTTGAAATTCTTCATACAAAAACTCCTCTCAGAATCAGAATGCCCCTATATTATACCACATATTTATCCAGAATGCAACATTTTTTCGCAATGGTGCATGGAAATCAATTTTATGTTTCAATCCAATCACCCCTCCACCATTGCTGCGCAATGGTCCCCCTCCCCTTTCAGGGGAGGCTGAATATAGGCTCCCCTGAAAGGGGAGCTGGCACGGCGCAGCCGTGACTGAGGGGTTCTTTCTTATAAAATTGATTTGCGTGGCAATGGTGGCAGGGTGCGGTTTGACATTCCCCCAAAAACATGCTACAATAGACAATAACTTCACTCGGCGGCAGATGCCGCAGAAAGGACGTTTCATGGGATTTCTCAAAAAATATTATAAACTCATCGGCACGATCATCACTGTCATTGCCATGGTCTTTGTGGTGAAAAAAATCGTCACCATGGATGTGGACTGGTCTATGTTCGCCCACGGAAAGGCCCTCGCCATTATCTGCGGCTGCACCCTGGTGCAGGCGGCAATGGTGCTCTTTATGACTATGCCGTGGCTGCGGTTCATCCGCATTCTCTCAGGTATCCAGATACCCGTCCGGGACGCCCTCCCGGTCTATACCAAGTCCAATCTGATGAAATACGTTCCTGGAAACGTCTTTCAGTATGTGGGACGGAACCAGCTTGCCGCTGATCTCCATATCAGCCACGTGGATGTGGCATGCGCCACGGTGCTGGACATTATCTGCTGTATGCTCACGCCCCTTTTGCTCATTGTCATCCTCATGGGACGGGATATGCTGGAGCTGATCGTGACCTACCGCAGGAATTTCCTCATTGTCCTGGGCGTGGGCATCCTGGTGCTCGCTTTGGCAATTGTCATTCTGCGCTGGAAATTCCGGGAGCACCTCCGCCGATACTTCGAAAAATACTGCCGGCTTCTGAGCCGCAGTATTCTCCCACGAATCCTCATGGTGTTCCTGCTCTATCTGACACAGTATGTCATCTCTACTGTAATGTATGCCGTGCCGGCATATCTCATGTTTGACGTTCCGGCGGAAAAAATGGGACTGTTTCTGGGAACATACCTGTTCTCGTGGATCATTGGCTTTGTCACCCCCGGCGCACCCGGCGGCATCGGCATCCGGGAAGCTGTCATGGTACTCATGTGCGGCAGCTTTATGAGCACGGATACCATTATGCTCTACGCCGTCACCATGCGTATTATTTCCACATTCGGCGATGTGGTCGCTTTCCTGGCAGGTCTCGCCCTGGAACGCATCTGGAAAAAGAAAACGGTACATACTACAGCATAACAAAAGGGCTGTTGCAGGCAGTCAAAATCCCACAGGAAAACGGTGCCATGTGAGCATCGCACCCTACAAATTACCACGATTGTGTGACGTTTTGTAGGGGTCGATGCCCACATCGACCCGTGAACCGGGATTTGACTGTCCTTGCAACAGCCCCATTCTTGTCTATATTTCCTCCGCACGCTGGATTCGCCGGGCAAACCAGGTCAGCAGTTCCTCTTTTGTCATTGCACGTTGATGCGCCGGCTGGCACATGGTAAAATCCAACGGTGTCAGTTCCTCCACCAGTTTTCGCAGCTTCTCCGGGCGTTCTGTCCATACATCCCCTACCAGTTCCTGATAGACTGCATCTCCCAGAAACGCCATGCGTTCCTCTTTCACCCACACGATCGTCGTATCCCTTGCGTGAGGACTGGTCACATGCTTCAGGACGCAGGTACAGTTGCCCAGATCTATGGTCATGGATTCGGAAAATGTCAGCGTAGGCAGTGCTATCCGGATGGTTTCCAGCTGGGGAAAATGTTCCCGGATCCGCGGCACACACAGACGGGGCACAATACCCTTTTCCGCATTTTTCTCCAGTTCATCCGGCGTCCATTGCAACTTTGATACCATTTCCAGAGACTGACGTGTCTGCACACAGGCAATAGACGGGATATCCAGCGCACTCAGCCCGAAACAGTGATCCCAGTGGGAATGTGTCAGGGCAACCATATCCGGCGGACGGAAACCAGCTTCCTCCACAGCCGCCCAAAATTCCCGCACATGCACCGGGGAATTCCCGGCGTCTACCATAAGGGAAAACCGATCTCCCCGGATATATCCCAGAGACGGACGATCCTTTGTCTGGGAAAACCGCAGATGGTACACCCGCGGCGTCAATTGCTCCAGCATGAAAACACTCCTCTCTCAGTAGCATTATGTAACGAAGGATAGCAGGACTTGTACCATTTTGACACATCGTCGCAGACGTAACTCCTCATTCCTAATTCCCATCAACCATGCCCCAACACCAGCAGCTGAAACAATGCCATCCACTCACGCACCCAATAGGTAGGCACATAGAGCGGATTGGTATAAGCACTGTATGCCGATGCCTCCAGCCCTGCTTGTTCCGCAAGCAGTCCGGCACGATACTGGTGGAATCCGTCCGTCACAATGACAATTTCCTTTCCAAGACCCTTTTCCTCCAGAATTTCCGCTGTATAGCGGAGATTTTCCTGGGTATCTTCCGACGCATCCTCCACCAGAATCCGTTCCTCCGCTACGCCGTGTTCCACCAGCCAGATTTTCATCGCCTGTCCCTCGGGAATATCCTCCCCGGCACCCTGTCCGCCGGTCACAACACAGGAAACAGAGGGGTTCTCATTCAGATATTCCAGTGCCGCCTCCAACCGCCGGGTCAGCATGACACTGGGCGTTGTGCCCCGGACCTTACAGCCCAGCACGACAACTGTCTCCGGTGTTTCCGGTGTATGCGCAATGGCACGTGCCATCTGCACGGACATGACGCCGGAAAAGATCAGCCCGGCAGCAACCAGTACGCCCAGTACAGACAGCCCGATCTTTCCGGGCAGATGCTCCCATATCCGGCGGAACAGCTGCCCAAACGCATGGGGAAACAGCGTGAGTGCCATCAGAAACAGGCAGCCCAGTGCACCGCCGATATTGCCGGGGTTGCAGATGCGTTTGAACACCGGCGCAACAAAAAAGAATAATAATATCGCTTCGGGAATGAGAAAAAGATATCGTATCCGCATAGGGTTCCTCCTGCATAGTATGACGTGTTTTCTTCTTTTTATTATAGCACAGGAAAAAGTGTGTGTCAATTTTACATAATTCGATATCACGCAAATCCATTTTTGTAAAATATGGATTATTGTAGGGGCAACCATTGGTCGCCCGTTGCGGTTTGCCTGGATTTTTGGCGGGCGAACAATGTTCG
>JBJFHO010000028.1:0-4414 GCA_051893675.1 Ruminococcus sp. | reverse complement strand
CCCTTTTCATCACAGAATTCCCGCAGACCAGTCATAAATTCCGGTGTTGCCGGGTTAACACCGCCTTCGCCCTGTACCGGCTCAATCATAATGGCAATGGTGTTTTCGGTACAGGCATCCTTGAATGCCTGCAAATCATTGTACGGTGCATAGGTGAAGCCAGGTACCATATCACCGAAGCCAATCTGGCAGGCGTTGTCCGGCTGACCAGTTGCACTCATGGCACCAAAGGTACGACCGTGGAAAGACTTTGCAGCTGTGACAATGTTGTACTTGTGGGGGCCGTACTTTTCCACGCCATACTTTCTTGCCATCTTGATCATGGCTTCGTTTGCCTCTGTACCGGAGTTCTGGTAGAAGATCTTGTCCATGCCAATGGTGGTGCAAATCTTTTCTGCCAGAAGTGCCTGGGGAATGGTGTACGGGTAGTTGAAGGTATGCATAATGTCGCCTACCTGATCCTTTACAGCTGCAACGACCTTTTCGTTACAGTTGCCAGCGGAGTTTACAGCAATACCTGCGTAAAAGTCCAGATACTCTGTTCCGTTTTCGTCGTAAATATAAATGTCCTTTGCTGTTTCTGCCAGGAAATCAAAACGCTCGTAGGTTTCGATCATATACTTGTTTACCTTGTCCTTGATATCCTGTACCGTCAGTCCAGTGTCTTTCAGTTTCATAACAACAACCTCCATCATACTTTTTTCAGCGATAAAAAACAAAAACGCCTACTCTTTTCCCAAGAGCAGGCGCCTTTGCCTTTTGCTGTATTGTTGTTTTTTATTTTGAACAATATCATCATATCATCGTACAAGAAAAAAGTCAAGCATTTTCTCTCTTCTTTGTGATATAAAAAGAAAATAGGTGATTTTTCTTTTTATCTATTAGAAAATCCGCCTGTTTTACAGTCGTTTTTAAGAAGCCATCATAAACAAGAAACCGCATTCCGTTCCGGACTGTTATTCTCTATCAATGCGGCAATCAAGTTATTATATAACTTTCATGTTTATTATATTGAACATTCTGTTCCATAGATAATCAGGGACAATCCTTATACGGTGTTACCTCAGGAATATGCGACAAAGAAGCAAAGCAGACTTGTACTGCACGAAGCCAGATTCCGGTATTTGTGAGTGTGCTGAGATTCGAAGCGAAAGACATCGTTTGGCTGCACCGTCTGCACGATCTCATCCACTTCAATAGTCACAGCACCTTCCAGCACAGCAATGTACTCCCGGGTCTTTTCGCCGTGTCCGCCGCTGACATAGACACCGCCCGGCTCAATATCAATGCGATAGATCTCCACCTTGCGATTATCCTCATAAGGGAAACAGGTCCACACACGATACTGCCCGGGAATTTCCTTGATGGGAACCAGATCTGTCACTTTTACCAGGCAGGAGTCCATGGGCGGCGTAGAGATCAGCTCGTTGAATTCAATACGCAGTCCGCTTGCAATCTTGCCCAGTACACTGATGGAAGGGTTGGCATCGCCTTTTTCAATTTGATACAGCATACTTTTGCTGACGCCAGTCTGCTCCGCTGCCATATCCAGACTCATCCCTTTGGATGAACGGATGCGTTTCAGATTTACGGAGATATTATGAGAAATGTAGTCCATATGGGTTCCTCTTTTCTATTTGTCTTGTTCCAGAACTTTCCGGATATAAATGGCTGTCAGATAGTCCAGGCGTTCTTCCTGGGATTCCAATGCTTTTCCGCACAGTTCCCGGATTTGATTCATGCGATAGCCGATGGTATTCCGGTGGGTATACAGCCGCTGTGCAGTGGCAGAAAGGGAACCGCCTGTACGAAGATACTCAAACAGGGTGTCCACCAGGCAGGCGTGGTGTTTCCGGTCATACGCCTCAAATACCTGCAATTTCTGCTCCGCCATCTGTTCCAGCAGCCGGCGATCCGGTACGGCAAAAATCAGTGCCAGAATGCCAATCTCTTCATACCGTGCCATGGGTTCCTCCCGGATCTCTGCCGCTTGCAATGCGTATTTCGCCTGCTGGTACAGTCGGGAGAGATTCTCCACTCCCTGCATCCGGGTACTGATTCCAATGCGATTCTGCTGCAATTCTTCCATTCGGCAGAGATTTTCGGAAAAGGCGTGGATGTGCTCCGCAGAACCACTGGCAATGATCAGCAGCGTCACCTGTTCATATTCCAATACATGAAAATAGCTGTTTTCCAGATGCAGCAGGCTGTGTATTGCAGCATGGGGAAACGTACCTGATACAACAATACAGGTATATTCCGCCTGTGGGGAGAATCCGTTCTGCTCCAGAACTGTGCGATAATTCTCCGGCTTTTCCGGCTGCATCAGTGTATTCCGGAAGGCGGTTGAAATCAGATGATACTTCTGGGAATGTTTCAATAGTTCTGTACAGAGACTCTGCATGACATCCGTCAAGTGCACTTCCCACGGCATGGTGTACAAGGGGAAGTGATGTACTGCGCAGAGTTCCCGGACTTCCTCCGTGATATCTTCCGGATGCAGATATTTTCCCACGTTGAGAATAATACCAGATTCTTTCCGGGCTATGACTGCGGAGAGAAATTTCAAAAGAGTTACTCCATTCCGGGTGAACAATCCTGTGGTAATAATGAGCTGGTTTTCTTTTAGCATGGGGATATTTTCAATATCCTCCGCCAGGTAAACCCACACTGCATGATTGGAAACCCCGTTTTCCCCGGCAGCCAGATGCAGCTGATACCGTTCCTCATACGGGGACAGCAGCGAATTCAGACAAAATGCCATACAAAAACCCCCCCTTGTTTCAGATTCCCAAGTGTCTCCTTTATTATAGCACAAAACAAACTGTGCGTAAAGCACAAATTTCCAGAAAATCTACGTGCTTGGCACACATTGCGTTTCACAGAGAAAATGGTATAATAGAAACAGAAACACAGACAACGGCGTTTGTACAGAAATCGTCCTTGTCTGTGTTTTTTTATTCGATTCAAATGGAGGATTTTTTATGTTGTATGAAGCATTACCGAAAATTATAACCGAAACCGTTCCGGGACCAAAGGCTTCCGCAGTCATCGAACGGCGGCACAACAGTGTACCGGATGCCATCGGCTGTGTTTACCCCACTGTTATAAAAGAAGGTGCTGGCGCTGTATTGGAAGATGTGGACGGCAATATCTTTCTGGACTGGATCGGCGGCGTTGGTGTTCTGAACATCGGTTACAGTCACCCGGAGATCGTTCCGGCAGTCAAGGAACAGGCGGACAAATATTTCCACGCCATGCAGAATATCATCACCCATGAGGGATATGTGGCACTGGCGGAGAAAATGAACGAGATCGTTCCGGTCAAGGGTGAAAAAAAGCGCACGTTCTTTGCAAACAGTGGTGCAGAAGCGGATGAAAACGCTGTGAAAGTCGCAAAGGCTTACACCGGCAGAAAGAGCATCATCGTTTTTTCCGGGGCATTCCACGGCAGAACTACTTTGACTATGGCAATGACTTCTAAGAAAGCTTACGCTAAGGGTATGGGACCGTTCCCGGACGGCATTTACCGTGCAGAATTCCCCTATCTGTACCGCAAACCCAAGGGAATGACAGATGAAAACGCCATTGATTTTTATGTAGACAGCATCTACAAAGTATTTGAGCAATGTGCACCGGCAGAGGATATTGCTGCCATTGTGGTAGAGCCTTTACAGGGCGAGGGTGGCTTTATTCCGGCTCCCATCGAATGGGTAAAGGCTGTGCGGAAAATCTGTGACGAGTCAGGCATTCTTCTGGTGGCAGACGAGGTGCAATCCGGTTTCTGCCGTACAGGTCGTTTCTTTGCCTCCGAATACTGGGCTGAGGCAGGCTGTGCTCCAGACATCATTTCTTCTGCAAAATCCATTGCAGCTGGACTCCCCCTCTCCGCCATTACGGCCCGGGAAGAAATCATGCAAGCTGTTCCGGCGGGCACCATTGGCGGCACATTCTGCGGCAATCCTCTGGCATGCACGGCTGCACTGAAAGTCATTGAGATCATGCAGCGGGATCATCTGGCAGAGAGAGCCTGTGCCATCGGTGAAAAGGTCATGACACGGTATGAAAAGTGGAAAGAGACCTATTCCTGTGTCGGCGATGTCCGGGGCCTGGGCGCCATGATCGGCATTGAATTTGTCACCGATCAGACATCGAAAACACCGGATGCAAAGCTGACTACAGCCTTGGTGCAGGAATGTGCACAGCATGGCCTGCTGGTGGAAAGTGCAGGTATTTATGGGAATGTCATCCGCTTCCTGGCACCGCTGGTTATTACTGATGAGCAGTTGGAGGCAGGGCTGAATATTTTTGAAGCGGCGATTTCAAAGTGTAAGGCAATGCAATAAGGAGTTCTTCTTCCATTTGAATGAGGTATGTGATCGAACGATGCCATAAACACGCAAAGAAAATATAA
>JBJFHO010000027.1:0-4430 GCA_051893675.1 Ruminococcus sp. | reverse complement strand
TTGAAAACGTCCCGGTGGGACGTTTTCAACGGAATAAATTTTTAGATGTGACAAGGCACTAGGACGATTCGACAAAGTACACAAGGGATGCCATATTCTAGGCGCAAAACCGCAGGTACTTGTGCCCAAAAGTGTATACTTTGTGTTTGACAAGGTTTTGAAACGATGAAAACGGTGTTCATTGGATGTTTTGACGAACGTCATAGATTTTTAGAGAAGCCCATAAGAAAGGAGTCGTTATCATGAAACGAGTTTGTCCGCACTGCGGTGCGCCCATGTATCACAATGTCTGTGAATATTGCAAGATGCCGGCTGCTGTATCAGAATCACGGGTGCGTATACAGACCAAAAACCGGAATTCTCACATGAAGCTTTGCCTGATCCTGCTGCTTGTCTTTGCAGTTGTAATTCTGGGCGTTGGTGCAACAGGTGTTGCCGTACTGCGTCTGCGCACCAATTCAAACAGCCCCAGTATCACCAGTAATGCTGTTCTGGATGCACATGCCGAGGTATCCGAAAATGACACGACAGCGCTGGAAAAAATGCAGGAAAGCGGCGTGTTCACATCGGGCACCTATCTGGTGGGGGAGGAGATTCCGGCAGGGGAATATGTGCTCGTGTCCGAATCCTCCAATCCGGATCATCTGTTTTATGCAGGCATCTATGCAGACCGGGAAGAAGAACAGGAACTCAGCGGTAACTGGCACGAATATTCCGCCATTGTCCAGCTGGAGGAAGGGACATATTTCCACTTCTCGTGGGCAATTTGCTATGATGTGACAAAGAATACTGTTCTCAATGATCCCACAAACCATCCGGGTATGTTCTGTGTGGGGTGTGACATAGAGCCGGGCACATACACCATTTGCCCCTATGAGGGGGAAACCCACAATGTGTATCCCACTTATGCTATTTATACGGAGCTTGGAAGCGTTGCACCTGTGATTGCAGAGTCCGGCAGCTTGTATGATCCGTCCACCAGTGAGATTGTTGAATCCGTTACCGTAACGGTGGAAGAGGGACAGTACCTGTACCTGAAGGAATGCGTCATTCAGGAATAGGGGAACAATATTTTGATTTTCCGATGCATTGATTTTGTGCAATTGAAAGGAGCATATCATGCAACCCATCCGACTGAACGAATCCTTTTTCCACCGGGACTGTCTGGAAGTCGCACCGGATCTGGTAGGGAAATTGCTTTTGCGCCGTCTGCCTGACGGGACGATCTTGCAGGAGCGCATTGCCGAGACGGAGGCATATCGTGGCGCGGCGGATCTGGGATGCCATGCCTCCAAAGGCAGAACGCCCCGGACAGAATTGCTCTATCGGGAAAGCGGTGTGATCTATATTTACCTGTGCTACGGCATGCACTGGCTGATGAATGTCATTACAGGCGAGCCGGAACAGCCTCAGGGCGTACTCCTCCGTGCCGGGGAAGTACACAACGGCCCGGCGAAGCTGACGAAATACCTGCAAATCGACAAGTCTCTGAACGGGGATAGCTTTGTCACCTGTCCGGATCTGTGGATCGCAGACGATGGATTCCGTCCGGAGTTGCGCACCGATGTGCGTGTGGGTATTGATTATGCCGGGGAGTATTGGAAAAATATGCCCTGGCGGTGGATTGCCGATGTGAAAAAATAAAGAATAACCGTCCGGGCTGGAAACTCGGGGCGGTTATTTTTTGTGATTATTCTTATGAATTGAATCAAAAAGCGGCAGTGCAACCAAAAGCCACACTGCCGCTTTTTATTTTACCTTGTCAAAAGAGAACTTCCGGACTTGGAATTATTCCTCATCCTCAGCAACATCCTCGTCCTCCAGCAGAGCACGCATGGAGATGGAGATACGCTTGTTCTCGATGTCGATGTCAATGATCTTAACATCAACAGTATCGCCAACGGAAACGATATCCTTGACATTTTCAACACGCTTGTCAGCCAGCTGAGAAATGTGGATCAGACCGTCCACGCCGTCAATGATCTGTGCAAATGCGCCGAAAGGTGTGATGGAAACGATGGTAACCGGAATCACATCGCCAACGCTGTAGTTTGCCTTGAACTTCTCCCACGGATTGTCCTCCGGCTTCTTGTAGCCCAGAGAAATGCGGTTGTTTTCACGATCCAGTTCCTTGATGAATACTTCGATGTAGTCGCCGACATTGACAACTTCGCTGGGGTGCTTGATGCGCTTCCAGGACAGCTCGGAGATATGAACCATACCGTCGATACCGCCCAGATCTACGAATGCGCCGTAGCTGGTCAGGGACTTGACCTCGCCCTTGTATACCTTGCCTACTTCAGCAGTTTCCCAGAATGCTTCCTTGGCAGCATCCTTTTCAGCCTTCAGAACAGCCTTGATAGAGCCGACAGCTCTTCTGCGGTGCTCGTTGACTTCCAGGATAGTGAAACGCTGGGCGGTCTTTACCAGAGAATCCATCTCTGCGCCTCTCGGCAGACCGCTCTGGGATGCCGGGATGAATACACGAACGCCGGCATAGGTGATGATCACGCCGCCCTTGACAGCTGCGTTAACAGTGCCTTCCAGAATAGCACCCTCATCCTTTGCCTTGATGATCTCCTCGAAGCCCTTCATCTCATCGACCTTCTTCTTGGACAGGGTCACAATACCCTCCTGGTCGTTGATCTTGGTTACGATCAGATCCAGTTCGTCGCCGATGGCAACAACATCAGCAGGCTTCTTGGAAGGATCGTCTGTCAGCTCGCTCAGCGGCACATAGCCGGTGTGCTTGGTGCCCACGTCCACGATTGCTTCCGTGTTGTTCAGTGAGCAGACGGTACCCTTAACCTTTTCCCCTGTATGTATTTTTTTGAAGGACTGATCCAGTGCTTCGGCGAAGTTGATGTCCTCCTCCAGATTGTTGTTATCCATAATTTCAGTCATAGTTTGTTGAACCTCCTTAATGATATGTGCCGGTGTGGACGCGCCGGCTGTAATCCCGATACGCTCGGCATTACACAGGTCTAAAGTGTAAAGCTCGTCCGAATTTTCAATATGATAAGACCTACAGTTTCTGTTGCAGACATGATAAAGCTTCACGGTATTGGAGCTGTGTCTGCCGCCCACAATGATCATCAGATCCGACTGACGGGAGAGCCTGTCTGCATCGTTCTGACGTACTTGGGTCGCATGGCAGATTGTATCGTAAACCATAATATTCGGGTTGTCTTTGGGAAGAACTTCTAAACACTTTTCCCATACTAATATATTATACGTTGTTTGCGCAACGATTGCAAGCTTTTTGTAAGAATTCCCTGAATTTTTTTGAAAAAATTCGTTTAAGGCCTCTGAACTTTCAAAAACAAAGCAATTACCTTTGCAATGTCCCACAATGGCTTCCACTTCCGGATGTTTGGCATCTCCGGCAATGAGCACAAAATCCCCGGCCGCCGTATGCTTCTCCACGATACGGTGAATCTTTGCCACAAAGGGGCAGGTGGCGTCCACGTAAGGATTGCCAGCCTCCTTCAGCTGTGCATAGACATCTGCGCTGACGCCGTGGGAGCGAATGACCACGCACTCCTCCGGGCGAAGCTCTGAAATGCTGCTGACGATCCGGGCACCCTTCCGGGTCAGATCGTCTACCACGTTCTGGTTGTGAATGATGGGCCCCAGAGTGGCCACTGCCTGATATTGCTCCAGCGCCTCATAGCAAAGCTTGACAGCCCGGTCTACGCCAAAGCAAAAGCCAGCGGATTCGGCCACAGTGATCTCAGCCATAAGTTACTCCTTTGTGTCCTTGGGTTCCTGTTTCGTCTCCGCCTGCGCCGCAGCCTGCTGCTTTTTCTCCAGACGTTCCGCCCGGCGTTTTTCCTCAGCGATCTCAATGGTCGTCTTTTTCTTCGGCTCGTCGTGAACAATGGGAAACGGCGGGTTTTCCTCCACCATAGTACGAATCTGATCCATAATGTCCGCCCGCATGGCGTGCATTTCGTAGGGCGTGGATTCCGGAGTCAGTCCGTAATCTGCCGCATAGATGGGCTTGCCCACCCGGACGCAGATTCGGCTGCGGAAATGCAGGTTGTTGGAATCAAACACCAGCCCGATGGGAACCACCGGCTTGCCGCTGCGTGCCGCCAGCACACAGACGCCGCTTTTGCCACGACCGACCTTTCCGTCTGTATGGCGGGTGCCCTCCGGAAAAATGGTCAGATGCCGACGATGTTCCAGACGATAGGTGGCTTCATCCAGCATATTGTATTCCGGGTGCTTGGCATCCGATGTGGGAAATGCCCCCATAAACCGGATAAATGCCCCGAACACCGGATTTTTGAACAGCGGCTCTTTGGCAATATAGTTAAAGGGGTGGGGGGCTGACATGGCCACCAGCACCGGGTCCAGAAAGCTGCGATGATTGGAAGCAAAGATCACAGCCGTCCCCTTTGGCACATTTTCCCTTCCCTCGAACT
>JBJFHO010000026.1:0-4453 GCA_051893675.1 Ruminococcus sp. | reverse complement strand
CGTTAGCACACGCTCTCTATCAAACTATTTCAATAGTTTGATAGAGAATTAGTATCAGAAAGGAAGTCCATTTATGGCAGAACAGGAAACGAAAAAACTGATTTTCAGCGGCATTCAGCCTACGGGTACCTTTACCCTGGGCAACTATATCGGTGCCATCCGCAACTGGGGACCGCTCCAGGATGAATACCGCTGTGTTTATTGCGTGGTAGATATGCACGCCATCACCGTCCGTCAGGATCCGGTGAAGCTGCGCCAGAACAGCTTACAGGCATATGCCCTGCTGCTGGCATGCGGCATTGACCTGGACAAGTCCATCCTCTTTATCCAGAGCCACGTGCGTACTCATGCTGAACTGAGCTGGATCCTCAGCTGCAATACCCAGTTCGGCGAGCTGTCCCGTATGACCCAGTTCAAGGACAAGAGCCAGAAGCATCCCGATGATGTCAACGCCGGTCTTTTTACCTATCCCGTACTCATGGCGGCAGATATTCTGGCGTACAACGCAGATCTGGTGCCTGTTGGCGTAGACCAGAAGCAGCATCTGGAACTGACACGTGACATTGCACAGCGGTTCAACCAGCGCTACGGCGATTTCTTCACCCTGCCGGAGCCGTACATTCCGCCGGTAGGGGCAAAGATCATGTCCCTCCAGGAACCCACGAAGAAGATGTCCAAGTCTGACACCAACCCCAACGCCTGCATCCTCATTCTGGATGACAAGGATACCATTATCCGCAAGTGCAAGCGTGCGGTTACCGACAGCGAAGCAGAGGTACGCTATGCAGAGGGCAAGGACGGCATCAACAACCTGATGACCATCTATTCCAGCGTTACCGGCAAGGATTTTGCTGCCATTGAACAGGAATTCGAGGGCAAGGGTTACGGTGACTTCAAGCTGGCTGTCGGTGAAGCCGTGGCAGATCATCTGCGTCCCATGCAGGAGACATACGCAAAGCTCATCGCTGACAAGGCATATCTCAAGGAATGCTACACGGCATCCGATGCAAAGGCGCTGGCATATTCGTCCCGTATCGTGCGCAAGGTGTACCGGAAGGTCGGCTTTGTGGATGCAAACTGATTGAAATCGTTACCCCTCCACCGCCTACGGCGGTTCCCCTCCCCTTTCAGGGGAGGCTTGGGAAACAAATTCGCTGCATCTGCCTCCCCTGAAAGGGGAGGGGGACCAGCGAAGCTGGTGGAGGGGTGGCTATTTTACCAAAAGTAAAGCTTTAGGTGGGACAGCCTAGTAGGGGTGAACATTGTTCGCCCGTTGGCTTATCCTTTCGAAGAAATTGGAAGTGCGGGCGACCAATGGTCGCCCCTACAATGGGGTTTCTCTTAGATTCTTCCGGAACGGCGGGAGCAAGCCCCCGCCCTACGTTTCTGGTTTTCAAACCAAAAGTTAAGCTTTAGGTGGGATAGCCTAGTAGGGGCAAACATTGTTCGCCCGTTGGTTGATCTCCATCCATTTGCGGGCGAACACAGTTCGCCCCTACAGTTTTCCTGTGAGAAATCAGCATAACCCATTCGGAGGTGCAATATGATACCATACGAAATGAAAGAACGCTATACCATAAATGACCTGGCGGAAATCGTCATGCTCCTGCGCAGTGAGGACGGCTGTCCCTGGGACAAGGAACAGACCCACGAATCCATCCGCAGCGGTCTCATTGAAGAAACCTATGAGGTCATTGAAGCCATTGACCAGAAAGATCCCGAACTGCTCCGGGAAGAGCTGGGCGATCTGCTGCTGCAGGTGGTATTCCATGCCCAGCTGGAACAGGAACAGAATTCCTTTACCCTGGACGATGTATGCACGGATATCTGCAAGAAAATGATACTCCGTCATCCCCACGTATTCAGCACCACTCAGGCAGATACCACGGAAGAGGTACTCAAAAACTGGGAGGCGATCAAGGAGGAATCCAAGCACCAGACCACTCGTACCCAGACACTGGAATCTGTGGCAAAGACACTCCCGGCACTCATGCGTGCCCAGAAGGTCAACAAGCGTGCCGCAAAGAATGACCTGCATTTTCTGTGCAATGAATCCGCCCTTGCCAGCGTGACAGAGTGCAAAAATACACTGGAACGTGCCATGCACATGGAAGATCAGGAACAGATCGAGCGTGCCATGGGCGAACTGCTGTTCTGCTGTGCCGGTATGGCGCAGAAGCTGGGTATTCAGGCGGAACAGGCACTGACGGATACCACAAATCAGTTCATCCGGTGCTTCGGTGCAGTGGAAGATGCCTGCGCCCGGGAAAATCGCCCTCTGGAATCCCTGAGCCGCAGCGAATGGATCGAGCTCTGGCAGAAATCAAAACGTTCCATGGAGGAGGATAATGACCATGCGGCTGGATAAATATCTGAAAATTTCCCGTCTCATCAAGCGCCGTACCGTTGCCAATGAGGCATGCGATGCCGGAAAGGTACTCGTCAATGACAAGATCGCCCGGGCATCCTACGATGTCAAGGTGGGCGATGTCATTGAAATCCAGATGGGACAAAAGGCACTGAAAGTACGTGTGGAACAGGTTTCCGACGTGGTGCGCAAGGAAGATGCAGCGGCATTGTATTCTGTCCTTTTCTGAAATAAAAACAAGTATGGACTGCCGCCGGCTGACAGGGTTTTTCCCGTTCTCCGGCGGCAGTTTTCTGCGTATTCTGAGCCGGTTGTATTTTCCACGCAGTTTCGCAGTTTTTTCCTGTTCCGGAATTCTCTTCCGCTATCATTGGATCACTATGAGTAGTTTGCATAAAATACACATTGATTTTTGTGAAATCTTGTGAGAATAGTACATTGACAGATTGCAACAAAAGATGATATAATTTTAGTATAGTTTGACGAATGCTTGAGGGGGCATTCGTGCACAGGGAATTGCTCTGAAAGGATACCGGCGAATGCGATGCCGGCGAATAAAGACGATTTTGCCGTCCGGACAAGGGACAGTATATCCGGAACAGACGGCGCACAGGGCAGCTTTCTGGCAGTGACGTATTGATGTGTTCTGAAATTTTCGGAGGGTATTTATGGAAAATTTAGGCTATTTGCTGCAAGATGAGGATATGCCGCAGACTGTGAAGCGGCATGCAAACACCAGACCTGGTTCACTCCAGCTGGAAAATGTTTCAAAGCGATACTTATTTATGAAACGATTTGTTGATATTATTTTATCTATCGTTGCCATTGTGATTCTGGCAGTACCCATGCTGCTGATCGCACTGCTGATCTTTTTGCAGGACTTTCACAGTCCCCTGTTCAAGCAGGTGCGTGTCACAAAGGACGGCAGATTTTTTACCATGTACAAATTCCGTACCATGTGTGTGGATGCAGAGCAGAAGCTGGAGGAATTACGCCAGCAGAACGAAGCGGACGGTCCGGTATTCAAGATGAAAAAAGACCCCCGTGTAACACCCATCGGCAGATTCCTGCGGAAAACCAGTCTGGACGAACTGCCCCAGTTCTTCAATGTGCTGAACGGTACCATGAGTCTGGTGGGACCCCGTCCGCCCCTTCCACGTGAGGTGGAACAGTACACGCCTTATCAGATGCACCGGCTGGATGCAAAGGGCGGTATCACCTGCTACTGGCAGTGCTCCGGCAGAAGCAACATTATGTTTGACGAATGGGTGGAGCTGGATCTGAAATATATCCGTGACCGTTCTTTCTCCACAGATGCGAAGATTCTGGGCAAAACAGTGATCGCAGTACTCCGCCGGGATGGTGCAGCGTAAACAATTGAATCATATCCGCAGCGCAGTGGTTTTTTACTGCGCTGTTTTTTTGCACAAAACCACCACACGGAAATCAATTTTATGTTTTGATCCAATAACCCCTCCACCATTGCTGCGCAATGGTCCCCCTCCCCTTTCAGGGGAGGCAGATGATGCTCCCCTTTCAGGGGAGCTGGCACGGCGCAGCCGTGACTGAGGGTTTCATTCTCCTATAAGAATTGATTTTTATAAAACCACCAGCAAAACCCTTGACAATCCCGCCGGATTGTGGTATACTAGGATAGTCTCTTGTGACATCCGCTACTGGGGTATAGCCAAGTGGTAAGGCAACGGACTTTGACTCCGTCATTCCGCTGGTTCGAATCCAGCTACTCCAACCAAATCGACATGTGTTTCCCTTGGATTTTTTGCTGATCGCTTGTTGTTCGGGCTTGCAAGATGCGGAAATCCACCACATGTCCACCTTGAAAAATAAATTTGCGAAAAGTCCGTCACTCTGTTTTTGTGTGGCGGATTTTTTTGGCATCATTCCACCTGCCCTGCATCCACGCAAATGATTCCTGGGCTTCGACTGAAAGCGGACAAGACCGCTTTCCCCTTGTTGCCCATCTGCTATAACTGAAATTTTGAAAACGTCCCACTGGGACGTTTTCAAGACTTTACTTACTGAAAAGGTCTCACAAGGCGGGGCGGTCTTGTTCGCCCCGCCTCG
>JBJFHO010000025.1:0-20168 GCA_051893675.1 Ruminococcus sp. | reverse complement strand
ACCTTTTTCATAACCACATTGGTGCCTTTCGCAGAAAGGCGGATTATAAATATGACGGAGAATACGCAAGCAAGATGCGTGCCAAACCGTAAGGCATGATTTAATCAGTGATTCCTTAATATCACCCAACCATTTCCCCATCCCTCTCACTATATAGACAGAAAACGCATCCGGAGGCTTTTCCTATGGACAAAGTACAAGCAGACCGACTGATTCTACAATACCAGACCCGCATTTTCGGCTTTGCCATGTCGAAGCTGCGCAGCTACACCGAAGCAGAAGAACTTGCCGCTGATATTGTCAGCGAGGTATATCGTTCTTTTCTCACCGCAGAGCAGATCACCAACCCGGACGGCTATGTCTATCGCATTGCCTGCAATGTCTATGCAAGGCATATCCGGCAGCTGACACATGTCAGCACAGTTGATATTTCTGATATGGTACTCCCCTGCCACGACGATACCCAGGAGCATCTGGAACAGAAGGAAACCATTCAGCAGCTCCGCCGGGAGATCGGTTTTCTCTCTGACCGGCAGCGTACCATTGTCTATCTGCACTACTACAAGAAAAAGACAGCAGCGGAAATTGCGGCAACATTGGGGATCTCTCCCGGCACGGTAAAGTGGCATCTGTCGGACGCAAGAACCACGCTAAAGGAGGATTTGGTTATGACACGGCAAACAACTGACCTGACCGTCAACCCCATCCGGTTTACTTCCACGGGGCACAATGGCTCTGCCGGTACAACCGGTGATACCCAGGATATGTTTGACACCAGACTCAAGCAAAATATTGCCTGGTACTGTTACTTCACACCTCACACTGTAGAAGAAATTGCACGTGCCCTCAGTGTGCCATCTGTCTATATTGCAGACAATGTGCAGAAGCTGGAGGAATACGGCTATCTCGACCGCATAGACAAGAGCAAGAATCCGAAATTCCGCACCAACATGGTAATTTATGACGATCGGATTCCGGATAAAACGCAATCCCTTTGCTTCGAGGCGGCAAAAAAACTCTGTGACGAGCTGTACCCGGCAATTTTCCATGCCTTTGACCAGGCAGAGGATAACTGGGGATTCACCTGTGATGGCAATGACAAAAATTTTATGAAGTATACCCTTGTGATGCTGTGTACACGGTATCTTTTCGAACAAGGTGATTCCCAAAATTGGCAGAAGTTTTATCAGACCTATTCCGTCAAGCGACCGGACGGCGGTGATTTCATTGCTCATGCAAATGTTTCTGACGACTGTCATATGACAATCGAGCCATCAGAATGCACAAATCCTTATGAGAAATATCCCTATGGCTTCTGCGGCTATATGCAGCAATATGATACAAATAGTGATATGCTGAATGAACAGGTCAATTGCCGCTTTGCAGATCGTCTGGTGGACTGGCGTGACAATTGCTCTGAGGATTGGGAATCGCTGTACCGCTACATCAAAAGCCAGAACAACAAATCTGTCCTGACACCAGAAGAATACAAACGACTTTGTGACAAAGGATATCTGGCAGAGGACAATATACAGGTGATGACATATGTCTGCAATGAAAAACCAACCTGGAATCACATCATACAGCTACTGCACACAAAATGCCATGTACCGGAATCTATCCGGAGTTTTAGCAAAGCATTTGATGAAAAGAAATATGCTCTGCAAAAGGAACACCATCCCAAACACATTCAGCCGATTATCCGTCAATATTGCACGGAAGCACTGGGCAGCGCCGAAATCATTCCCTATGTCATTGAGGAAATGCTTCACCGTGGTATGCTCCAGCCCCTGACGGCGGTACAGAAAAAGGCGGTATTCAGTATTCTCGTTTATCAAAAGTAAAACCACTATATAGAATGCAAAAAACCTGCGAGGGAGCAATTTCCCTTGCAGGTTTTCTCATATGATGTTATATCAATTATGCAAACAGGCTCTTACCAGTCATTTCAGCCGGCTGAGGCAGTTCCATTGCTTCCAGCATAGTTGGTGCAATATCTGCCAGCACGCCGCCTTCACGAAGAGGCTTGTCCATACCCACTACCACAAACGGTACCGGGTTTGTGGTGTGTGCCGTAAACGGCGAACCGTCCTGTTCATACATCTTATCTGCATTGCCATGGTCAGCGGTGATGAACGCCACGCCGCCCTTTGCCAGGATAGCGTCCACCATTCGTCCTACGCAGGTATCCACAGCTTCTACCGCAGCCTTTGCTGCATCGAAGATACCTGTGTGACCTACCATGTCACAGTTTGCATAGTTCAGAATAATGGCGTCATACTTGTCGCTTTCGATGGCTTCCACTACCTTGTCAGTTACCTCATAAGCGCTCATTTCCGGCTTCAGATCAAAGGTCGGTACATCCGGGCTCTGCACCAGAATACGGTCTTCGCCCTCAAAGGTCTTTTCTTCGCCGCCGTTGAAGAAGAAGGTAACGTGGGCATACTTCTGTGTCTCCGCAATACGCAGCTGTGTCTTGCCGCACTTGCTTACATATTCACCGAATGTCATGTGCAGTTCTTCCGGCGGATAAGCCACAGAAACATTGGGCATCGAAGCGTCATACTGTGCCATGCAGACAAACTGTACCGGGAAGAAACCGTTTCTGCGCTCAAAACCGCTGAATTCCGGATCTACGAAGCAGCGTGTCAGCTGTCTTGCACGGTCAGGACGGAAGTTGAAGAAGATCATGCTGTCTCCCGGCTTTACCGTACCATCCCGATTCAGGACTGTGGGCAGCATGAATTCATCGGTAACGTCCTTGGCATAGCTGTCCTCAATTGCCTGTACCGGATCAGCCTGGGTCTGTACGCCCTCGCCGTAAACCATGGCTGCATACGCCTTTTCTACACGATCCCATGCGTTGTCACGATCCATTGCATAGTAACGACCGGAAATGGTAGCAACCTTGCCTACGCCGATCTCCTGCATCTTTGCATATGCTTCCTTCATGAAGCCAGCAGCAGATGCCGGCGGCTCGTCACGACCATCCAGGAATGCGTGTACATATACCTTGGACAGACCCTTTTTCTTTGCCATTTCCAGCAGACCATACAGATGAGACATATGGCTGTGCACGCCGCCCGGGGACAGCAGACCCATCAGATGCAGAGCAGTTCCCTTTTCCTTGCAGGCATCCATTGCCGCAGAAAGTGCCGGATTGGAGAAGAAAGTGCCGTCCTCAATGTCCTTTGTGATCTTCACCAGCATCTGATAAACGATCCGTCCGGCACCGATGTTCGTATGACCAACCTCAGAGTTACCCATCTGACCGTCCGGCAGACCTACATCCAGACCGCTTGCACCGATCAGGGTGTGGGGTCCCTTCATATATTCATCCAGATGGGGCTTTTTGGCTGCACGAATGGCATTGCCGTAATCGTCCTTGTTATAGCCGAAGCCGTCCATAATAATCAGAGCCACAGGTTTTTTACTCATGTGCATTCGTTCCTTTCCAAAGATGGGCAGCCATTTTCAGACTGCCCATGGTTGATTTTTTCATAGCAATACCGTCCAAAGCCGCCAGGCGCTCTTTGTGTGGTGTTGCCTTCAATAAAGCTTACTTGGAAGCCTCAGCCAGCAGTACGCCGAACTTTTCTGCTACCAGAGAAGCACCGCCAATCAGACCGCCGTCGATGTCTTCCTTTGCCAGCAGTTCTGCGCAATTCTTTTCATTCATGGAACCGCCGTACTGGATGGTCATGCCGTCTGCGATTGCCTTGTCATACAGAGAAGCAACTGTTGCACGGATGAAGGAGCAAACCTCCTGTGCCTGTTCCGCAGTAGCAGTCTTGCCAGTGCCGATTGCCCATACCGGCTCGTAAGCGATGACAATGTTCTGTACCTGTTCAGCGGACAGACCATGCAGTGCTACCTTTACCTGCTTTGCAACAACTTCCTCTGTGATGCCCAGCTCACGCTCTGCCAGAGTCTCGCCAACGCACAGAATGACAGTCATGCCAGCTTCGATTGCAGCAGTAGTACGCTTGTTGACAGTTTCATCAGTTTCGCCGAAATACTGTCTGCGCTCGGAGTGACCAACGATAACATACTTTACGCCCATTTCGGTCAGCATGTCTGCGGAGATCTCGCCGGTGAAAGCGCCGCTCTTCTCGAAGTGTACGTTCTCAGCGCCAACCTCGATGTTGGTACCCTCTGTCAGTGCCAGAGCAGTCTCCAGGTTGGTGAACGGTACGCAGATAATCACGCCGCAGGTCTTGTCAGCTGCGATGGGCTTCAGAGCCTCGATCAGTTCCTTGGCTTCCTTGCGGTTCTTGTTCATCTTCCAGTTTCCGGCAATAATTGCCTTTCTCAGTTCCTTATTCATCGCAAATTCCTCATTTCTATGGATTATTTGACATCTTCAGATCTCAAAATACAGTCTTTTTCTTCGTGAGACTCTTTGTTATAGCTGCCGTTATGGCTGCCGATGACAATGCCTTTTGAGAAAGGCATAAGGAGCATTCCCACTGCCAGACCGCATAATGCACCCAATGCAAATGCTGTCACCGGACATTGCGCAGCCTGTTTGATAAGTTCACAGTTTTTCTTCTGCATAAATTACAACCCTTCTCAAGACAGCACAAACGGAGGAATACCGAATCGCACAGTACCCTCCCGTCTGCTTTTCTTCAATTAGTTCTTGTCAGCAATTGCAGCTACGCCCGGCAGTACCTTGCCTTCCAGGTATTCCAGAGAAGCGCCGCCGCCAGTGGAGATGTGGCTCATCTTGTCAGCAAAGCCCAGCTGCATCACTGCTGCTGCGGAGTCGCCGCCGCCGATGATGGTAGTTGCGTCTGTATCTGCCAGAGCCTGTGCAACTGCGATAGTGCCCTTGCTCAGGATCGGATTTTCAAATACGCCCATAGGGCCGTTCCATACAACAGTCTTTGCAGTCTTGACAGCATCTGCAAACTTAGCCTGTGTCTTTTCGCCGATATCCAGCCCCATCTTATCAGCCGGAATTGCGTGAGAATCAAATGTCTCAACAGCAATCTCTGCATCAATGGGATTCGGGAATTCAGCAGCAGTTACGGTATCAACCGGCAGAAGCAGGGTCTTGCCGTTTGCCTTTGCCTTTTCCAGCATTTCCTTGCAGTAGTCGATCTTGGTATCGTCAACCAGAGAAGTACCAACCTCATAGCCCTGTGCCTTCAGGAAGGTATAAGCCATACCGCCGCCGATGATCAGTGTGTCGCACTTTTCCAGCAGGTTGGAGATAACATTCAGCTTATCTGCAACCTTTGCGCCGCCCAGAATTGCAACGAAAGGACGAACCGGATCCTCAACAGCATTGCCCAGGAACTGGATTTCCTTCTGCATCAAGTAACCAACAGCAGTTTCCTTCACATACTCAGTAACGCCAACTGTGGAACAGTGTGCTCTGTGTGCGCTGCCGAATGCATCCATAACGAATACATCAGCGATAGAAGCCAGATCCTTGCTGAAATCTTCGATATTCTTTGTTTCTTCCTTGCGGAAACGAGTGTTCTCCAGAACGATGATCTCGCCGTCCTGCATCTTGTCTACTGCAGCCTTTACGGTATCGTCTACAACAACATCAGACGGAACGAAAGTTACCTTTGCGGAAACCAGTTCTGCCAGACGTGCAGCAGCAGCCTTCAGAGAGAACTTTTCCTCCGGGCCGTTCTTCGGCTTGCCCAGGTGAGAGCAAAGAATTACCTTGCCGCCGTCAGCGACCAGCTTGTTGATGGTGGGCAGTGCAGCCTGAATACGGTTGTCGTTGGTGATCACGCCGTCCTTCATCGGTACGTTGAAGTCCACACGAACCAGCACACGCTTGCCCTTTACATTAATGTCGTCTACAGATACTTTGTTTAACCCTGCCATATCATTGACATCCTTTCGTTAGATAGAAATTAACAAATTGCTGGGAGATCCTGGCATATCCGCAGGTACACCCCATACAATTCTATTATACACGATTTCACATAATTTTGCAAGCTTTTCGAAGAGATTTTCCGAAAAATCCAAAATTTTATTTTCAGGTGCTCTGTTTTTATCAGAAAACACCATTTTTATCCAATATCTGCCGGCTGTTCCAGATACGGTTTCAGATATTTTCCCGTATAGGATGCCGGACAAGCAGCCACCTGTTCCGGGGTACCGCTGACGACAACTGTACCGCCCCGGTCGCCGCCCTCGGGACCCAAGTCTACGATCCAGTCTGCCACCTTGATCACATTCAGATTGTGCTCAATGACCACAACGGTATTCCCCGTATCCGTGAGCCGCTGGAGCACCTCCACCAGCCGATGGACATCTGCTGTATGCAGACCGGTAGTCGGCTCGTCCAGAATATAAATGGTCTTGCCTGTGGGACGTCTGGACAGCTCTGTGGCAAGCTTCACACGCTGTGCTTCGCCGCCGGAAAGTGTCGTTGCAGGCTGTCCAATCTTCAGATAGCCCAGCCCCACTTCCTGCAAAGTTTTCAGCTTCCGGACAATTTTCGGATGATTTTCGAAAAAGGTAACACCCTCATCCACAGTCATTTCCAGCACATCATAAATGGACTTGTCACGATATTTTACCGCCAGAGTTTCCCGGTTATAGCGTCTCCCCTTGCAGACCTCGCAGGGCACATAGACATCGGGCAGGAAGTGCATCTCAATACGCAGAATGCCATCGCCCTGGCACGCCTCACAGCGGCCACCCTTGATATTAAAGGAAAAACGCCCGGCAGTGTAGCCCTTCGCCTTGGCATCATTCGTCCTAGCAAATAATTCCCGGATATCCGTAAATACACCGGTATAGGTCGCCGGGTTGGAACGTGGGGTACGCCCGATGGGAGACTGGTCGATATCAATGACCTTGTCCAGGAACTCCACGCCATCCATACTGTCAAAGTCCCCATGTCTGGTACGTGCACGATTGAGCTTTGCCGCCAGATATTTGTGAATGATCTCATTGACCAATGAGGATTTTCCAGAACCGGACACGCCTGTCACGCAGGTAAATGCGCCCAGCGGAATCTGTACGTCAATATTTTTCAGATTGTGTTCCCTTGCGCCATGCACCGTCAGGAAATTACCATTTCCGGGACGGCGTTCCAAAGGCAGCGGAATCCTTCTCTTGCCGCTGAGATACTGCCCGGTAATGGAATTTTCACAGGCGAGAAGTCCCTTGACATCGCCGGAATAGACCACATTGCCGCCGTTGACGCCGGCACCGGGTCCGATATCCACCACATAATCTGCGGCAAGAATGGTATCATCATCATGCTCCACCACGATCAGGGTATTCCCCAGGTCTCTCAGACGTTTCAGCGTTGCGATCAGCTTATCATTGTCACGCTGGTGCAGTCCGATACTTGGTTCATCCAGAATATACAGCACGCCCATGAGATAGGAACCGATCTGTGTGGCAAGGCGGATACGCTGACTTTCACCGCCGGAAAGCGTTCCCGCATTACGGGATAAGGTCAGATATTCCAGACCCACATTTTTCAGGAATCCCAGGCGTTCCCGGATCTCCTTGATAATACGCTCTGCAATGAACTGTTCCCGCTCCGTCAACTGTAATTGCTCCAGAAATTCCAGCGCGCCAGTGACAGACAATTCCGTCAGTTCAATGATATTCTTGCCGCCGACGGTTACTGCCAGTATCTCCGGTTTCAAACGCTTTCCATGGCAGACTGGACATGCCACGTCACTCATGACAGCGCTGATATCCTCTTTTGCCCACTCGCCGCCCTCACGGAAACGTCTCTCCAGATTGTGGATAACCCCTTCAAAGGGTGCACGATAGCCCTCACTTCTCCCGTTCGACGTAGTACGGTGCAGGAACAAGGCATCCTCCCCTGTGCCATAGAGAAACAGATCCAGCTGTTCCTTGGTCAGTTCTTTCACTGGTACGTCCAGTGAAACACCATATTTTTGAGAGATGGCGGAGTAATACATAAAGGCAATGGAATTCTCGTCGCTGATATTGCACCAGCCGGATGCCTTAATAGCACCCTGCCGGATACTCAGATCCCGATTCGGCACTACCAGTTTCGGGTCAATTTCCTGAAATACGCCCAACCCCGTGCAACGAGGACATGCGCCGAAAGGATTATTGAAGGAAAACATCCGGGGCGTCAGTTCTTCCACGGAAACGCCGTGCTCCGGGCAGGCGTAGCTCTGGGAAAACAGCATTTCCTCTCCGCCGATGACATCCACGACTACCAGACCGCCTGTCAGTGCCAGAACCGTTTCCAGACTGTCCGTCAGGCGGGTACGGATGGTGGACTTTACCACCAGACGATCCACAATGATTTCAATGGTATGCTTTTTGTTTTTATCCAGGGTAATCTGTTCCGACAGGTCATACTGACTGCCGTCCACCCGGACACGGACATAGCCGGATTTCTTGGCACTTTCCAGTGCCTTGACATGCTGTCCCTTTTTTCCTCGGACAATGGGTGCCAGCAGTTGAATCCGTGTTCCCTCTTCCAGCGCCAGAACACGATCCACGATCTCATCCACAGACTGCTGCTTGATCTCCCTGCCGCAGACCGGACAATGGGGAATACCGATACGGGCATAGAGCAGACGCAGATAGTCATAGATCTCCGTGACAGTACCTACAGTGGAACGTGGATTTTTCGAGGTGGTTTTCTGGTCGATGGATATTGCCGGAGACAATCCCTCGATGCTGTCCACATCCGGCTTTTCCATCTGTCCCAGGAATTGCCGGGCGTAAGAGGAAAGGCTCTCCATATACCGCCGCTGTCCGTCTGCAAAAATAGTATCAAAAGCAAGAGAAGATTTTCCCGAGCCGGACAAACCAGTCATCACTACCAGCTTATCTCTGGGCAGTTCTACATCAATACTATTGAGGTTATTGGCACGTGCACCACGCACCACGATTTTATCTAACATAGATCACTTTTCCTCCTCCAGAGCCTTGATCTTATCCCGCAGATACGCCGCATGTTCGAATTCCAGCAGCTTTGCCGCCTCTTTCATCTGTGCCTTCAGCTGGTCGATCAGCGCCTGTTTTTCCTTGCCCTTCAGTTTCTTTCCGGTCGTTTTCTTTTCCACTTCCGCCTTGGACGTGATCTCAATGACATCACGCACATCCTTCTGAATGGTTTTTGGAATAATGCCATGGGCTTCGTTATACGCCATCTGCTTGGCACGGCGGCGCTCTGTTTCCGTAATGGCACGTTCCATGGAGCCGGTGACCTCATCGGCATACATAATTACCTGTCCATGGGCATTCCGGGCAGCACGGCCGATGGTCTGTATCATAGAAGTCTCACTGCGCAGGAATCCCTCCTTGTCCGCATCGAGAATTGCCACGAGGGATACTTCCGGAATATCCAACCCCTCACGCAGCAGGTTGATACCTACCAGCACATCAAATTCACCCAGTCGCAGATCCCGTATGATTTCCATACGTTCAACCGTATCAATATCATGGTGCAGATAGCGTACACGGACACCCATGCGTTCCAGATATGCTGTCAAGTCCTCCGCCATTTTCTTAGTCAATGTGGTGACAAGAACACGCTCGTTTTTCTCCGCACGGATATTGATCTCCGAAAAGAGATCTTCGATCTGTCCCTCCACCGGCTTCACAATGATTTCCGGATCCACCAGACCAGTGGGGCGTATCACCTGTTCCACAGTCTGCACAGAATGTTCCTTTTCAAAAGGACCTGGCGTGGCACTGACATAGATCGCCTGGTTCACATGACCGTAAAACTCATCGAAATTCAGCGGTCGGTTATCAAAGGCACTGGGCAGACGGAATCCATAATCCACCAATGTCTGCTTACGTGCCCTGTCTCCGGCATACATCGCCCGCACTTGGGGCAGTGTTACATGACTTTCGTCCACTACCAGCAGGAAGTCCTCCGGAAAATGGTCTAACAGAGTATAGGGCACACTCCCCGGCGGTCTGCCGGAGAGAACACGGGAATAGTTTTCAATGCCGCTGCAAAAGCCGATCTCCTCCAGCATTTCCATGTCATACTGGGTACGCTGCTGAATGCGCTGGGCTTCGATCAGCTTGTGATTGGCGGTGAACCATGCCACACGCTCCACCATTTCCCGGCGAATCTCCTGCACGGCTTTGGTCATCTTCTCGCTGCCTACCACATAGTGGGATGCCGGCATAATCGCCGCATATTGCATGGTCGCAGTGATCTCCCCGGTGACAACGTTGATCTCGCAGATACGGTCGATCTCATCGCCGAAATACTCCACCCGGATTGCCCTGTCCGTAGAAGATGCCGGAAAGATTTCCACTACATCCCCACGTACCCGGAACTTGTTGCGGACAAAGTTGATGTCGTTCCGTTCATATTGAATTGCCACCAGTTCATCAATCAGCTGTTCCCGGGATTTCTCCATTCCCGGCCGAATGGATACCATCATAGAACGGTATTCCTCCGGGCTGCCCAGAGAGTAGATACAGGATACACTTGCAACAATAATGACATCCCGGCGTTCCGCCAGTGCCGCTGTAGCACTGTGGCGCATTTTGTCGATCTCATCATTAATGGATGAATCCTTTTCGATATAGCTGTCTGTGCTGGGAATATACGCTTCCGGCTGATAATAGTCATAGTAGGACACAAAATATTCTACCGCATTTTCCGGGAAAAATTCCCGGAATTCCGAGCAGAGCTGTGCCGCCAGGATCTTATTGTGCGCCAGAACCAGTGTCGGCTTATTGACCTGGGCAATGACATTGGCGATGGTATAGGTCTTACCGGAACCAGTCACGCCCAGCAATGTCTGTTCATGATCGCCGTCCCTGATGCCCTGTACCAGCTTTTCGATTGCCTCCGGCTGATCGCCGGTCGGTGCAAAGGGTGCATGTAATTCAAAATGATCCATGACAATTCCTCCCGAAACCTGTAGAGCCTGTGCAGAAAAAGTTAGTAAACAGACTCTTACGATTCTGACCAGCCCATGACCTGCCGCATGGAAATGGTATCCCCACGCTTTCCAACTACAATATGATCCAGCAGCTGTATCTGCATGCTGTCCAGAATCCGGCGAAGCTGCTGGGTGGCAAAGAGATCTGCATCTGAGAATTCTGCCCCTGCGTTGGGATGATTATGCGCCAGAACCACTCTGGAACTGCGCATTCGAATGGCACATTCTACGATTCGATGGACATCCAGCATTGCACTTTGTGTTGTTCCCTTGGAAACAGTTTCACAGTGCAGCAGCTGCAAGGATTCGTTGAGGCAGACCAGCAGCACACGTTCTTCCGTATGGCAGGAAAGCTGCGCTTTCACATAATCACAAAGCTTCTGCACAGAATCCAGAACTGTATGCTCCCGCATTTTATCCAGCTGATACTGCTGACAAATCTGGGGAATCAGCTTCAGGAATACGGCTGTATATTCGCTGATGCCCTTGATTTGTTTCAAGTCCTGAATATCTGCATCAAATACGCCGGACAGGGAATGGAATTCCTGTATCAGCTCATGGGCAATGGGATTGGTATTTTTCTGCGGCAGTGCATAGAACAACAGCAGTTCCAGGATCTCATGGGGCTGAAAATCCTCCAAACCGCTTTTCTGGAACCGTGCCCGCATCCGTTCCCGATGTCCATAATGGCTGTGCTTTGGCTTGGAAACAGACGCCGTCTCCTCCGGCAGGTTCTGATGCTTGTCCGCACCAGCCATATCCGGATCCGGTTTCTTTTTCGGCTGTCCCATGGAAATCCCTCCCGTCAAAAGCACAAAAACACTTTTCTTTTTTGTAAAAATATGATATACTGATAACAGATCAAGAAAAGGAGCGCTGCCGCACATGCAGCAGCAATATGAAAAATGAAAGAATTTTGCATTCAGGAAAATGACAGCGATCAGAGACTCGACCGATTTTTGCAGAAGATCCTGCCCCAGCTTCCAAAAAGTCTTTGCTGCAAATGGATCCGCACCAAGCATATCAAAGTGAACCGCAAACGCTGTACCCCGGATCAGCGGCTCTGTATCGGTGATACCGTACAGCTTTTTGTCAGTGACACCTACTTTGAAACAGAACAGCCTGCCGCAAGAACAGAAGCACCGGAATTCCTACAGGCGCCGGACAAACTGGACATTCTCTTTGAAAATGATCAGATTCTCCTTGTCTGCAAGCCTGTGGGGCTTGTAGTACACTGCGACAACCGTCAGGTGCCTGACACGCTGATCAACCGGGTACTCCACTATCTCTACCGTACCGGTGCCTATGACCCGGAGCAGGAGCAGAGCTTCACTCCGGCACTGTGCAACCGGCTCGACCGGAACACCGGCGGCATTGTCATTGCAGCCAAAACCGCAGCGGCTCTGCGTGAGGTAAATCGTCTCATCCGGGAAAACCGCATTCACAAGACATACCTCTGTGTTACTGTGGGCACACCGAAACTGCATGATGCAACGCTCCGTGCATGGCACAAGAAATCCGAAAGCCACAATACGGTCACTGTCCGTGACACGAAAGCGGACGGCTTTCAGGAGATCATCACTGCCTATCACGTCATTGCATCCAATGCACGTCATGCCCTGCTGTCCGTCGATCTGATCACCGGGAGAACCCATCAGATCCGTGCCCATCTGGCACACATCGGCACGCCCATCCTTGGCGATACCAAATACGGCAACATGAAAGAAAACCGCAGTACACACTGCAAATACCAGCGTCTGTGGGCATATCAGCTGACCTTTTCCACCGATGCCGGAACATGTCTCGCCGATTTAGACGGTCTGACTGTCCGGACAGAACTGCCTGTATTTGTAAAGCAGGAATTTCCGCAGGCGGAAGTGCTTGAAATGTAACAGCTGTATGTCACATTAAAAATAATATATCCAGAATTATTCTGACAGCATCCGGGTAACGATCTCCTTGACGATACCCGGATTTGCTTTCCCCTTGGAAGCTTTCATGCACTGCCCCACCAGATAGCCCAGTGCATTGGTCTTGCCGTTCTTATAGTCGTTGACGGACTTCTCATTCTGCGCCAGAACATCCTTTGCCAGCTGTTCCAGGAAGCCGGTATCCGAATTCTGCTTCATGCCCTTTTCTTCGATCACCGCAATGGGATCCTTGTCCTCTTCTACGATAACAGCAAATACCTTTTTCGCAGAGGAATTGGAGATGACGCCCTTTTCTACCTGTTCGATCAGCGCCGTCAGATGCTCCGGTGTCAGTGCAGTCTCCCCAATGGTCTTGCCGGTTTCGTTGGTATACTTGGCAATATCCGAGAGAATCCAGTTGCTGATGCTCTTGGGCTTGCAGGTTCCCAATGCCACGCAGGCATCAAACAGCGTAGAACGGGAAATATCCTCCGCAATGAGTGTGGCATCTGTCTGGGACAGACCAAAGTCAAAAACATACCGCTGAAGCTTCACATTGGGCAGTTCCGGGATGCTCTCTTTCAGTGTCTGGATTTTCTCCTCCGGTACAACGATGGTCAGCAGATCCGGCTCCGGGAAATAGCGGTAATCCTGGGCATCTTCCTTGGAACGCATGACAATACTCATACCCTTGGCATCATCCCAGCGGCGTGTCTCCTGTACAACAGTTCCGCCTGCCTCCAGCAATTCCATCTGCCGCTTTGCCTCGTACTCAATACCACGGACAGCTGCACTGAAGCTGTTGACATTCTTCATCTCACAGCGTGTACCGAACTCTGTGGCACCTTTTTCCCGGACAGAAACGTTGACGTCACAGCGAATGGAACCCTCCTGCATCTTACAGTCTGAAATATTCAGGTACTGCAAAATGGACTTGATGGTTTCCAGATATGCCTTTGCTTCGGCACTGCTGCGGATATCCGGCTCGGAAACGATCTCGATCAGCGGTACACCGCAGCGGTTCAGGTCAACCAGAGAACCGGAGAAGGATTCGTCATGGAGCAGCTTTCCGGCATCCTCTTCAATATGGATACGAGTCACGCCGATGCGCTTCATCTGTCCGTCCACCATGACATCCAGATAGCCCTTTCCGCAGAGCGGCACCTCTGCCTGAGAGATCTGATAAGCCTTGGGCAGATCCGGGTAGAAATAGTTCTTTCTGTCCTGCTTGCAGACACCGTTGATCTCACAGTGCATGGCATGTCCCATCTTGATGGCATACTCTACTACCTTTTCATTCAGGGTCGGCAGTGTACCCGGCATACCCATACAGATCGGGCAGACCTGGGTATTGACCTCCAGACCAAATGCGTTACGGCAGTTGCAATAAATCTTCGACTTTGTATTCAATTCAGCGTGGACTTCCAGTCCCACGACCATTTCGTAATCTTTCATGGGTTCACTCCTCCTGCTCAAAAGGTTTCCGGGATTGCCTGAAATCCGCCTACCAGCTGTTCATAGCCATATGCGGCATTCAGGATCGTCTGCTCTGCAAACTTGTTGCCGATCAGCTGCATACCCAGCGGCAGACCGTCAGATGACTTGCCGCACGGTACGCTGACAGCCGGCAGTCCTGCAATGTTAACAGTAACAGTGCACACGTCGCTGTAGTACATTTTCAGCGGATCGTTGATGTTCTCGCCGATGCGGAATGCGGCTGAGGGGGCTGTCGGTGTGAGAATGACATCGCAGTCCTGGAATGCCTGTGCAAATTCCTGTCCGATACGGCGCTGCACCAGCTTTGCCTTTTTGTAGTATGCATCATAGAAACCGGAACTCAGCACGAATGTTCCCAGCATGATACGACGCTTTACCTCATCGCCAAAGCCTTCGCTTCTGGTCTTTTCGTACATATCTGTCAGCCCGTCATATTCTGCTGTACGATAGCCGTACTTCACACCGTCAAACCGTGCCAGGTTGGAGGACGCCTCCGCAGATGCAATGATGTAGTAAGTGTTGATGGCATATTCCGTGCTGGGCAGAGAGATTTCCTTGACAACTGCGCCGTTCTGTTCCAGCAGCTTGATGGCAGCAAAAACTGCCTTCTTGACATTGGCGTCAATGCCGTCCCCGAAATATTCCTTGGGTACACCGATGCGCAGTCCCTGCACATTGCCGTTCAGGTTGTCATACAGGTTGGTATAGGTACGATACGCCGAAGTGGCATCCATCTTGTCATGTCCCTGAATCAGGCTCTGGAGCATCGCCACATCCTTGACGGATTTTCCAAAGGGTCCGATCTGATCCAGAGAGGATGCAAATGCCACCAGACCATACCGGGATACACTGCCGTAGGTAGGCTTCAGACCAACTACGCCGCACAGAGATGCCGGCTGACGGATGGAACCGCCCGTATCAGAACCCAGAGTCAGAATGGCTTCTCCTGCTGCCACAGCTGCTGCGCTGCCGCCGGAGGAACCGCCCGGTACACAGTCCGGATTATGGGGATTGTGTGTCTTGTGGAAATAGGATGTCTCCGTAGAGGAACCCATGGCGAACTCGTCCATGTTCATCTTACCTGTGATCACCATATTTGCCTTGCGTACCGGCTGCATCACAGTGGCATCAAAAGGCGGCACATAGTTCTCCAGCATACGGGAAGAACAGGTGGTGCGGATACCCTTTGTAGAAATATTATCCTTGATACCGATGGGGATACCTGCCAGAGGATGCAGTTCTTCTCCTGCGGCACGGGCAGCATCCACTGCCTTTGCCTGTTCCAGACAGTCCTCACAGCGTGTAACATATGCCCCCACTGTCGGCTCTTTGGCGTCGATCTGCGCCAGAACATCCTGTGTCAGTTCCACGGCACTGCATTCTTTGTTTTGCAGCATGGCAGACAGTTCGGCGGCATTTTTTTCAAACAGCTTCATAATATCGTTTCCTCCTTATTCTACCGTTTTGGGTACAACCAGACAGCCGGACTGTACTTCCGGTGCATTTGCCAGCATTTCTTCCCGGCGGAATTTGTGCTCCACAGCTTCGTCCTCACGCAGACGCATGGCATTGTCTGTGTCCAGCGTCAGCTCGTCCTCCACATCCGGCAGACGGTCTACCATATCCACAATGGCAGCCATATCGGTTTCGAATTTCTCCATCTTGTCCGGCTCAATACGGAGTCGGGACAGCTTTGCAATATGTGCAATATCAATTTTCATTTATATCAACCCTTTCTTGGATTTTGTTACGGAATTCCTCTTCGCTGAGCACCGGAATGCCCAGCTCGTTTGCCTTGTCCAGCTTGCTGCCGGCAGCTTCTCCTGCAACAACAAAAGATGTCTTTTTGGAAACGCTGCCGCTGACCTTTCCGCCATAGCGCAGGATGAGTTCCTTTGCCTCACTGCGCTTCATGGTTGAAAGCGTACCTGTCAGCACAAAGGTCATGCCGGCAAAACGTGTATCCTCCACTGCAGTGCCGTGATAGGTCATATCACAGCCTGCCTCACGGAGATGGTCGATCAGCTGACGCATATGAGGTTCTGCCAGTGCAGTGACTACACTCTCTGCCATGGTTGCACCGAAGCCGTCGATCTCCTGTATCTCTTCCGCCGTTGCAGCCAACAGTGCATCCATGGTAGAGAACCGTTCGCAGAGCAGTTTTGCCGCACGGGAACCGATTCCCCGGATTCCCAGGGCAAAGATCAGACGATCCAGAGAGTTCCCCCTGGATGCATCAATGGCACGTATCAGATTATCTGCCGACTTTTCCGCAAAGCGTTCCAGTCCGGTCAGATCCGCCTGAGTCAGATGATACAGGTCTGCTACGGAATGCACCAGCCCTTCTTCCTGAAGTGCCGCCAGATTCTGGGGTCCTAAGCCGTCAATATTCATGGCATCCTTAGAGACAAAGTGAATCATACGCTTCATGAGCTGCGCCGGGCAGTCCGGATTGGGACAGCGCAGGGCTGCTTCGTCGGCGTCACGCACTGCCGGTGTGCCACAGACAGGACATGTCTCCGGCAGAACATAGGGCATGGAATCGGCAGCATGTGCCGCAACACGCAGTACCTCCGGAATGATCTCCCCGGCTTTTCGCACCACGATCGTATCCCCCAGACGGATATCCCGTTCTGTGATAAAGTCCTGGTTATGCAGTGTTGCACGTGCCACCTCTGTTCCGGCAAGCTGTACCGGGTCGAAGATCGCTACCGGCGTAATGACACCGGTTCTGCCGACACTCAGAAGAATGTCACGCAGCGTAGTCTCCTTTTCCTCCGGTGGGAACTTGAACGCCGCTGCCCATTTGGGGACTTTGGAAGTTGCACCCATTTCCTCCCGCTGTGCAAAGGAATCCACCTTTACCACAACGCCATCTGTATCGTAGGCATAGCCGCCTCTTTCCTCGCCGATGGCAGCGATCCTGTCACGTATCTCTTCCGCTGTACGGCATTTGCAGCTGTGAGGAATTACCGTGGGAAAGCCCAGGGATTCCAGATATTCCAGCGATTCCAGATGCGAATGGAGCGTAACGCCATCGGCCTGCTGAATATTAAAAATCCAGATATCCAGACTGCGTGAGGCTGTAACAGCGGCATTTTTCTGCCGCAGCGAGCCAGACGCTGCATTCCGGGGATTCTTTGCCGGTGTCTCACCGTTCAGTTCCTGCTGTTCCACAAGTGCGGCAAAGCTTTTGCGTGACATATACACCTCGCCACGCACTTCCAGAAATGCCGGCGCATTGGTGAGCTGCTGGGGAATATTCGAAATGGTACGCAAATTTGCTGTCACATCCTCCCCCACAAAGCCGTCTCCACGGGTGGAACCACGTGTCAGCACGCCGTTCACATATTCCAGCGACACCGACAAGCCGTCGATCTTTGGCTCCACAATAAACTCCGGCGCTTGCAGCTGTTCCTGACAGCGGCGGACAAATGCATCCATCTCCTCGTAGGAAAAGACATCCTGCAGGCTCATCATCTGCACGGCATGGGGCACTTTTTCAAAAGTACGGGATGCCGTGCCGCCCACATGCTTTGTAGGCGAATCCCCTGTGGCAAACTGGGGAAACTGCTGCTCCAGTGTCTCCAGTTCCCGCATGAGCATATCGTACTCATAGTCAGAAACAGTGGGGTTTTCCTGCATATAGTATTGCTCGTTATACTGTTCCAGCAGCTGCCGCAGCTCTGACATCCGCTGTTTTGCTGTCATTTCATCCATGTTTTGGTTCTCCTTGCTGTGATGTGGCATTGATGCCAGCACACTTTTCTATTATACCACAAACCTGCGGCATATGCTAGACCTTTTACAATTTTTTCATGGTTTTTTCGCCGGAAATCAGTTTTTACATGGCAGGTGCAGTGCCGCCGAATTCCAGATAAGACTCCGGAACACTTCCCACAATAACCGTTTCTGTAATCAGGCAGGAATAATGCACCTGAGCAGTGGTCTGGGAAAAGGGGATTGCTGCCTGTATTTCCGCTGTCACCTCGGCACGAATGGTATGGCAGGTCTGGTTCACACCGGCGGATTCCAGAGCGCTGATCAGCTTCACCGAAGCATTTCCAATGGGCATGAGACGCACGGAAACATGCGGTCCACGTCCGGCGAACAGCCATACCCCTGTTGCCGTCCCGAGAGAGACTTCCAATGTGACATCCCGGCAGGCGTCCAGTCTGTCCTGCACCTTTGTCAGCATTGCCGACTGCATGGCATTGACATTCTGCGTCATCGTCTCCACTGCCGTCACATTCCCGGAGGTATCATAGACCAGCGTTGCAAAATCACTGTAGTTATAGGATTCCTCAGCCAGCACTTCCGCAATGCTATCCGCCATGAGTCTGGATGCAAACTGCTGTGTTTCACTTTCGCAGACAGCGCAGAGATTGGGACGAATGGCACGGTCTGTACGAATCAGCAGGGCAACCAGCAAAGAGGCAGCAATACAAAAAATCAGCAGCGAGCGCAATCGGGCACGCCGTTTGACGTAGACTTGTTTCCGCATCCGACATTCTTCCTCCCTTAGAGCCTGTTTAGCATCTTTTCCCACGTATCTTTTTGGCGAATTTTGTTGCTTTCTGCGTTGCAAATTCTTACCGGGCGAAAGCCCGCCTGCGAATTTCCGCCTTGAAACCAACTAAAATTCTCTCAAAAATCCACGCAGAAAAAGTTACTAAACAGACTCTTAACAGCAGAATGGGCGACAATTCAGCCGCCCGTTTTCCGTATTACGATGTAGTGTTTTCGGATGCATCAAATTCCTCTGTACAACCGCAGGTTTCCTCTTTGGCTGCACACGGCAGGGAGCCTGGTGTGAATTCCTCTGCCGGAAAACGGATCTTGTCAAACACTGCACACGGGGACTCAGTATCCGAATGGCATTCCTTCGTCGGAATCGTATACTCATAGGTGGGAACAAGTATGGTCACCGGACGGAACAACTCCACTACCGAGAACAGTCCCAGAGTCATAATGACAGAACGCACCGGCGGCACATCCTCTGCCACCGTGACAGAAGCGATCCGGGCTTCCAGTGCAATGGGCTCCACCACCTGCACTGCCGCTGTTGGCAGATTGATGGTCTCGCAGCAGGCATCGGTCTCGCCCAGCTTTTCGCCGTTGCTGAAAAATGTCTTGGTATTGCTCTCGCCGCCGTAAAGGATCACATTTTTGCTGGCATAGGCAGTACCCGTCAGCAGAACCGGACTGCTGCAGGAACGTTCATACGCCAGCAGCTCCACCCGGAACGTATAAGTCAGGTCAATGGAATAGAACCCACGATTGAACGGAACCGGCTCGATATTCATGCAGATATCGGTCACCCGGACGCACCGGCTCTTGACCACATTGATATTGCCCGGCAATTCTCCGCCGATCTGGATCCGCACATTGGAAAAACAATCCCGGTCGCTGCAGCTGTCGAAAATCCGGTTCACTTTCACGGGCATAGTATCGGCACACTGCTCCGGCGTGGGACGGCACTTACTCATAGAAAAACCTCCTCAAACTGTTCTGCGCCCGTCAGTCTCCTGACAGATGCTTCTCTACAGTGTATTCAGAGGTTTACGGAATTGTGACTGCATGGGCAAAAAAATTCTTGCTGCCCGAACAAATGCCCCTTAGGAGTTATGGTCTACATTCTTAAAGGTTTTCAGATTGCCGATCTTCTGGCTCCGTTCTTCCAGAACTTCCTCCACCTCAGACCAGGGCAGGTTCTGCTGTGCGCAGAGTACCATCAGGTGGTACATCAGGTCAGCAATCTCATTTTTCAGTTCATCGTTATCGTTGTTCTTGGCAGCGATAATAGTCTCAGAGCACTCCTCGCCGCACTTTTTCAGGATCTTGTCCTGTCCTTTGGAAAACAGATAGC
>JBJFHO010000024.1:0-4480 GCA_051893675.1 Ruminococcus sp. | reverse complement strand
ATTTCCCAAAAGTAGGAAATCCCGACTCTTTGGACGCTGTTTTTTTACAGCCCCTGAAATCATCAATATTCAAACAAACATCCATCCGCAATGGACTGATAATCACAGTTCACAGACTGTTTCGCCGAATGAATATTCACCGCACCGCCGCTGATGGTAACACCAGTAATTGCCTCAATGCCGTTCCCGGCAGCGTTCTGTACATCCACATAGCCGGCTTCAATGGTCACAAAGCCCTTGTCCGCTTCGGTAGTATTGCTCGCCTTGATGCCATCCTTGCAGGCTGAAATCACCGTGTTGCCGCCGGAGATCTGCACACTGTCCTCGCCGTAAACACCGGTGGCTACAGCGGAAATATTCAGTGTACCGTTTTTGATCTTCACATCATTGCTGGACTTGATGCCGTGCTTCTTGTTGCCGATAACCGTCAGCTGACCGTCACCCTTAATGGTCAGGTCATCCTTGCTGGAAATGCAGGCAGACAGGGCATTTCCGGCAGTATCTTCCACATAGTTGGTGGAACCGCTGTCCAGATGGAGCGTGCAGGTGTCAGCGCTCATAATGTAAAGAGGCGCAGAAGTGGAACAGGAGATGCCTGCACCGTTGAAATGCAGATTGATCTTATCCGTTTTGGGCGCATTGACGACAATCTGCCCATCGTTCAACGTGCCGGATACTTCATATCTGCCGCCCTGGAGAATGGTGATCACACCGCCGCTGACGGAAACTGCGGCAGCATCGCTGACTTGTGCGCTGGAACCGTTCAGGGTAATGTAAATGGTAGCGTCTATTTCTTCCGGCGGCTCAGTTTCTACAGGCGCTGCGGTTGTGGCAGCAGGTGCTTGATTTCCAGCCGGTGCAGTTGTTGTTTTAGGTGCGGCAGCTCCGCCGGAGGAAGAATTGCCGCTGCTGGAATTGCTTGCTCCTGCATTGCCATTGTTTTGCTGGCTGTTGTTCTGATTGACAGGTGCAACTGTCGTGCCGCCCTTTTTGGTCGTGGAACCAGCAGCTGTCTGGGTGGATTTTGCCGTAGTAGAACTGCCGCCTTTGCCGCTGGTAGTTGTGGTCTTGGCGGTGGTTTTCTTGCTGCCGGTGCTGGAATCGTCCTTGTCTGTGGAAACGGACGACTCGTCATCACTGTAGCTGTTGGCGGCATCCATTGTGACAGTTTCGCCGCTGTCATTGCTGCCGCAGCCGCCGCAGACAAGCAGAACTGCGGCGCAGGCAATTGCGAAAAGTTTTCGGTTGTACATCAGATCCATCCTTTCTGAAAGAAATCGGTCAGAATAATTCATGGTACCAGTATAGCGCAGAAAGTTGAAAATAACATTGAAAAAACAGTGTGTTTATATTGATAAGGGCAGTACGCATACGCTTGTGTCATAGGCAGAGCGTCATCCATGGAAAAAAGTTCCGGATAATATCATAGCCCAGAACGATGCCCACCACGGTGAACAGCAGTGCATTGCTTCTCGGCAGAAGTCGTATCGGCTTTCCCAATGCCAGACAGACAGCTTCTGCATAAAGCACAGCCAGCACTGCTGCAAGAGTCAGAATCATGGGGTTGTAGCCCAGGGAACGGAGAATATGTCCGTGAAGCAGCTCCAGAACGGCACGGGTGTTGCCGCACGCCGGACAGAGATATCCTGTCAGCCGGTGAAAGGTACAGTCGGGAAAGCGTGCGGATTCTGCCAGTGCGGTGATTCCATTGCGGCAGAGTATGGCGGCGAGGATACAGATGGGAACTGCCAGGCTGATGCCGATCGCAGTGCGCCGCTTCATTTCCGCAGGGGTGTGCCGGTGTTGTCACGGAAGGATCCCAGCAGAATGCAGATGAGATCCACAACGGTGCCGATGCCGAAGAAGCCGCCGGTCAGCAGCCAGAGCAGTCCTGTGCCGATTTTTCCCACATAGAACCGGTGCAGTCCGCCGATGCCGCAGAAGCCCAGGAGACAGAGAATGAGTGCGGCAATTTTGCTTTTATCGCTGGTGACAGTGACATATTGTGCCATAAGATCGCTCCTTTTGATAAATTAGTTTTAAGTTAGTTTTATTATAGCGTATTTTGTCTGGAATTGCAAGGGGCAAATTGCGTGAAAAATTTGCTCCGTGCTTGACAATGCGCCGGGAATCTGATATAATAAAGACAAAGAGAGCAGTATCGTTTCGGCGGTCAGCTCCCAGAAATAAGACTAGAAATAGTCGCTCGGCTGGTAACTGGGGCGGCTATTTCCGTTTTTTGCTGCAATTTTGCAGAATGATTATTACTTGGCAAACGACCATGAGGAAGTCCCAAAAATCAGACCACGTCATAAAGCAACACCTCCCTGATACCGTATTGCTACGGCTGGGAGCTGGATTTGACCGCCTATACACATACATAAATTTGTATTATGGCAATACCGCACAAAGATTGTGCGTCAGATGCGCCGTCAGATTTTTCGTCAGATGAAACAAAAAGCGCAGTGAATACTTTGTGTATTCACGAGCATTTTTGTGAAATATGACGGAAAAGATGCAAGCATATGACGTGCAAAGCCGTCAGGCGTTCTTTGTGCGGTGTTGCCTTATGTATCCGCTTGGATATGCTCTCTTTGCGTTTTCATTATAGCAAATTGTGACAATCCTGTCAATGCTGTGACAGTATTCTGCACCGGAAACCCGGTGCTTTTTTCTTGCCAGAATAAAAAACAGACGCCCTTTCGCCGAAAGACGTCTGTAAATAGTCAAATCAGAAATTATCTTAGAATTCCATCTTGCCGCTGAGGTAATCTACCAGTTCATCAATAGGCATACGTACCTGTTCCATGGTATCACGATCACGGACAGTAACGCAGTTATCATTTTCAACAGTCTCAAAGTCTACGGTGATGCAGAACGGTGTGCCGATCTCATCCTGACGGCGGTAGCGCTTGCCGATGGAACCGGTCTCATCGTAGTCAACAGGGAAGTGCTTTGCCAGCTGTGCATAGACTTCCTGTGCCTTTTCGCTGAGTTTCTTGGACAGAGGCAGAACAGCAGCCTTGAAGGGTGCCAGTGTCGGGTGGAAGTGCATTACCACACGAGTATCGTTCTTCTCGGCATCAACCACTTCCTCGTCATAAGCCTCGGTGACGATGGACAGGAACAGACGCTCTACACCCAGGGACGGCTCGATAACATAGGGGATGTACTTGGTGTTGGTCTCCGGATCGAAGTATTCCAGGGACTTGCCGCTGTGGTTCTGGTGCTGTGTCAGGTCGTAGTTGGTTCTGTCTGCTACGCCCCACAGTTCGCCCCAGCCGAAGCTGAACTTGTATTCAAAGTCAGTGGTTGCCTTGGAATAGAAGCACAACTCTTCCGGATCGTGGTCACGGAGCCGCAGGTTTTCTTCCTTGATGCTCAGGGACAGCAGGAAGTTCTTGCAGTAGCCTCTCCAGTACTGGAACCATTCCAGGTCAGTATCCGGCTTGCAGAAGAATTCCAGTTCCATCTGCTCGAATTCACGGACACGGAAAATGAAGTTACCCGGTGTGATCTCGTTACGGAAGGACTTACCGATCTGTGCAACGCCGAAGGGCAGCTTTTTCCGGGTAGTTCTCTGGATATTGGCGAAGTTGACGAAAATACCCTGTGCCGTTTCCGGACGGAGATACAGCTCAGATTTGGAGTCCTCAGTAACGCCCTGGAAGGTCTTGAACATCAGGTTGAACTGACGGATATCGGTGAAATCCGCCTTGCCGCAGTTGGGGCAGGTGATACCCTTTTCCCGGATATAATCCATCATCTGCTGGTTTGTCCAGCCGGCAGGATTGGTGCCGTCGAAGTTTTCGATCAGGTTATCTGCACGGTGTCTGGTCTTGCAGGACTTGCAGTCCATGAGGGGGTCGGAGAAGCCGCCCAGGTGACCGGAGGCAACCCATGTTTCCGGATTCATGAGGATAGAAGCGTCCAGACCTACGTTATAGGGGGATTCCTGAACGAATTTCTTCCACCATGCCTTTTTGATATTGTTTTTCAGTTCCACACCCAGGGGGCCGTAGTCCCATGAGTTAGCCAGACCGCCGTAAATTTCCGAGCCGGGGTATACGAAACCACGGGATTTACAGAGGTCTACGATTTTATCCATGCTTTTTTGTTCATTGGTCAGCATTTTGCATTCTCCCTTATATAAAAATGATATCTTCTATATTGTACCGGAAAATGGGGGAATTGTCAAGTAGTTTCTTACAGGGTTCATGGAAATCAATTTTATGACATGCTGCAATATTTTTCAACGGTGAAACTGTATGGACGAACTGTGTTTGCCCACACTTCTACCATATCGTTCTTTGTAGGGACACGGCGTGCCGTCCTTATGGATTATCATTGGTTATTATTCATTGCTCCGTTGAAAACGTCCCACCGGGACGTTTTCAAAATTATTCTTGTTGAAAAGGTTTCACGAGGAGGGGCGGTCTTGTTCGCCCCTCCTCGAAAAAGCTGTCGCTTTTTCTCACCA
>JBJFHO010000023.1:0-4535 GCA_051893675.1 Ruminococcus sp. | reverse complement strand
AGTTTATGCTCGTAGAGTACATCTGACGCACAATCTTTGTGCGGTATTGCCATAATTTGTGAAAGGGCGGTGATTTCATGACTTATAGTGACGACTTTTTAGAACAGATCCGGGCTGCCTGCCCCATGGAGACCATAGCCGGAAATTATGTGAATCTCATCCGCCGGGGCAGACATTATGTGTGCAATTGTCCCTTTCACTCAGAAAAATCTCCATCCTGTACCATATTTCCCGATACACAGAGTTTTTACTGCTTCGGCTGCGGTGCAGGCGGTGATGTTATCACATGGGTGCGCCGCATGGAAAATCTGGAGTTCACCGATGCGGTAAAGCAGCTGGCGGAAAAAAGCGGACTCCAGGTTCCCAACGACCGGGAAGCCGACCGCCGTGCACAGCTGCGCACCAGAATCTTTGCCATCAACCGGGAAACCGCCAATTTTTATTTCCGGAATCTCACCGCCGGCAATGACAAACGTGGACTGCAATATCTGGTCTCCCGTCAGCTGAAACCGGAAACCATTCGGAAATACGGTCTGGGCTATGCGCCGGATGCGTGGAATGTACTGACAGACCACCTGCTGCGGAAGGGGTTCACGGAGGAAGAACTTCTGGCGGCAAATGTGGCACATCGTTCCAGCAAGGGCAACCTGTACGACGCATTCCGCTGCCGTGTCATGTTCCCTATTGTGGATACAAGAGGTGCTGTTATCGGCTTCGGCGGCAGAGTGATGGACGACAGTCAGCCAAAGTATCTGAACACTGCCAAAACCCCTGTCTTTGACAAGGGGCGCAATCTGTTTTCCCTGAATTTCGCCAAGGACAGCAACTCCACTCATATGATCCTCGCCGAGGGATATATGGATGTTATCGCCATTAACCAGGCTGGTTTTTCCAATGTGGTGGCGACTCTGGGTACTGCCATTACGCCGGAACAGGCACGAAAGCTCACACAGTACGCCAAGGAAATGATCATTGCCTACGACAGCGACGGTGCCGGACAGCAGGCAACGCAAAAGGCGATCAATCGGTTCAGCGAAGTGGGAATGCCTACACGGATTCTGCATATGACCGGCGCAAAGGACCCGGATGAATTTATCAAAAAATTTGGCCCGGAGCGATTCCGGCTGTTGCTGGAACAGGCAGGCGATGCCATCAACTTCCGGCTGGATCGCTGCGAACAGGGCTTGGATCCCAATACAGAAGCCGGAAAGGTACAGCTGCTGAAACGTGTGGTATCCGTGCTGACGGAGATTCAGAATCCCTTGGAACGGGAAGTCTATCTCTCCCGGACGGCGAACAAATGGGAGATTTCCAGAGATGTACTGGAACAGCAGGTGGAACGCCAGCTGCGCAGTAAAAAACGTCTGGAAAAGACAAAGGAATGGAAAGGCATTATGGAACACACGGTGCGTCCGGAATCGCAGCAGCCTCAGTCTGGTGCCCATCTCCGGGAAAACCGTGCGGAAGAACGGATTCTCTGTTATCTGTTGGTCAATCCCACAGATGCAGTGTGGATTGCAGATACACTGAAGCCGGAACAATTTGTCACCCCTTTGTACCGCCGGGTTTTTGCGGCTTTTCAGGAATGCCGTAAAAATGAAACTGCTTTTTCGCTTTCTTCCCTTGGTAGCGTATTATCTGACGACGAAATGGGTAAAATAAGCGGGATTCCTGCACGGCATCGTGAAATTCCTGTCACACGGGAGGAAGTCAAAGACTGCATCCGTATTTTGCAGGAAGAGCAGTATACTGCTGTGGAAACAGACGACGATCTGCTTTCTCTGATCCAGAAAAAACAGCATCCGAAAGTCTGATTACTTATATGAAAACGGTTCTCCGCTGAGAATTCGGATAGAAAGGAAAATATGCCATGGAACAGAAAAAAATGACCATTGACGCTTTGATGGAACAGGGCAAGGCAAACGGAAAGCTCACCACAAAGGAAATCACCGATGTTCTGGACGAGCTGGATTTCGATACCGATCAGCTGGCGTCCATCATCAACAGCTGCGAACAGCTGAACATTGAGATCATTGACGACACCGCCATTGACGAATCCATCGGCAGCAGCGATGCAGATCTGGTAGACGATCTGGAAATGACGCTCTCCACCGAGGGTATTGCCATTGATGACCCGGTGAAGATTTACTTGAAAGAGATCGGTCGTGTGCCCCTGCTTTCTCCAGACGAGGAGACTGAACTGGCAAAGCGCATGATGGAGGGCGACAGTTATGCCAAAAAGCGTTTGTCTGAGGCAAACCTGCGTCTGGTTGTCAGCATTGCCAAGAAATATGTGGGCAGAGGAATGCAGTTCCTGGATCTGATTCAGGAGGGCAACCTGGGACTTCTGAAAGCCGTAGAGAAATTTGACTACACCAAGGGCTTCAAATTCTCCACCTATGCCACATGGTGGATTCGTCAGGCGATCACCCGTGCCATTGCCGATCAGGCAAGAACCATCCGTATCCCGGTGCACATGGTGGAGACTATCACCAAGGTAAAGAAGGTTTCCAGCCAACTGCTCCATGAGACAGGTCACGATCCGTCTGCGGAAGAAATTGCAGAAAAGCTGGAAATGCCGGCTGAACGTGTTCGTGAGATCATGCGCATTGCACAAGATCCTGTTTCTCTGGAAACACCCATCGGTGAAGAAGAGGACAGCCATCTGGGTGACTTTATCCCCGATGACGATGCACCGGCACCGGCAGATGCCGCATCTCTCATGCTGCTAAAGGAACAGCTCAACGAAGTACTGGCAACGCTGACGGACCGTGAGGCAAAGGTGCTCCGTCTGCGTTTCGGTCTGGAGGATGGACGTTCCCGGACACTGGAAGAAGTGGGCAAGGAATTCGATGTCACCCGTGAGCGCATCCGTCAGATCGAAGCAAAGGCACTGCGTAAGCTGCGTCATCCCAGCCGCAGCAAAAAAGTTAAGGATTTTCTGGACTAATCTTGTATAAACAGCTCCTGCTGCACCCCGATTTCCCCTTGGAGCGTATAAGTAACCGTCCATTGTATGCCGTCCTCGGTTTCGAGGGCGGCCGTTTTTTTGTCCAGAATCTCCACTTCACCCAGAAAATTATCTTCATATCGCTGTACCTGTTCCTCCAGATTTTGTTTTGCTTCTTCCGGCGTCAACGTCAGTGTTTTTGACCGGTATTCGTGATAGGTTTCCCGATAGACGCCAATGGGCAGCTCTGCCCCCAGCAGGGAAAACCAACTGTAGCCTGTGGTTTTGATACTGTCCTCATAGGGATTCTCTGTGTTTCCAAGGGGCATATGCCATGTAAAAATGTCCAGATACTGCCTTGTTGTAGCTTCACCTGTTGGCGTGCGCAGATGCTGTTCATAGGAACAGGTGAAAGTTTCCGTCTGCTCGTACTGCCCGATAATACTTCCCAAAGAATGGCGTATCCCAAGATGCCCCGTCTCATCCGTGACAACGCCGCTGACTAAAAGATCGCCTTTCTGCACCGGCTCCCCCACCAGCTTCATAAGCTGTCCGCAATAAATAGACACGGAAACAATCTGTCCGTCCTGTGCGGAAACAATATTGGAAGGCACCCGATCCTCCAGCATTTCCGGTGCAGGATCACGTTCCATCACCTCCACCACAAGGCGGTTGCCCGTGTGACGCATCCCCACCCATGCCAGCTCATCCACCCCGGCACGCAGAGTATGCTCACACATGGAAAAATCAATGGATGGTATCCAGCAGCCTCGTGTTACGCCGCATTCCTCCAGAATGGCGGTGATCTCCGCTGTTGTTGCAGCTTCATTGCCAATCACGTCAATTTCCATGACAATATTGGAGCCGTAAAACAACAAGCCGCCAGTGAGCAGCAGCCCTAACGGAATACCGAACCGGAAGCGGTAGCGATGCAGAAATTGCCGGAGGGTGCGGCGAGTGGTCAGCTGTAATGTAACGCCGTATTGCTGCGCCAGCTCTTCCACAGATGTACGGTATTTCCCATAAAACCGGAACTGATATGTATCCCCCAGACAGCGCTGTCCCCGGCAGCAGATACCGGCAGACTGCATGGCATTGAGAAAGGAGTACAGCTTTCCGCCGGTTGCCGCAGCTTGATATTCACCTCGCAGATGCTGTTCCATGGCGTGCTCCCTTCGGTGTCAGTGTCATTGACTGTATCTCTCCGTGAATCAGCAGACTTTCCGGCGAACGGCTGTCTGCCTGGAGATCCCTGCCCCAGATCTCCAGAATCAGGTCAGTGGTCTGCACCACAATACGGATATCGTTGTATTCCAGGATCCTGCGGCAATTTTCCAGATAGATCTCCCGGTTCCCGTTCATTTGAAGATAGGTTTGCAGGCAGAGCAGCCGCCGTCCGGCTTCTGCCACACGTTTTCCCATGCGAATCACCTCACGGCATTCTATGCAGATGCATGGGAAAATAGTATTCCCGGCATATTGCACACTCCATAGTCATAAAAATAGATGAAGCCGAATCGTTTCCAACGGTTTCATACTATTCTCATTTGAAAATCATGATAAAAAATCATGATTTTCATAGCCG
>JBJFHO010000022.1:0-4538 GCA_051893675.1 Ruminococcus sp. | reverse complement strand
GTGAGACCATCATGCCAAGTAACGCCTTGAAAACGTCCCGGTGGGACGTTTTCAAGGAAATAAATTTTTTATGTGACAGGGTAGTAGGGGCGAACATTGTTCGCCCGTTGGCTGCGTATTCCTGTCTCAGGACACGGCACGCCGTGTCCCTACAAAGGTTGCCGTAATGCGTTAGGATCACGTTTCAGATGATTTCTGCGGAAAATCATTCGAATTCTATTGAAATTTTTTCAAAGGCATGGTATAATGGAAAAAACGGAAGGAGGGATCCTATGCTGCGTGCCGGTGTTTCCACGGCGTGTCTCTATCCACGAGTGGTGGAGGAGGCACTGTACGACCTGGCGCTTGCCGGCGTTTCCCACGTGGAAATTTTCATCAACACCCATGCAGAACTGCGCCGGAATTTTGTGGATACGCTGGCGCAGGTGATGCAGCGGTTTGAGATGACCTGCCGCTCGCTCCATCCGTTTACCAGTGAAATGGAGCCTATGATGCTCTTTTCCAACTATCCCCGCCGTGTGGAGGATTATCTGGAATACTGCCGCCACTATTTCACGGCAATGCAGCGGCTGGGCGCAGAAGTGTTCGTGCTGCATGGCAATAAAGTACCGGCAGGGACAGTGAATCGGGAGCTTTATTTCGAACGGTTCCGGCGTCTGGCGGAACTGGGAGAATCCTACGGCGTCATTGTGGCGCAGGAAAATGTGGCACGCTGTACCAGTGCATCCTCGGCGTTTCTCAAGGAAATGTGCGATGGACTGGGTAAACAAGCTCGCTTTGTACTGGATGTGAAACAGGCAGTGCGTTCCGGTGAGGATCCCCTTGCCATGCTGAAGCTGCTGGGCAACCATGTGGTGCATGTCCATATCAGTGACCATGGGCAGTACGGCGATTGCCTGCCCATCGGGAAGGGACGGTTCCGGGTGAATGCCTTTCTGGAGACCCTTGCGGAAGTCGGCCCCGATTGTTCCGTGATTCTGGAACTATACCGCAGCGGTTTTTCCGATGTATCGGAGCTGGCGAATAATTACACGCTGCTGCAAAATCGTATCCACGCAATACAAAAAGGAGGCGTCTGAAAATGCATTGTCCCTTTTGCGGAGAACGGGATACCCGTGTACTGGACTCCCGTCCCTCTGAAACCAAGATCCGCCGCCGCAGAGAATGCACTCGCTGCGGAAAGCGATTCACTACCTATGAGGTGGTAGAACGTCCCATGCTGATGGTGCAGAAAAAAGACGGTTCCTTCGAGGCATTTGACCGGAACAAGCTGATAGCCGGTATTTTCAACGCCATCAAAAAGCGCCCCGTGAGCATGGAACAGGTTTCCGCCATGATCGACCAGCTGGAAAATCAGTACGCCAACGAAATGCGCAGTGCTGTGACTTCCTCTGAGATCGGCAACATGGTCATGGAAATGCTCAAGCAGATCGACGCCGTTGCCTATATCCGGTTCGCCTCTGTCTATCAGGATTTCACGGATGTAGCCGGATTTATCGCCGCCATCGGCGCATTGGATCAGTCGTAATGCGGCATTTTGCTGCATAACTATATTACATATTTATTTAAAGGAGAATTTATCATGAGCAAAGACTTCAACGATTTCCTGAACACCCCGGACAATTCCGCAATGTATGACACCCAGGACATCCAGGACAACAAGATCTGGGCTGCCCTTTCCTATGTGGGTATCCTGTTCATTCTGCCGCTGCTGGTGAACGGCGGTAATTCCCGTTACGGAAAATTCCACGCAAATCAGGGATTTATCTTGTTCCTGGCAGATATTGTCTGCGGTATTGCCGGTGCAATCCTGGGTATGATCCCGGTTATCGGCGGTATTCTGTCCGCACTGCTTTCTCTGGCAATCCTGGCGCTGGTAATTATCGGTATCATCAACGCTGCAAACGGTAAGGCAAAGGAACTGCCCCTGATCGGCGGTCTGCTGCACGTATTTGATAAGTGATCGGGAAGGACGGAAATATCCGTTCCGATTTGGATGATTTTATGATTGGTAGGGATACGGCGTGTCGTGTCCCTGCGTGAATTTGTGTGAGTTTGTGTGGAAATCGGGTTTATTGTGGGTAGGAGGATTCTTTGAAAACGTCCCACCGGGACGTTTTCAAGGTTTCGCTTGGTGAGATGGTTTTACAAAGGAGGGGCGGTCTTGTTCGCCCCTCCTCGACCTGGTGCAAAAGGATGCGCCGGGGAGCTTCGCCGTCTGCGGACGGCGACCAGGGACGCTGTCCCTGGACTCTGCCAGGGCTCCTCGCCCTGGACCTCGCCAGCATTTTTGAAAAAATGCTGGATCAAAAAACTTCATTGCCAGGTAACCTTTTGAAAATGGGTGAGGAATGTTTCTTAGGTTAAGGCAAATGCAAATCATGATTTTGCTTTGTTATCGGCTTTTTAGAAGCGCCGTCATCTCTTCTGCCGCAGTGGAATCGTATTGCACTGCCCCGATCAGCATCTGATTTTCATCCACCAGCAGTTCCGTGCGGAGTGTATCCTGTCCGGAACTGCTTTGCGTATAGGTATAGCGTGTTGCCGTCTCACCCAGATGTGCCGCCAGAGGCAGTCCCTGTGCATCCTGCAACGCTGCGTAGTCTTTATAGGTAGTATCCACACAAACAGGCAGCTGCACTGTCTCAGCGGCAATACAGCTGCTTTCTGGCTGCCCCTGTGCCCAGAGGAATTCCACTCGTGCGGCTTCATCCTCCAGGATGATCTGCACCGGCTCCTCCGCCGGCGGCTCCTGCTGTACCCACCATGCCAGCCAGCCGCATCCGAACAGTACGCCCAGTATGCCGGCTGCTAAAATACCACGTTTTCCCATTCTATGCCGCCTCCTTTGCTGTATGGTATGCACACGGACGGGAAAACAGAACAGGAGGTCTCTTATGCGCCTGGATCAATTTTTGTCTGCCAGAACTATGTATTCCCGCCGGGAGCTGCGCCAGATGATCACAAAGGGAAAGGTCACAGTGGACGGCGCTGTCACAAAACGTGCCGATCTGCCTGTTGATCCGAAACAGAACACCGTATTGCTCTGCGGAAAGCATGTCTCCGGCGACCAGTATCTCTACGTGCTGTTGCACAAGCCCAAGGGATATGTCAGCTCCGCAGATGAGCCGGGACAGCACACGGTCATGGAACTGATACCGCCGGAAATGTGCCGGAAGGAACTGCGCCCGGTGGGACGGCTGGATAAGGATTCCACAGGCATGCTCCTCCTGACGGACGATGGGCAGCTGGCACATCAGGTCATTGCGGCACGGAGCCACGTGGCAAAATATTACCGTATTACTCTGGCACGTCCCTGGGAGGATGACTATGCGCCGCAGATTGCCGCCGGCATCACCCTTGCAGACGGCGCACAGTGTATGCCAGCACAGGCGGCACTTGTGCCGGGGACGACCCACGAAGTCCTGATCTGTCTCCATGAGGGAAAGTATCACCAGGTGCGGCGCATGTTCGCTGCCCTGGGAAATCATGTCAGCGAGCTGGAGCGTGTAGCGCTGGGCGGACTGCTTCTGCCGCCGGATCTGGCGCTGGGAGAGTGCATTTTGCTCTCTGAAAAAGATGTCCAAAAAATGCTGAAATGTGAAACAGATTTTGCAAGTTTGCTACAAACGCCTCAGAGAAGTTCGTCATAATTGATAAATGTACATGCAGAATTTTGGGCAATAAACGACTTGAAAAAATTTTGTTTTTTTGGTATTATTATATTGTCACCGAGAGCAGCGGACGGGAGCTTGGCTCCGTGCTGCTTGGATCGGGAAAATAATCTAGTTTAGGAGGAACTGCACGAATGGCAAGTTTATCACTTCGACATATTTATAAGAAGTATCCGGGCAACGTTGTTGCAGTAAAGGATGTTAATCTGGAAATCAAGGATAAGGAATTTATCGTATTGGTAGGACCTTCCGGTTGTGGTAAGTCCACTACACTGCGTATGATCGCAGGTCTGGAAGAAATCTCTGAAGGTGAACTGTACATCGGCGACCGTCTGGTAAACGACATTGCACCGAAGGACAGAGATATCGCAATGGTATTCCAGAACTATGCGCTGTATCCGCACATGACCGTTTTCGACAACATGGCATTCGGTCTGAAGCTGCGTAAGGTTCCGAAGGATGAGATCGCTCGCAAGGTTGAAGAAGCTGCAAAGATCCTGGATCTGAGCCACCTGCTGGATCGTAAGCCGAAGGCTATGTCCGGTGGTCAGAGACAGCGTGTTGCGCTGGGTCGTGCAATCGTTCGTAATCCGCAGGTATTCCTGCTTGACGAGCCGCTGTCCAACCTGGATGCGAAGCTCCGTGCACAGATGAGAACTGAGATCTCCAAGCTGCACAAGAAGCTGGGTACTACATTTATCTACGTAACCCACGACCAGACTGAGGCTATGACCATGGGTGACCGTATCGTAGTTATGAAGGATGGTATCATTCAGCAGATCGATACACCGCAGGCTCTGTACGAGCGTCCGGGCAACAAGTTCGTTGCAGGATTCCTGGGCTCTCCGCAGATGAACTTCATCG
>JBJFHO010000021.1:0-4559 GCA_051893675.1 Ruminococcus sp. | reverse complement strand
GAGCATTTTTGTGAAATATGACGGAAAATATGCAAGCATATGACGTGCAAAGCCGACAGGCGCTCTTTGTGCGGTGTTGCCTAAAGACAGATCATCAGAACAGGAGGCATTCTCTATGTGTGGAATCACCGGCATGGTGCATATGGAACAGGATTTGCGGAAACAAGAGCCATTGCTGCGGCAGATGCAGGAAACGCTCAATCGACGAGGCCCCGATCAGGAGGGCATTTTTCTGAGGGAACACTGCGCACTGGCGCATACACGTCTTGCAGTTATTGACGTGGAACACGGCAGGCAGCCCATGGAGACTACCGTCAGCGGCGAGACCTATACCATCGTCTATAACGGCGAGCTGTACAATACCCCGGAACTGCGTGGGCAGCTGGAACGGGAAGGCGTACAGTTCCAGACCCACTGCGACACCGAGGTGATCTTGCAGTCCTACGCCAACTGGGGGCCTCGGTGTGTGGAACAATTCAACGGTATTTTCGCCTTTGCCATCTGGGAACACCATGCCCAGCGGCTTTTTCTGGCGAGAGACCGCATCGGCGTAAAACCGCTGTTTTATGCGGAAATTCCGGGCGGTCTGGTGTTCGGCTCCGAGATCAAGGCACTCCTGAAACATCCCGATGTGCCCCACGAGATCGACAAGACCGGTATTTCCGAGCTGCTCCTCATGGGGCCGGGACGTACACCGGGCTATGGCGTATTCCGGACGGTACGGGAGGTGAAGCCGGCGTACTGCGGCTATTATATGCAGAGTACACTGCATTTGCACCCGTACTGGGAACTCCACGCCGCTGTCCATACGGAGTCCTTTTCCCAGACGGCGGAGCATGTCCGGGAGCTTGTCACAGATGCTGTCCGGCGGCAGCTGGTGTCTGATGTTCCCATCGGCACGTTCCTTTCCGGGGGATTGGATTCCAGTCTGCTTTCGTCCCTGGCGTGCCGGGAACTGCATAGTCGTGGGGAAGAACTGCATACCTTTTCCGTGGATTACCGGGACAACGACCGCTATTTCCAGAAAAGTCATTTCCAGCCCACAAGCGATCCTACCTATATCCGGTGTATGGAACGATATCTGGGCAGTCAGCACCACTGGACGGTGCTGGATACACCAGCACTGGCGGAGGCACTTTCTGCGGCAGTGGAGGCAAGGGATCTGCCGGGCATGGTGGATGTGGACAGTTCACTGCTGTTGTTCTGCCGGGAGATACGCCAGGAAGTTACTGTTGCACTTTCCGGGGAATGCGCAGACGAATTGTTCGGGGGCTATCCCTGGTATCGTGATCCGGATGTACGCCGTGTGAACGGCTTCCCCTGGGCGCAGAGCACCGCCTATCGCAGCCAGTTCCTGCGCCCGGAGTTTGCGGCGGAGATCGATGCTCAGCAGTATGTGCAGGATGCCTATGAACGTACCATTGCCTCCGCGGAAAAGCTGCCGGACGATTCACCGCTGGAGGCACGAATGCGGGAAATGATGAAGCTGAACCTGGATTGGTTTATGCAGACGCTGCTGGATCGGAAAGACCGCATGAGCATGTACAGCGCATTGGAGGTGCGTGTGCCCTTCTGCGATTATCGTATTGCGGAGTATCTGTATAACGTGCCCTGGGAGTACAAGGACTGGAATGGCTATGAAAAGGGCTTGCTGCGGACTGCCATGCAGGATGCCCTGCCCCCGGAGGTGCTCTGGCGGAAGAAAAGCCCATACCCCAAGACCCACAACCCCAGCTATTTGGCAGCGGTGTCCCATATGCTGGAAGAGGTGGTGCGTGATCCCCAGTCGCCGGTATTACAGCTGGTGCGCCGGGATATGCTGGAGCGTCTGCTGGAGAGCGAGGAGTCGGTGCAGTGGTATGGTCAGCTCATGACACGGCCGCAGATCATGGCATATTTTGTGCAGATGAATGATTGGATGATGCGGTATCAGGTGAAGATTGTATAAGATATATTGGTTATTTCAGCCGGATTTCCTGAAAAGCGGGAAAATCCGGCTCTTATTTACGATATATTCATGAAAAATACTTGTTTTTTTTTTTTTTTGCTATGATATAATAAAATGTACATATGGGAAACCCGGTGAACTGTTGCGCTTGCAGCAGTTTACACACCATAGGAAAAGGAGCGTATTTATGAGGATGTGGAAAAAATGGGTGTCAGTTGTATTGTGTTTGGTGCTTGCCTTGTGTTCAGGATTTCATCAAATTGCAAAGAACTTGACGATTACAGCAGCTGCAGCAACAGCAGAGGAGAATTTAACAGCTTTTTTTGATTCAATGTATGATGCAACAAGAACCAGCATCTATAACGGAACATCATTTCGCATGAACGGGAGAACCTATACCCAGGGAATTGTTTTTGACCAGTGTGGTTCGATAAGTGGACACTCAGCGGTAGCTTCATTTAATGTGGCTGATATCAATACCATTTCTTTTACCATGGGGCACATTGACAACAGCGATGATGCAAGCGCAGAATTGGCTATTTATCTGGACAATATTATTTATGATAAGATCTCACTATGGCGCAGTAAACCATTGGAGGAATATTCTCTGGATGTCTCAGACAGCACAAAGCTGACGTTTGAGATTGTATTGTCAAATTATTCAAATTCAAATTATGCCCTGGCAAATGTGACACTTGACAATCAGGGAACTGCCACATATCAGGTGCCGCAGTATGCAACTGCCAAAGAATTCATCAATGATTATTATGATGCATATGGCTTTGAAATGTATGATGCGACAAGCCCAAAAGTTTACTCTTTTAACATGAGTGGAAAAACATATTATCAGGGTTTATTATTCAAGGTCGAATGGCATGGTCTTAGTGTGGGCGGAGCTCAGTCAGCAGTTTCTTTTAATGTTGAAAATGTAGATACGATTTCATTTACATTTGGACATATTGATGATAGTTCAATTGCAAATGCAGTTCTTTCAATTTATTTGGATGATGTGATCTTCACAACACTGGAACGTAGTGCATCCGATTTGCCAAATGAGTATGTTTTAGATGTTTCTGAAAATGCAAATATTAGATTTGTTTTAACAGTTGATAATTTTTCTGATTCCCATTATGCGCTTGCAAATGTTGCCCTTGATGGTGATTATTCTTCATTTACAGATGGTTCTTACAGCAATTCATCTAAGATTATCGATTTAAATGATTTTACTGGCGATATTGACGGTGATGGCGTTATTAACGCAAATGATGCTTACTTCTGTCTCCTGGCATATGCCAAAATCTCCGTCGGTCAGGACTCCGGTCTGACCGCTGCCCAAATACAGGCGGCAGATGTGGACGACGACGGCAGCATCACCGCCAATGACGCTTACTATATCCTGCTGTACTACGCAAAGAAATCCGTAGGTCAGGATGTTTCCTGGGCTGAGCTCCTCGGCTGAATCAGAACAAACTTATAAAAGAACCCCGTGTGCAATCTGAACTGCACACGGGGTTTTTGTTTTGCTTGTAATTACGACGGCTGCTCTGCCTCGATCATGGGACGGTTCAGAATCTGCATGAACTCGTCTCCGGTGATGGTCTCGTGCTCGTAGAGATACTTTGCGATCTCGTGGAGCTTGCCCTGATTCGACTGGAGCATCTGCATGGCTCGGTCGTACTGGGTCTGGATGATCTCCGTGACCTTTTTGTCGATCTTCGTCTGTGTCTCCATGGAGCAGGTGAGACTTGCGTCACCGCCCAGATACTGGCTCTGTACCGTTTCCATTGCCACCATACCGAATTCTTCGCTCATACCGAAGCGGCTTACCATCGAGCGTGCCAACTTCGTTGCCTGTTCGATATCGTTGGATGCGCCGGTTGTGATCTCGTGGAATATCAATTCCTCTGCGGCACGTCCGCCGGTAAGGGTAGCGATCTTGTTCTCCATTTCCGTTTTCGTCATGAGGAAATGCTCGCCCTCGTCCACCTGCATGGTATATCCCAGTGCGCCGGATGTCCGGGGAATAATGGTGATTTTCTGTACCGGTGCAGACTGGGACTGCAATGCTGCAACCAGAGCATGTCCTACCTCGTGGTAGGAAACAGTGAGCTTCTCCTTGTTGGAAAGCACCCGGTTTTTCTTCTGATATCCGGCAATGACAACTTCCACGCTCTCCATGAGATCTTCCTGTGTGGCACAGGATCTGCCCAGCCGTACAGCACGCAGTGCAGCTTCGTTGATGATATTCGCAAGCTCCGCACCGGATGCGCCGGCAGCTGTCCGGGCAATGGCGGAAAAGTCTACGTTGCCAGCCATCTTGATCTTCTTCGCATGGACTTTCAGAATATCAATGCGCCCCTGGAGATCGGGCAGCTCTACGGGGATTCGCCGGTCAAATCGTCCCGGACGCAGTAATGCCGGATCCAGGGATTCCGGACGGTTGGTGGCGGCGAGAATCACAACGCCCTTGGAACCGTCGAAGCCGTCCATTTCTGTGAGCAGTTGGTTCAGGGTCTGTTCCCGTTCGTCGTTGCCGCCCAGCTGTCCGCCGTCACGCTTTTTGCCGATGGTGTCGATCTCGTCGATAAAGACGATACACGGCGCCTTTTCG
>JBJFHO010000020.1:0-4562 GCA_051893675.1 Ruminococcus sp. | reverse complement strand
TATGTCAGCCTTTTGCAATTGCGTTTTCTGTTGTCATGTCGGAAGCGTTCTGGAACCGGGTGGAAGTGGCTACGACAGCTGTCACTGTTTCTGCACCGCAGGATTTCAGCAGTGCCGCACAGCGGTTCAGGGTACTGCCTGTTGTCAGAACATCGTCGCACAGCAGGATCCGATAGCCTGTGAGATCTTTTCGCCAGACGGAAAACTGAGAGGTATTTTTCTGGCGCTGTTCTGCCGTAAGCATATGCTGCACCGAACCTCTGCCGCTGTCCAGGAGAAGATCTTTCCGCATGGGGATTCCCGTCACTGCCGCAAGTTCCTTTGCAATAACCTCAGCCGGATTGCAGCAGCGCCGCCACTTTTTCCATCTTGCCATGGGTACCGGAACGATGCAGTCGCAGGTACGCAGCCGGGCATCTGCCAGAATACGCTTTCCCAGCACCTCGCCGCAGTACCAGCCGAATTGCAGACTTTTGGCGTCCTTGAGGGAGAATATCCCCTGCCGGGCGGTTTTCTCATATGCCGTGACTACCAGTGTACGATCATATGCCAGACCAGTGCCGCAGAGACAGGACTCTGGCGGCTTTCCGCAGACGGGACAGAATGTCTCTGCCAGACCGGTAATGGCGGCAATGCAGGCATCGCAGAGATATTTTTCCCAGGAGATGGGACTGTCACAGCAGGGACAGACATTGGGAAAGACCAGATTCAGCAGATACATCCGGTATTTTCTGCCACGGCGCAGTTCGTCCGGCATTGCGCCACCCCTTTCCATTGTTGATGGTTTTATTATAACATAGAATTTATGGAAATGCAAATGCAAATGGGCAAAACAAACATAATCTGCAAAGAAATCAACTTTTGTTATCGGGCGGATAATATCCGCCCCTACAGTGGGGTTCTGTTATGTTCGGGAACGGCGGGAGCAAGTCCCCGCCCTACGCATCTGCTTTTCAAGCCAAAAGTAAAAGTTTAGGGCAATACCGCACAAAGATTGTACGTCAAATCACGGTAAGGGTGATCATTTAATATCATCTATTTCCTATAGGCATAGTATGATTTATTATACAGCAAAAAATCCCATTTGTCAATACCGAAATAACTATAATTCCGATATATTTTGTAAGTTTGTAAAGATTCACGAAAACACGCCGTATTTCCACGCAATATCTCTACGTTGCCAAGAGAAAAGCAGTCTTGAACCGGCGAAAAAACTGTGTTATAATAGCCATATCACAGATCCGGAAAGGAACGAGGAGGCGTGTTATGAAAACTGTATTCTGCTTCGGCGATTCCAACACCTATGGGCTGAATCCCAGGGACAAGAGTCGTTTTGATGATACTACAAGATGGACAGGGCTTCTGGATCAGAAGCTCCGTCCCCATGGATTCCGTGTTGCAGAGGAAGGGCTCTGCGGACGCACCACCATATTCCCCGACCGTACCCGTCCCGACCGCTGCGGTGCGGATGTACTGCCATTCCTGCTGGAAAGCCATGCCCCGGCGGAATATGCCGTGGTGATGCTGGGTACCAACGACTGCAAAACATACTTTCATGCAACGGCAGCACAGATCGCCGGCGGCATGCGCCGTCTGGTACAGCAGATCAAGGCTGCTGGTATTTCCCGTATCCTGATGATCTCACCCATTCATCTGGCGCACGGCGTAGGCGAGGACGGATTTGACCCGGAATTCGATGAGGCATCTGTGGCACTGTCCAGAGAACTGAAAGCGGCATATGCCAGAACTGCTGCGGAAGAGGGCTGCCTGTTCCTCGCTGCATCCGATGTCTCCGTGCCATCGGAAAGTGACCGGGAGCATATGGATGAAACAGGGCACAAGGCTCTGGCAGAGGCGGTATTTCAGGTGCTTCTGGGGGATTTTGCGGGGTGATTCCGCTGCACATTCCCTGCACGCTGACATATAAGAGATATCAGGACACGGCACGCCGTGTCCCTACAAAATGGGAAATACCTACCCGTATTCCGTGCATATTTTGTGGAAAGACTTGACTTCACTGGGAATTTCGTCTATAATGATACTGATATCACTTTATCAATAAAGAGGAAATACAATATGCACACTGAATTTTTAATGGGCAACGCTGCCATAGCCATGGGTGCCATGGCGGCGGGACTCAATCTGGTATCCGGCTATCCCGGAACGCCGTCCACTGAGGTACTGGAAACCACGGCGAAACGCAATTCCGGCAGTATCTATGTGGAATGGTCTGTCAACGAAAAAGCCGCCCTGGAGCTTGCTGCCGGTGCATCCTACTGCGGCGCAAGAACCATGGTGACAATGAAACAAGTGGGGCTGAATGTCGCCTCCGATCCTCTCATGAGTCTGGCGTATATCGGCGTCAAGGGCGGCATGGTCATTCTGGTTGCCGACGATCCCGGCCCCATTTCTTCCCAGACGGAACAGGATACCCGCCATTTCGCCGCATTCTCCAAGCTGCCCTGCTTCGACCCATCCGGCGTACAGGAGGCGTATGATATGATTCAGGACGCCTTCGCCTACTCGGAGCAGTACCACACACCGGTGCTCTTCCGTCCCACCACAAGAGTTTGTCATGGCTACGCTTCCATTCAGGTCAAGGACCCGGCAGAATATCTGAACAATTCACCGGAGGGCTTCGTGAAGGATTCCTCCAAGTGGGTCATTTTCCCGAAGCTTTCCTACAACAGTCATATCCATATCGAACAGCGCAACGCCGATCTGTCTGACGTATTCTCCGCCTATGCCGGGAACCAGATCATCCCGGCGGCTGATACGGCATGCAGAAAGGGTATCGCCACCCATGGCATCAGCTATTCCTATACCATGGAGTCTCTCCGGGGCAAGGCATCCCCCAGAATATTCAAAGTCGCCACACCTTTCCCCTTTCCGGAAAAGGCAGCTCTGGCATTTCTGGAGGGACTGGACGAGGTACTATGTATTGAGGAGCTGGATCCGGTCATCGAACGGGAACTGACTTATCTCTGCGGCAAGTACCATCTGCCCACCCGGATCCGGGGCAAGCTGACGCAGGATGTACAGCCTGCCGGAGAGAACAGCTGCGGCAGTGTTACCAGGAATCTCGCCGATTTTCTGGGATGGGAACAGCCCGAAGCGGCTGCAATGGATGCACCGCCCCAGCTGCCTGTCCGTCCGCCGGTACTCTGTGCCGGATGTCCTCACAGAGCCTCTTTCTTTGCGGTAAAAGAGGCGATGAAAGGCAAAAAGACCGTATTCTGCGGTGATATCGGCTGCTACACGTTGGGGAACGCCATGCCTCTGGATATGGTAGACACCTGTCTCTGCATGGGTGCCGGGGTGAATATGACACAGGGTATCGGGAAGATCGAACCGGATATCACATGCTTCGCTTTTGTGGGCGATTCCACCTTTTTCGCATCTGCCATTACCGGCGTAGTCAATGCCGTATACAACCAGGCAAATATGACGCTGGTCATTCTGGATAATTCCACCACAGCCATGACAGGACACCAGCCCCATCCCGGCACAGGACGCACCATGATGGGCGAGGTTGTGGAAAAGGTCAACATGGAGGCAGTACTCCGGGGTATCGGCGTAAAGACGGTGGAAACTGTCAATCCCCTGCATCTGTCCGAAGCCATCGACTGCGTAAAGCGTGTGGCATTGCAGGACGGCGTTAAGGCGATTATTTTCCAGTCCCCCTGCGCCGTGCTCATCAAGCCTGCTGCGCCTATGACGGTGGACGAGAACAAGTGTATCCAGTGCAAGAAATGTATCCGCACCCTGGGCTGTCCGGGAATTATTCTGCAGCAGGGCAAGGTACAGATCGAACAGGCACTGTGCACTGGCTGCGGCGTCTGCACGCAGGTATGTCCTGTAAATGCCATCGGAGGTGACTGTCATGCATAAGAATATTCTCCTCTGCGGTGTAGGCGGTCAGGGGATTGTCCTGACTTCCAAGCTCATTGCCGCCGCTTCTATGGCAAAAAATATCCCCGTCATGAGTGCCGAGACCATTGGTATGGCACAAAAGGGCGGCAGTGTATTCAGTTTCCTGCGCACAGGTGAGGAACTCTACTGCCCCATGTTCCCCGAGGGTACGGCAGATCTCATGATCGGCTTTGAGCCGGCGGAGACTGTCCGCATGCTGCCCTATCTGAAGCACGAGGGCACTGTGATCCTGAATTCCCACCCCATCCTGCCGGTAACGGCGGCACTGGGCGGTGATACTTATGACGGCACGGAAATGGTTGCCTATCTGAAAGCCCACGTCAAGCATCTGGTGATCCTGGACGGCGACAAGGCTTGCCGGGAGATCGGTTCGCCCAAGGTGTTGAATATGGTCATGCTGGGCGCTGCTGTACGAAGCGGCTGTCTGCCCTTTTCTCTTGAGGATATCAAGGATGCTGTACAGAAAACCGGAAAGCCTCAGTTCTATGCGCTGAATTGTAAGGCGTTGGATGCGGCGGAGCGGTTTCTTGTTTCGTGAGATTTGATTTTGGATTTGAACAGCAATACACAAAAAAGAGTGTATCCTCACAATCCTTAGCGCCGCAGGCGGCAATGAAGTTTTTTGATCC
>JBJFHO010000019.1:0-4562 GCA_051893675.1 Ruminococcus sp. | reverse complement strand
CCCCGCCTCGAAAAAGCTGTCGCTTTTTCTCACCACCCCCTCCGCGGCGCAAAAGTATGCGCCGGGGTGTTTCGCTGTCTGCGGACAGCGACCAGGGACGCTGTCCCTGGACCCTGCCAGGGCTACTCGCCCTGGACCTCGCCAGCTGTGCTCAGCTGGACCAGCGGCTTGTGCAACCTTTTTGAAGATGGGTAGGTGATGTTCTTGATTTACAGAATACCGCCAACTTTATTGCAGCAATCCCATCCAGTCAAATAAAAACGGCGCTGTACCCGTGGAACTTCCACAAGGCACAGCGCCGTTATTTCACCATGAAACGCAGTGATTACGTCTCATTCTTTTTCTTTTGAATTGCCGCCTTTTTCGCTTCGAATTCCGCATCCGTCAGGATACCCTGCTGATGCAGTGCCTCCAGCTTTTCCAGCAGCTTTTCCGGTGATTCCTCATCGGAAGGCTTGGACTTCAGCTTTGCACGCTTTTTCGCCTGCTGCCGTTCCCGTTCCTTTTCGGCTTCCAGTTCCACCAGCATTGCCGCATAGCGTTTCCGGTCACCAAACCAGAACAGTACAATGAGCACCAGTCCGCCGCCCAGCAGTCCGATACCAATCCACCACCCCGGCGGTGTGTAGGTCATTGTTACCGTGTGGGTACCCGGCTCCAGCTCTACGCCGATGAGTGCATCAACGATCACCAGCTGGTCTACCTTCTTGCCGTCCACCTTGACAGTCCAGCCCGGCTGATCGGGGATCGTAGTCATCATAAGCTGACCTTCTTCGGCAGTAATGGTGCCAACCAGCTTCCGGTCATTGCTCTTCTCCGTGTCGATCTGCCACTGATTCTGTTTCAGCTTGTCGATATCCTCCTGGAATACATCCGGGTGATAGGTGTAGAACAGGAAGTTCTTGACGATGGTGAACTTCTCCGAATTGGCAACAGTCATTCGCAGAGTGATCTTTGTACCCGGTTCGAATGTACCCAGACGCAGTGCAATGTAGTTATCGCCCTCGAAGTACTGTCCCATGGATTCAAATCCGCCGTTGTCCTTGGCATAGCCGTCTGCATCCACCCATGTAAATTCGCCGGAATTGTTTTCCTTCCATGCAGCTTCGTTTTCGCTCCACTCTTCCTCATCCCATGTGGACATCCAGAGGTTGACTTCCTTCTGGAACTCGGTCTTGAAGTAGATGTAGATGGGCTCCTCCGACTCAGCCACCAGGTGGAAATCCACAGTGGGGTCGCCGTCACCGGTGACATCGTACTTGGTCTGTTCGCCGTAAGGACTTGTGGTAATGGCATCGCTGACAATGGGATTCTCTGCCAGATTCAGAGGTGTGTAGTACTGTGTCCAGGACTCAAACTGACCGGCATCATCAAATGTGGTATTGCCGCTCAGGGTACTCATGAAGATATTCTGGCTGTTGAAGGGATTGTCATTGCCCAGATGGTCGATCTTTGTCACATCGCTGTCCACCATATATCCGATGGAAAGGGCGTTGGTATTTTCATAGGCAGTAATGGTCTTATCCGTACCGTTTTCATTGGTATAGTCATATGCCCATCTTGCCTCATATGCCGGATTCAGGCGGCGCTTCTGGTCATTGCTGTCCCCACGATCCAGGACATACTTGATACCCAGGAGAGAGTCTGCCACTTCCGTATTGCCGTCATAGCGTGTGTAGTAGCTGTGCATGCAATATCCCAATGTCTCAATGAAGTTGATGATACGGGTATTCATGACAGAGCTGGAGTGGGAGATACCATTCAGACCAAAGCCTGCGTTGTCGTTGACACAGCGGAAGAAGGTCTTTTCTGCACGGTAGAAGCCGTCATCCTTTTCCTCCAGCATATCCGTTGCGGCACGTCCGTTCTCCATGTAATTCTGATAGGACTTTCTGGTGGAGTATGCCACTTCCTCGTCAATATCCTTCATGGAATCCACTGCGTTGTAGACTGCCTCACCGCCTACCATACAGAGCATCATGGTGGTCAGTGCAATGCTGACGCCACGCTTGCCCTGGGTGATCTTTCCGCCTGTCATGAAGTACAGCAGAATGAGATAGATACCCATAATTGCCGCAGAGATCCAGACAGCGCCCTTTGCCATCTGTTCAAACTTCATACCGGCAACTACGGCAATGAAGATGATCAGACCAATGGCAGTCCCCAGAAGATGCTTTTTCTTGATGCCCTCCAGATTGGCAAACGCCGATGCCGCCATGGTCAGGAATACGAAGGACAGCAGGAAGGAATAACGGAAGGGCAGCCAGTTCGGCACCTGTCCGCCGTGCCACATCATGTCCACAGGTGTAATGAGCATGCACATCACCATGACGAAGATCAGTGCAGAATAGCCGACCTTTTTCTTCCGGCTGATATTCTTGTTCAGATAGAACAAAGGCAGGAGCACCACAGTCAGCAGACCGCAGTAGATCTCCGGTTTCCCCTGGACGTTGACCGAGTCATACTGTGCCGGCAGCAGCTGGGGCAGCATATCCAGCAAGTCGCACAGGAGTACCAGCAGGGGCGAATCCTGTGCACTTTCCAGAAGGCTCTTGCTCAGCGGGAAGGACTGGAACCGGAAGCTGTAGTCCGGATCCGTGAACTCGAATTTACCCAGCTTCAGTGCATTGTACACCGGCAGGAGCATAAAGGCAGCGCATGCCAGTGCAATGATGGATGAATAAGCGATCCGTACAATGACGGTGAAATAATCATATGCCTTGCGCTTCTTGTCGGAACCCAGGAACAGATAGAACAGGAAATAGAGGATGACGAAGAAGCAGATCATATAGCCGATGTAGAAGTTTGCCACACACATGATCGCCAGGGGAATGATATAGTGCAGCCGTCTGCCGTCGTCCACCAGGTATTCAATACCCAGCATAATGAGGGGCAGGAACACCAGACCGTCCAGCCACATGGGGTCGATGAGCTGAATCACCGCATACGCCATCATAGCATACATAGTGGAGAACAGCAGGGACGGATAGGGCTGTACACCCCGGCGCTTCTGCAGGAAATAGTTAAAGGTAACACCTGCGGCGCCCAGCTTGCACAGCTGCATGATCAGCAGGCTGCTCAGCATGAATTTTTCTGGCAGCAGCAATACAATGAGCGTAAAGGGACTGGCGAGGTAATAGCCGATAATACCCATGAACTCACCGGAAAGGTTTCGTGACCAGTTGTAGAAAATACTGCCGTCTCCCCAGAATGCGTCACGCAGTGCTTCGAAGTAGTAGACGTACTGACCGTTCAGGTCGAGACAGAGCACCGACTCTTCGCCGAAGGGATACAGTCCGAAAAGCGCATACGCCAGATAGGTCAGGGCAGCGGGTATTGCAAATGCAATGAGATAGACCCGGTTCCGGACAATCCAGTTTTTCAGACCGGTCAGAATGCCGCCGACGCTGATACTGCGCTTTGCAGGCAGGGCAGCGGCGGCTTTTGTCTTGGTAGTTGCCATGAAATTCCTCCTTAAAAAACCGATACCATACGGCGGTATCTGAAATAGAATGGGGTATTTTTCTCAAAATACCGTCAAAAAGGTGTTCCGCCGTTCCCCCTGGACGGTCAGAACAACAGATAAAAACATTATACCATATTTTTTTCACAGTTGCAAGTCTTTTTTTAAATTTATCACGAAGGGTTTTCCATCACAAATTCCCCGTCAGGTGCATGAGGATGGAAATTGCTGCCAGAGGTGCTGTTTCGCAGCGGAGGATACGTTCCCCCAGCCACACCGGCACTGCCCCTTGTTCCTGTAATTTCCGGGCTTCCTCCGGGTCAAAGCCCCCCTCACTCCCCACGATCAGGGCGATATTGCGGCATTCCTGCAAATCCACCTCCGAAAAGCGCACGCCGCCGCCTTCGTACAATAGAATTGCCTTGTCCGCCTTCTGGATTTCCTGACAGGCTTCACCGAAGGATAACATAGGTGCGATCTCCGGGAGTATACCACGTCCTGCCTGTTTTGCGGCGGATTCAGATATTTTTCGCAGACGGGACAGCTTCTTTGTAAATTCCGCCGGCTTCGGACGGGAAATGCATCGTCGTGTGAGCACCGGTACAATGCGTACTGCACCCAGTTCTACGGCTTTCTGGATGATCTGCTCCAGCTTGTCCCCCTTTGGCATTGCCTGGTACAAGGTCACGGATACGGTCGGTTCTGCTGCACAGACGGTATAGGAGCACACCTCCAGATGCACCTCCTCCGGCGTAATGGAACGGATACGGCAGTTGTAATCCCGTCCATAGGCGCAGACCGTCAGCATATCCCCCACACGCATCCGCAGGGAAAGCCCGATGTGTCGGGCGTCAGGGCCTGTGATGACGACATCGGATTCGTCCAGTTCTTCTAAAAAAAATCGAGGCATGGTTTTTTCTCCTTTTTGGTTACAGAACACCGTACAGCGGGTTCCTTTACATTTATATTCGATTGCGAAGCAACTGTAGGGGCGAACTTTGTTCGCCCGCAAATTTCCAGAGGTTTCCCAACGGGCGAACGCAGTTCGCCCCTACAATGGGTTCCTTGTAGGTTCTTCGAGAACGGCAGGAGCAAGCCC
>JBJFHO010000018.1:0-4598 GCA_051893675.1 Ruminococcus sp. | reverse complement strand
TGATTTCAAGGCGAAAATTCGCAGGCGGGCTCGGCTGCCATGTTTACGGCAGTTGTGCCGAAGCCATTTCCATTGGGCTTCGGCTTTCGCCCGGCAAGAATTTTCAACGCAGAAAGCGACAAAACTCACCAAAAAAGATGCGTGGGAAAAGATACAAAACAAGGCTCACATAAGCAGCATGCCCTGCAAGGCAATTGCACAAGGCAAAGACAGGCGGGATTCGTGCGCAAGTCGTTTTTGCTTCATGACGCCTGCCTGACGGCAGTAAAAAGGGGACAGTATTGTCCTTTTTTTATTATCGGCGGATTGCCTAATGAACACAAGGTCTAAGGAATGGAGAGCGATGATATGGAACAGCAGACAATGGAACATCAGGAGTTAGAACAGGAACAGGAGCCGAAAAAAGGATCATTCCTGAGCGATCTGGCAGAAGTCTTTGAAACGGTTTTTGTCTCGATTTTCGTCGTGGTCATGCTGTTTGCCTATGTGATACGTCCGGTGACGGTTGAAGGCGATTCCATGAATGAGACCCTTCAGAACGGCGATCGGCTTCTCATGTCGGACTTCTTCTATACGCCGGAATGCGGCGATATTGTCATCGTAGACAATTCGCATTCCTATATATTCGATGAGAACGGCACACTGGTGGAGGGCAATGGTCTGCCTCAGGAAAAGCGTCTCATTAAGCGTGTCATTGCAACCGGCGGACAGAAAGTGGATATTGATTTTTATACCGGTACCGTTACAGTTGACGGCGAAGTTCTTGATGAACCATATATTAAAGAACTGACATTTACACCGGAGGATGGCTTTGATTCCTATCCCGTCACAGTGCCCGAGGGATACTATTTTGTCATGGGTGACAACCGCAATAACTCGACGGACAGTCGATCAAAATATGTGGGTTTTGTCCCCAGAGATGCGATTCTCGGCAAGGCAGTATTCCGGATCTCTCCGGAGGGCTTCGGCGGAATCTATGGCAATATGGAGTGATCCGCTTCTGAGATGATTCCAGACAACTGAAAATCGGAGGAAATTATGGCAGAAGAAGTCATGCGAAATATCCAGTGGTTTCCGGGACATATGACAAAGACAAGGCGTATGATCGCAGCAAATCTGTCCCTTGTGGATGCCGTGGTGGAGATACTGGATGCACGGATCCCCCAGAGCAGCCGCAATCCAGAAATGGATCGGATGGTAGGCTCAAAGCCTCGCTTACTGCTGCTCAATAAGGCGGATATGGCAGATGCAGCGGCAACTTCACGCTGGATCGCAGCGTACCGGAAACAAGGCTACGTGGCGCTGAGCATGGATTGCCGCAGTGGAAAAGGTGTGTCCGGATTTGCACCTGCTGTCCGGGAACAGCTGCTGCCGGATCTCCTTGCAAAAAGGGAAGCCCATGGCATGGTCGGCGCACCCATCCGTCTGATGGTGGTGGGTATTCCAAATGTGGGGAAGTCTTCTTTCATCAATCGCATGGCACAGTCAAAACGTGCAAAGGTGGAGGATCGTCCCGGCGTGACCCGTACCAAACAATGGGTGAAGATCGGCAGTAACATGGAATTGCTGGACATGCCCGGTGTACTCTGGCCGAAATTCGATGACCAGAGCGTGGCGCAGAAGCTTGCGTTTACAGGTGCTATCAATGATGACATCATGGATCTGGAAGCACTTGCCGGACTGCTGCTGCAAAAGCTGGCGGCATCCTATCCCAAAGCTCTGGAACAGCGCTATCGCATGACAGAACTGAACGAGATTGCATCGGACGGTTTTGCAATGCTGGAATTGCTGGGCAGAAAACGTGGCATGCTTATTTCCGGCGGTGAAGTCAATACAGAACGGGCAGCCATCACGCTGTTGGATGAATTCCGGAGCGGCAAGCTGGGACGAATTACCCTGGAACTGCCGGAACAGGAGGCGTGAATATGGCAAAGCCTGCGCCGAAAAAGACAACAGAGGAATTATATGCCTGGGATGCCGAAAAATCCGCCGGCGGACTGTTGCTGTGCGGCGTGGATGAAGCCGGCAGAGGGCCTCTCGCTGGAGATGTTTATGCAGCTGCGGTAATTCTTGACCCTGAGAAACCGCTGATCCCTGGACTCAATGACAGCAAAAAAATGACTGAAAAAAAGCGGGAGTCTCTCTTTGATTTAGTAACAGATGCATGCCTGGCATATTGCGTTGCGTTTGCAACGGTGGAGGAAATCGAAGCGCGGAACATTCTCGGTGCAACCATGCTTGCGATGCAGCGTGCTGTAGCCGGATTGTCTGCTGTGCCAGGACTGGTACTGGTGGATGGGAACCGCCTGCCGGAACTGACTGTGCCGGCGGAAACGGTGGTCAAAGGTGATGCGACCTCAGCGTCTATTGCAGCTGCATCTATTCTGGCAAAGGTTTCCAGGGATAGGATGCTGCGTGAACTGGATGCGCAGTATCCCCAGTATGGATTTGCAAAGCACAAGGGATACGGCACAAAGGCACACTGTGAGGCAATCTTGCAGTATGGTCCTTGTCCGGCGCATCGTCCCAGCTTTTTAAGAAAGTTATATGAAAACAACTGAGATCGGTCGTCGGGGTGAAGCAGCAGTCTGCAGCTGGCTGCGTACTCATGGGTATGTGGTGGTGCAGCAGAACTTCTGCATTCGTGGCGGCGAAATTGATATTATTGCAGAAAACGGGGAATACCTTGCTTTTGTGGAGGTAAAGACCCGGAAGCCGGGGAGTCTTTCCTCCGGCTATGATGCAGTGACGGAGAAAAAACAGGCTCGTCTGATCCAGACTGCAGCTGTCTGGTGTGCAGAACATCCCACACAGCTGCAGCCGAGGTTCGATATTGCCTGCGTTGTGATGCAGGGAAAGCGGATCCTTTCGGTGGATTATCTGGAAAATGCATTTGATACGACGGGCAGTGATTTTATATTTTAGGCAGGATTTCTGCCGGGAAAAGGGTGGTAACAGTGTTTTACAAGAGCACCAGAGACAGCAGCATCCGTGTGGAAAGCGCGGCTGCAATTGCTAAGGGAATTTCAGAAGAAGGCGGTCTGTTTGTACCGGAATCTATTCCGGCACTCTCCATGGACGAGCTGAAGTCGCTCGCTCCTATGACGTATGCACAGCGTGCGGCATATGTGTTTTCCAAGTATCTGACGGATTTCACAGAAGCTGAGCTTCGCTATTGCACTGAGAGCGCTTATACCACAAAGGCGTTTGAGACGGAAAACATTGCAGAAATCGCCCATCTGTTTGAGGGAACATACATGCTGGAGCTGTGGCATGGTCCGACCTGCGCTTTCAAGGATATGGCGCTGCAGATCCTGCCGTATTTTCTGACTACTGCGGTCAAGAAACTTCATATGGACAAAAAAGTCGTTATTCTGGTGGCAACTTCCGGCGATACTGGAAAGGCAGCACTGGAGGGCTTTAAGGATGTGCCCGGCACGGAGATCATGGTGTTCTATCCGGAGGAAGGCGTCAGCGATATGCAGAAGCGCCAGATGGTGACTCAGGAAGGCGAAAATGTGACTGTCTGCGCTGTAAAGGGCAATTTTGACGATTGTCAGAGCGGCGTTAAGAAGATCTTTACCGATCACGAAGTACTTGCTGCTCTGGAAAAGGGCGGTATGACATTCTCCAGCGCCAATTCCATCAACTGGGGACGGCTGGTGCCGCAGATCGTGTACTATGTTTCGTCCTATGTTTCCCTGGCAGAATCGGGCGAGATTGCCTATGGCGATCCCCTGAATGTCGTTGTACCTACAGGTAACTTCGGCAATATTCTGGCAGCTTATTATGCAAAGATGATGGGCGTGCCCCTCGGAAAGCTGATCTGCGCTTCGAACATCAACAAGGTGCTTACAGACTTTATCCGTACCGGTGTTTATGACCGCAATCGTCAGTTCTATGCAACAACTTCGCCGTCTATGGATATTCTCATTTCCAGCAATCTGGAGCGTTTGCTTTATCTGCTGACAGGTGAGGATGACGCTCAGATCCGGCAGTGGTTCACTGCATTGGCTGAGACCGGTAAGTATGAGGTTTCAGATGCAGTAAAGGCAAAGCTGTCCGAACTGTTCTATGGCGGATTCTGCGATGACGATGCCACAAAGGCAACCATCCATGACATCTACCAGAAGTATGGTTATACCTGCGATACCCATACCGCAGTAGCTGTAAAGGTATATCAGGATTACCGTAAGGAAACCGGCGATATCACAAAGACACTCATTGCATCTACAGCAAGCCCCTTCAAGTTCAGCGCAAGCGTGCTGGATGCACTGGGCAAAAAGCCTGCTGACAGCACTGACGAATATGATATGGTGGAATTGCTTCACGAGGCATCTTCTCTGGAAATTCCCCAGTCGCTGGCAGCGCTGAAAACAAAGCCCCGCCGTTTCACAGGCAGCATCGACAAGTCGGAGATGCAGCAGTTCGTACTCAGCGAGCTGCACCTGTCCTGAACGAGGTGACCATGCGGTTATTTACCATTGGCGATCTGCATCTTTCCTTTGGCGTACCGGAAAAGCCTATGGACATTTTCTGCGGTTGGAAAGACTATCAGACACTGTTGGAACAAAGCTGGCGGGATAAGATCACCGAAG
>JBJFHO010000017.1:0-4653 GCA_051893675.1 Ruminococcus sp. | reverse complement strand
GCAGACTCGCCCTAAAGATGGCGAGCCAGCTGTGCTCAGCTGGACCAGCAGCCTGTGCAACCTTTTTGAAAGCGGGTAGGATACATTTTTGGATGTGACAGTATAGTAAGGGCGAACATTGTTCGCCCGCATTTCCACATATCGTTCTCTGTAGGGACACAGCGTTCCGTGTCCTTATGGATTATCATTGGTTATTATTCATTGTTCCGTTGGAAATGTCCCACACTGTCTGACACTGTCCCTCACAAATGGAAAACCAACTGCAATCGCCGCAGATCTGCGCCAATCTGCCCTGAGAGAGTATACATGTTTCCACCAACTGCCGGAAGTCACTCCAGCGCAGCACGTCTTCCTCCGCCAGTCCGCACAGCCGCAGTACAGCGTGATCATATCCGGCAACTTTTTCGGCGGCATCGCATCCCTGGGGAAAATTGTGGGGACAGGCTTCGCAAATGCAGTCAGCACCTACGGTCAGGGAGAGCATGGGATTTTCCCGGTCAAACAGTGCGATTTTTTCCGCCATATTTGCCGTAAATGCTTCGCTGTAGCCGTGTCCGCAGAAAAACGCTGTGCATAGCCCGTGGTGGGGACGCAGCTTATACACGATGAACGAAGCGCTTCGGGATGCGCTTTGCAATGAGGATGGCAAGGGCGATCTTCACCAGATCGGGAATAATAAAGGGGAATACGCACCATCCCAGTGCTGTAATCAGTCCCACAGCACCATTGGCATTGGCATAGACGATCATGAACCATGCCGTGCCGAAAGCATAGCATACAAGCAGCCCCAGCACCATGGCAATGATCATTACCAGCAGCTTCTCACCGAAAAAGTGAGTGATTGCCCAGTATAACAGCGCTGTGAACAGGAATCCTATAATGTAACCGCCCGTAGTGCCCAGCAGTACGCCCACACCGCCGGAAAAACCGGCAAAGACAGGGACACCTACTGCACCCAGGACAATATATACCAGCACGGAAATGGTGCCGGATTTTCCACCCAGTGTGCCCAGCGCACAGAAAACGGCAAAGGTCTGCAACGTAAAGGGAACGGTCATGGGAATCTGAATCCAGGAGCAGACTGCCATAATGGCGGCAAAAAGTGCGATCTGCACCATGGCAACGATTTTCTCATGCTGATTCCGGACAGCAGATGCACCTGTTTCTGTCGGGATTGTGGTTTGTGTTTGCTGTTTCATAAGATATAACTCCTTTTCTCATTTGTCACCGCGAAAAAGAGTGCTAGCGGTTGACAGATATGATTATATCATAGAACATAGGAAATGTCAACCTGATATTATATTAATTTTGGTTGACTAATATTCTGCCGCAGGATAGAAAATAGATAAAAATAGATAAAAACAGCGCTTCAATTCATGAATGAATTGTAAAATATCACGAAAATAAAAAAACGCCCTTGACAATTGACTGAAATCGTGGTAAATTAGTGTTAGCACTCAGAGAGATTGAGTGCTAACACTTGAAAAGTGAATCTGCCAGAAAGGATGGTCAGTGTGGATGCTCGGAAACGTCGGATTTTATCGGCGGTAGTTGATTTATATATTCGTACCGGTGAGCCGGTGGGTTCCAAGACCATTTCACAGCTGCCGGACATACACGTGTCCGCTGCAACGGTCCGCAATGACATGGCAGTTTTGGAAGAACTGGGCTATCTGGAACAGCCCCATACGTCGGCAGGGCGTGTGCCCACATTCAGTGGTTATCGCATGTATATTGAGGAGATCGGCGCCAGCAGCACCCTTCCCGAGGAAGAGCGGGAACGGCTGGACGAAATGCTGGGGGATGAATCCCAGCTGACGGAAGATCTGATCCTGCAGAGTGCAACTACGGCACTTTCCCAGATCACCCAGTGCGCCACAGTGGTCTCCAATTTTGCACCGAAATATTCCGTTATTACAAAGGTGGATGTAATCCCCACCGGAAAGCGGATGTATGTGGTGCTCCTGATCACATCCGACGGCAAGATCAAGAACCGTGCCTGTCGGCTCCAGTTTGATCTGACCCATGAGCACATGGATTTCTTCAAACACTTCATGGAGGAAAATCTGGAGGGCGTTTCCGTTTCAGATCTGTCGGATGAAAAGATGGAGCAGATGGTCACTGCTATGGGCACCTATATGATGACGCTGAGCCCATTGGTGCAGGGCATCTGTGAAATGTCCAGGGATCTGCAAAAAAATGAGCTGTACGTCACAGGTGAACAGAACCTGTTCTCCTGTGAAGATCTGGACAAAGCCGAAGTGGCACAGTTCATGATGCACAAGCAGGATCTGTCCGGATTGCTGGATGATTCCTTCCAGGGCATCAAGGTTGTGTTCGGTGAAGAGGGCAACGATTTTGTTATCGGTAATTCCAGCATGATCGTGTCCAAGTACCAGAAAGGCGATCACACTGCCGGTTCCCTTGGCGTTATTGGTCCGGTGCGGCTGAATTACGCCAAGATCATTCCATATATTGAATATTTCACCGAGAAGATCTCTCATCTGATCTCAGAAGAGGAACCAGGAGAGCTCAGTCTCGAACAGAAGCCGGATCTGCCGGATCAATCGTAGAGGAAAGGATGTGCTTTTGATGGAAAACGAAAAGGACGATCTGAAACAGGAAAATACCGCAGAGGAGACTGCGCCGGAAACAGAAGCAGCGCCGGAAGCAGAAGCTGCACCGGAGCCGGAAACTGCTGAAAAGGCAGCGGAGGAACCGGAAAAGGAAACCAAGGAAGACAAAAAGAAGAAGAAAAAAGATCTGAAAGATGCCCTGGAAAAGAAAGAGGCAGAGCTGGCAGATCAGAAAGACCAGTACCTGCGGCTCATGGCGGAGTATCAGAACTACCGGAACCGTACCACCGAAGAGAAGAAAAAGATCTACGGCGATGCCAAGATGGATTGCATCAAGGAACTGCTGGGCGTCATGGATACTTTTGAACGTGCGCTGGAGGCTCCCTGTACCGATGAGAATTATAAAAAAGGTGTGGAGTTGACCTTTACCCAGATTCAGAAGGCATTCGAAAAGCTGGGCGTGACGGAAATCGCTGCACTGGGCGAGACATTCGATCCCAATGTACACAATGCCATCAAGCAGGTAGACGACAGCGACTATGAAAGCGATAAGGTCTGCGAGGTGTTCCAGAAGGGTTACATGCTGGGCGACCGGCTGGTTCGTCCGGCAATGGTTGCCGTCTCTGTTTAGTCAGGAGGGTACTCTTGAAAAAACATACAGCATCGCTCATGACAGCGGCAATGCTCCTGACCATGGCATGGATGACGGGATGTGATTCCGGAAAGGTGGAACAGACTGCGGGGGATACCTCTTCGGCAGAGACGACGATCGAAACTACGGTGGAAACCACGGCGGAGACCATTGCAGAGGAGTCCGTCTATGAAGAGGTGATTACTTCGGTGGAATATGCCACGTATGATGCATTTGCTGCAGCTATGGCAGAACAGCATCCGGAGCTGACCATGTATATACCGCCGGAAAGCGTGACGAGCACCTGGGAATGGAATCCCATCACGTTGGATACGGGATTTTATTCGTATTCATTCCATGATCCCGATGGAGAACGAACGATACAGATCAGCGTACTGTTCAATGAGACCTATTCGGATGTGCAGGAAAAGATTGATGATAATCAGAATTACACATCTTTGAGTCAGTCGGAAATCGTCGAACAGACAACGGGTTATTATATCGAACGCATCCTGCCGCTGGAATCGGATGTCATAGAGGAAGAGTATGTTCTGCATGGTCTGACTGGTGACTTCAACACATACTACAGTTTGCACTTGTGGTATGATGACGGACACGTAGCAACGCCGGATGAACTTCTGGCACTCCGTGAAGCGCTTCGCCTATAGCGAGTATAAAAACTCCTGCCCGAAAGGACAGTTGACATAAATTATTTTCATCTATTTTTGATATGTCCCCGCCAAAGCGGGAAATGCAGAAAGGAAGAGATTACTATGGGAAAAATTATTGGTATTGACCTGGGAACCACAAACTCCTGCGTCGCAGTTATGGAAGGCGGTCAGGCTGTTGTCATTGCAAACGCAGAGGGTGCGAGAACAACACCGTCTGTTGTGGGCTTCTCCAAGACCGGCGAGCGTCTGGTTGGTCAGACAGCAAAGCGCCAGGCAATTGCAAATCCGGAGCGCACGATTTCTTCTATCAAGCGCCACATGGGCAGCGACTACAAGGTTGACATTGACGGCAAGAAGTATACACCCCAGGAAATTTCCGCAATGATTCTGCAAAAACTGAAAACCGATGCAGAGGCTTATCTGGGTCAGCCGGTGACAGAAGCTGTTATCACTGTACCGGCATACTTCACCGATGCACAGCGTCAGGCAACCAAGGATGCAGGTCAGATCGCAGGTCTGACAGTAAAGCGTATCATCAATGAGCCGACCGCAGCTGCACTTTCTTATGGTATTGATAAGGAAGAGGAACAGCGTGTTATGGTCTATGACCTGGGCGGCGGTACTTTTGATGTCTCCATTATTGAAATGGGCGATGGCGTACAGCAGGTACTGGCAACAGCTGGTAACAACCGTCTGGGCGGCGACGACTTCGACCAGAGAATCATCAACTGGATGGTTGACGAGTTCAAGAAGACTGAGGGCATTGACCTGTCCA
>JBJFHO010000016.1:0-4734 GCA_051893675.1 Ruminococcus sp. | reverse complement strand
CATATTGTCGATTCCTGGCTTTGTTCACATTCTCTTAACTCATGAAATTGCCCTGGTTCCCCGGCGAAAATCACTTGACACAACCCATGAAATCTGCTATAATAAAAAAGAAGAGCATACCGGTAAGACGGTCGCTCCCAATGTAAAAGGATTCTAACGAAGTAGTCGCCTTATGTGGAAGTGGGGCGGCTATTTCCGTTTGTACTCTATATGGATATTGAAAAGAAAGAGGTATCTCCATGAAGATCTGGAACGCAGCCATACATACGCAGACCGCAGCCGGCATCATTGAAAACGGCTATGTCTCCGTGGAAAACGGCAAAATCACAGAAGTATCATCCGGCACGCCGGAACACATTGCTCCGGAAGACATTGACGCCGGCGGCTCTATATTACTGCCGGGCTTTATTGACGCCCACACCCATCTGGGTATTATCGAAAACGGCATTGCCTTTGAGGGAGATGACTGCAACGAAGCCACCGACCCCTTTACGCCCCATCTGCGTGTCATTGACGGCGTGAATCCTCTGGATCGCTGCTTTGAGGAGGCACGTGCTGCTGGCGTGACCACAGTTATGACTTCCCCGGGCAGTGCTAACACCTGCGGCGGCACGATGGCAATTCTCAAGACAGCCGGGCGTATGGCAGACCGGATGCTGATTGGCACAGGCATGAAGTTTGCCCTGGGAGAGAATCCCAAGAGTGTCTACAATGACCGGGACGAAACGCCTATTACACGTATGGCAACAGCGGCGATGATCCGGGAGGGGCTGTCCAAAGCACAGCGATATCAGCAGGAAATCGACATGGCGGAGGATGATCCGGACGAGCATATGCCGGACTATGATGCCAAATCCGAGGCATTGCTGCCTGTATTGGAACGGGATGTGAAAGCCCATTTTCACTGCCACCGGGCGGATGATATCTGCACAGCCATCCGCATTGCAAAGGAATTCCATCTGGATTATGTCATTGTGCACGGCACGGAGGGCTATGAGATCGCAGATATTCTGGCGGAGGAACAGGTGCCTGTCATTGCCGGGCCAACCCTCTGCGACCGCTGCAAGCCGGAAATGCAGAAGCTTACCATCCAGAACCCGGCGCTGCTGCATAATGCTGGTGTCAAAGTTGCACTGTGCACAGATCACCCGGTGATACCCATCCAGTATCTGTCTACCACGGCGGCGCTTGCAGTGAAAGGCGGCATGTCCCGGGAGGACGCCATCTATGCCATTACCGCCGGTGCTGCGGAAATTCTCGGCGTAGAGGAACGTGTGGGCAGCATTGCCGTTGGCATGGACGCGGATCTGCAGCTGTACCGGGGGGATCCTCTGGATCTCCTGTGCGACCCGTGGCTGGTCATGATTGACGGAAAGATTTGCGTACAATAAACGAATTCGGATATGAAAAACCGGCTTTCTCCTGTTTCGGGGAAAGCCGGTTTTTCACGGTTTATTATTGTCATAAAAGGAAATAACCGCCCCAGCTTGCCAACGTGAGCGGTTATTTCTTTAACTTTTCTCGTGGGAGCGACCGCCTATCGGTGTGCTCTCTTCTCTTATAGTATAGCTGATTTTGATGGGATTGTCAAGTGGTTTTGCAACTCTTACAAGAAATCAAAATTATATCTTACTTAACAATTCCTTGCGCTTTGCTTCATATTCTTCCTGTGTGATCAAACCTTGGTCAAGTTTGAGAAGCCGATTGAAATATTCTCTTCTCTTTTGGTGTAGCCGATGTTTATCAAATGGAATTCTGCTGTTTTGAAATGTTATTGTACAAAAACCAATGTGTAACTTTCATTTGGATCCAAATCAAAAAAAGTATACTCCTCTTCTGCTGTCTGCCCTACGCTCATACTCGGGAATCCAATTAAACTATTATCCACAATTGTGCCATTACTATTGCAAAGATTAACTTCAATATAGCCTTTATCATAATATGATGAATACATCCTATCATCTGTTTGGGCGTCCAAAGTAACATCAAAACAAAAAGTCAATGACAATTCACCAGACCATATTTTTGGTTCACACGTAATATCATTGATTGTATATGTAAATGTATTATAGGCATCACAAATATATGTACACGGTAAAGCAGGCACAGTAACCGATACTTTTTTTGGCGGTTCTGTCGGCGGTTCGGTTTGCGGCTCTGTAGGCGGTTCTGTTGGTGGTTCTGTCGTTGCCTTTGTTGTTGCCTTTGTTGTTGCCTTTGTTGTTGCCTTTGTTGTTGCTTTTGTTGTTGCTTTTGTTGTTGCTTTCGTTGTTGCCTTTGTTGTTGCCTTTGTTGTTGCCTTTGTCGTTACTTCTGTTGTTTCTGTTTCAGTCACAGAGACTTCCTGCGTATCATTTTCGCTGCCGCATCCGCTCATCATACCACAAATCGCCATTAGCAGCGAAAGAGATACCGCAATTTTCTTCTTAAAAAAACTTTGTTTCATACAATTTTTCCTCCTGTATATCGATGCAAAAGTCATGTGTTCATTATAACTAAAGCAATCACAACCACATAGATTATAATAGAAATAATTGATGTAAAGCATACCTTTCCAGCTGCTGTATCATCATCTCTTGCCACAAGTCCCGTCATTAACAGCCATCCAATAGGTGGAATCAAAAAACTTACTACATGCATCCATCCCGGAACAGTACCTAAGCTCCTTCTCCCAGAATAATTGGAATCGGATGATTCAAAGGTATTTTCCAAAGGTCTGGGACTATTGCATTTCAAGCAACGCATCTCCTCCCCCGGATTTTCTTCATGACAATTTGGACATTCCCACATATGCTTTCCTCCTGCATTTCAAAATATAGAACAGGAAAAATCATCCCCCTGTTCTGTTTCTATTATATCATATTGTATGAATAAAAGTAAACACTTATTTTTGTTTGCAAATTGCAATCAAATCCGCATCTTTTTCGCTTGCAATCTGACTATAATTGCACAAAAAGGCAGACACGCCATCCTGACGCATCTGCCTTTTCCACTATCATTTTAAAATCCAGCTTACCCTTTCCGCCGTTTCCGGTTATACCCGCCGTTCCGGGGATTCTGGGTGTATCCATGTCGGGACGAACGCCGCTGACCGCCATTTCTGCCCCGGTTCCGGGAATCCTCCCGGCGATAACCATAGCCGCTGTCACGTTCCTCATATTTCCGCACAGCCACCTGCTTGCCGTTGATCTTCTCATTCTGCATGGCATCCACCACAAAGTCCAGCTCTGCCTCAGGTACTTCCACCGTGGTGAACTGATCATGAATGTCGATCTTCCCGAACTCGTTGCCTGCCATACCTGTGGCTTCCACCAGTGCGCCCAGGATAAAATTGGGTGCCATCCGGTCTTTTCGTCCGGCATTGATATGCACACGCACAGTCTTTGCTCCGGCACGCTTGCCTTTTCGAATGGGCTTCGGCACATCGAAAGTGGGCAGATTTTTCGTTGCCTCTTCCAGGCGCTGCTGTACCATTGCCGCCAAAATATGCTTTGCGGAATCCCCCTGCTCCAGCAGCGTTTCCATCAGCGCCATTGCCTCCTCGGAGATATCCGTCTCCGACAATGCCAGCAGTTTCTCCCGCTGTGCATCCACAGCCATCGCCCGCAGTTCCTTGGAAGTGGGCACGGCAATTTCCGTGATATCCGCCTTGGTATAGCGGGAAATATCACGCAGCTCCATCTCCTGCTTGCGGCCGCTGAGAATATTGTACGCCGTACCAGTCTTTCCGGCACGTCCCGTTCTGCCGATACGGTGGATATAGTATTCGTGATCCTGGGGCAGATCGTAGTTGAACACGGCATCTACACCCTTGACATCAATGCCACGTGCTGCCACATCCGTTGCGATCAGAATGGTACTTCTGCCGCTTTTGAAACCGTTCATGACCTGGGTACGCTGGAGCTGTTTCATATCTCCATGCAGTCCCACCGCCGGAAATCCCCGGAGACACAGGGCTTCTGTCAGCTCGTCCACGGTCTTTTTCGTATTGCAGAAAATCATGGTGGAATTGGGCTGTTTCGCCAGCAGGAGCAGCTGTAACGCATCGGTCTTGCGTCCCATGGGCACACTGACATAGTACTGGGCGATGGCATCCACCGTCCGGTGTGCGCTCTGAATCTGCACCAGCACTGGCTCTTTCTGATATTGCTTTGTGATTGCCAGGATTGCCGGGGGCATGGTTGCGGAGAACAGCACCGTCTGCCGTTCCTCGGGAACCTGTGCCAGTACCGCTTCGATATCCTCCCGGAAACCCATGTTCAGCATTTCGTCCGCCTCGTCCAGCACAATGGTTTGCAGCTGATCCAGCTTCAGTGTACGGCGGCGGAGGTGGTCCAGCACACGTCCCGGCGTACCGACTACCAGATTTGCACCGTTTTTCAACTGGTGAATCTGTCTGTCCATACTGGCACCGCCATAGACAGCAACAGGGCGCACGTGCTTTTTGAACCGGGCAAATTTCCGGATCTCATCGCACGCCTGCATGGCAAGTTCTCTGGTGGGGCAGAGAATCAGAGCGCAGACATGATCGCAGTCCTCCGGCTGCATCTGCTCCAGAATGGGAATGCTGAATGCGGCGGTTTTCCCGGTACCGGTGTTGGATTTGCCGATGACATCCTTGCCCTCCAGCAGCAGAGGAATGGTTTTTTCCTGAATCTCTGTCATTTCTGTAAAGTCCAGCTGCGCCACTGCCTCCAGCAGCGGTGCGGATAGGTTTAGTTCTTGAAATTGCAT
>JBJFHO010000015.1:0-21805 GCA_051893675.1 Ruminococcus sp. | reverse complement strand
GTCCCTGGTCGCCGCCCGCAGGCGGCGAAACACCCCGGCGCATACTTTTGCGCCGGGTCGAGGGTGGTGAGAAAAAGCGACAGCTTTTTCGAGGCGGGGCGAACAAGACCGCCCCGCCTTGTGAAACCTTTTCAGTATGTGAAATTTTGCAAACGTCCCGGTGGGACGTTTGCAACAGAATAAACTTTTAGATATGACAGGGTACTAGTATGTGCCAAAATCACCGGATAAATCAAATTGACATACAAAAAAGCACCGCCTTATGGGCGATGCGATAAACGTTATCATCTCTGCTGACAGGAAGTCTCCTCCTCTTCGTCACAAGCCGCCGGAAAGAAACGCTTCATCCAACGCACATTCAGACTGCGGCTCCGGTACATACGGAAAAAGCTGACGGCAAAATCCGTCAGGAGCAGCACCGCCAGTGTCCTTGCAGTCCATTTTGCAGCAGTGGGCGGGATTTTTGCAATCCAATCCATTATGGGCAGAAAGCACTTTCCCATAAACAAAGTGATTGCCAGGGCAAAGCCCAGACTGGTAAACACAGAGGTATACTTTGTGATATGTAAGGGCAGGCGTGTGTAATCCCAATAGGCGAAACCACAGATCTTTTCCACAGCAGTTCCCAGCAGGATCTCGCCTACACTCACAGAAACAAAGGCAATCAGATAATAGAGAAGATATTTTTGCAGCCGGGTTTTCTGCCCTATGCCAAATGCCGTAATGCGCAGTGCTCCCGGCGTACCCAGCACAAGATAAAACGCCAGTGCTCCCAGACCATATCCCAGCAGAAACGGCAGCGTCATATTCCGGTTATCAATATATCCTTTTGTGAACAACAGCCAGATATTTTCCAGACAAAATCCCAGAAATGCGATCAGCCCTGCCATGATGATAAGAGAATCTACATGATATTCCAGTTCCATAAAAGCACACTCCTTCCCCAGAATTCCATTGACAAATACTGTCGGATGCTGTATAATTATTGATGTTATAATTGTAACACCGTTTCAACTATAAAGTCAAGTGTTTCGCCGCCGGACTTGACAAAAGCGGCGTATCTGTAACGGCTGCACAAAACAGACAGGAGATGTGAAAATGGAAGAACCGATTTCAGAAATGCAAAAGCGTGACGTGCTGCGAATGTCCAATGAGGAATCCAATCGCCTGACACGGGAATGCCTGCAAACAGCACTGATCTATCTTATGCACGAAAAGCCCTTTGAAAAAATCACCATTACAGAACTGGTAAAGCGGTCAGGTGTATCCCGCACAGCGTTCTACCGGAATTACAACACCAAAGAGGAGCTGCTGTCCGAGATCTGCGATGAGCTGACAGGTGCCCTGGTGGATTCCATTTCTCTGCAAAAATATACTGAAAACCCAAGGGAATGGTATGCCCAGTTCTTCACTTATATTCAGGAAAACCAGGATCTGGTCAGACTGCTCTTGCAGGCAGATATGCTCAAGGACAGCATTCTGGGAAAAGAATCTATTCTGGAGAAAACTTTCTCCCCGGATTCGCCGGAAGAACGTTACACCTATAATGCACTGGAAGGCGCACTTGTTATGACATGCCTGGGCTGGTTTTCCAGCGGAATGCAGGAAAGTGTTTCCTTTATGGCAGATTTCTGCGCCGACATGCATATGCGTATTCTGGGCACCGTTCCCCAAAACCGGGAGGGCATCGGCATACATTCGGAAAAATGAATACTTTTTCCTGAAAAGTAGCCCCCATTTCCGTGCAAAACAGCGGTAGACAAATTGCGGAATTTATGGTAAAATATCGAATGACAGGGGCTTTTCCAAGAAAAACAGGAACGGAGAGGAAATCCATGGAAATTATTCGAAGCAAGCCGAAAAAAACTGCACGAAAAAAGACATTTCTTCTTTCTCTGGCTGTATTTCTGATCATTGCCGGTATAACAACGGCGCTGGTGATCGGCTGCATGGGGACGCAGAGAATACAGCAGAATTTTTCCGAAAATGGGATGGCTGCCGGCACTGACAGCATTCCTGTGGTTGCTACGCCGGTGACCAGTGCGGAACCGGAGCCATTTGACTATACCCTTTGCTTCGCCGGAGATGTGTGCGTGGCTGACAATGCACGCACCACGGCATACTGGGAAGAACAGGAAAGAGATATCACAAAGTGCATCGCCCCGGAAATGATCGCTCACATGCAGGATGCGGACATCTGCTTTGTCAACAACGAGTTCCAGTATTCTACACGTGGTTCGGCTCTGCCGGGAAAACCATGGACTTTCCGGGGTGATCCGGAAAACGTCTGCGTCATGCAGGATCTGGGCGTGGATATCGTCTCCCTCGCCAACAACCATGTGTATGATTTCGGCGAAGACGCCCTGCTGGATACCATGGACACCCTGACCGATGCCGGAATCCCCTATGTGGGCGCCGGAAAGGATCTGGAAGAAGCTTCGGCAGTGTATTATTACGAGCTGGACGGCTTTACTGTTGCATTTGTCTCCGGAACTCGTGTGGAATGGATTGAGGAGACAAAGGGTGCCACGGAAACTACGCCCGGCGTATTCCGCACCACTGACCCATCCCTGCTCTATTCCCGTACCAAAGAAGCATCTGCCAATGCAGATTTTGTGGTCGTATACATGCACTGGGGCATGGAGGCTGTGACTTATCAGGAGGAATATCAGACAGAAACAGGAAAAGCACTCATTGCCAGCGGTGCAGATGTAGTCATCGGCGACCATCCCCACTGCCTCCAGGGCATTGAGTACTATCAGGGAAAGCCTATCCTGTACTCTCTGGGGAATTACTGGTTCAACGGCAAATCCATGGATACCATGCTGGCAGAACTCCATATCAGCGGCACTGCGGAAGATTATGAGGTACAGCTCCAATTGATTCCCGGCAGGCAGGAAAACTGCCAGGTGAAATATCTGTCGGAAGAGGCAGAACAGGATGCGTTTTACCGGAATATGGAATACCTTTCCAGCGCATACGGCATTTCCATTGATGCGGACGGCTATGTAACGGAACTGTATCCGGAAGCAGAAACAGAATAAATATACCGCAGAGTAACGGATAAACAATCGGTTTATCCGTTATTTTTCTGCTTCTGACAGGTTGCAGCCTTTTGCGTAAAAGTTTGCTTGACTGTGTCATACAAAGAAACACGGATAATTTTTTCAATCCCCCCCTTGACAAGGTGTTTTGAATGTGCTATACTGTTATTATCAGATTGATATTAACAGCAATATTCAAACAGTGAGGTGCATTTTTATGAAACGGCTTGCCGCAGAAAAACAGAGTATTTTTTTCAGAGCTTCTATCAGTGATCTGTGTAATTTTTCCTGTCAGTACTGCCCGTCCGATCTGGGTATGGAGAACCACACCCCTGCATGTCTCCGGGCACCGGTTCTTCATGCAGAGGAATATGTGCGTAATCTGCACTGGATCGCACAGCACGGATTTCAGAACATTACATTTACCGGCGGTGAGCCGCTGCTGTGCCCTTATTTTGCAGAGCTTGCCAAGGCATGCCGCAGTATATTCCGGATGACCGAGATCACCACCAACGGCACCCAGCTTGTACGCCATATGGACACAGTACAGCAGTATATTGACGTACTGAAAATTTCCATGGACGCAGTGACGCCAGAGCTTGCCGTACAAATCGCACGTAACTCTGCCGCAGCCAGAACGCCGCAGATCGTAGAAGAATGCTGCCGTGCCGGAGTGAAAACCATCGGGCTGAATTTTGTGTACATGAAACAGAATGCCCGAGAGTTGCCGAAGCTCATTGACTTTGCGGCGGAACTGAAACAAAAGTACGGCACCGAGATCTACATCAGTGTGCTGGATCTGTATTATTCTGAGGGAAACCGACAATTCTGGCAGGAGCAGTTTGCAGATCTCGCCCGGCTTCGCAATCATATCGCATGCGAAAATACAGATGTACACCGGAGACTGCGCATAGGCTGCGATTCCTACAACTTTGTTCAAAACGGCATTACTGTCAATATGAAAGACAGCATTTCCTGCACCCACCGGGCAGAAATGTGCGAGACATGTACGGAATACTGCCAGGAAGGCATCTACAGTCTGAAACATTCCGCAAGTGGCTGGATCGGCGTATGTCCTACCAATCATCCTGCATTCGGCACATTGCTCCACGCTGACATCACCGAGGCAGAAGCACACGCCGCCATAGACAAGTATGTGGATATTATCAACAGCATTGTCCGGGTAGATCACACTGGTGCTGACTTCTGCCGCCGGAGAAATGTAGGTGACGCATATGCGTGATATCATGATGCATCTGCGAAATCCCGTAGTTCAGAAAAATCTGGATATGGTCAGAAGGATAAAACAGACGGCACGATATTTTCTGGAGCAGCGTGGTTTTGCAGAATATGACACGCCTATTTTGCAGCAAAAGGGCGGCGAACGCTATAATCCCACATTCGATGTGCAGATGGACGGTTATCCTGTTTGTCTCGGGGATTCTCCCCAGATGTACAAAATGCTGCTGTTACACGCAGGCTATGACAGATATTATCAGTTTGCCCACTGCTTCCGCCCGATTGCCCATGAAACGCACCGTGAAACACGGCTATGCGAATTTATGCAGCTGGATCTGGAGATGCAGGTTTCATCTCTGGAGGAACTGCTTTCCTTTGCCCAATCCCTGCTGGGTACCATCCTGCATGCGCTGTCTATCCATGGAAAAATCAGCGTTATGGACGGTCTGACCTGCCGGGAAATCTACGGTGACGAAATGAAGCCTGACTGCCGACAGAATCAGAAGGACATCTCTGTGGTATTTCTGAAACGGATGCCTCTGACAAACGGCGAAAAAATGCCGGATGGAACATGGATCCCCTGCCATCATATTTTTGCACAGCCGTCCGGAGAAATCGGAGATATGTCAGAGGCAGCACTATTACAGATGACCACAGAATCCTTTGACGTTGTCGTAAACGGCATTGAAGTGGGCGGCGGTGATCTGCGGATCATGCAGCGCAGTCTACAGGAACAAATGATGGATATCTTCCATGTGGAAACAGGAAAATACAGGCAATATCTGGAGCAGCTGGACAATGCCGGTACTTTACAGATCGGCGGCTTTGCCTTTGGACTGGAACGTCTGGTGCAGGCACTGTCGGGTTGCAGCAATATACGGCAGACTGTGCCGTTTTATCCGTTTGATGAAAGGAAAAATGACGATGCATGATATGAAAAGTCAAACCGAGGAACAGCGGTTTCTGGAGGAATATGATCCCAACACCTATACGCCTATGGCAGTTACAGTGGATCTCGTGGTATTCGGCGTAACAAGAAGTGCAAGTGACAATTACCGCAAGCTGGACAGTCAGAAGCTGAACATTCTGCTGGTACAGCGAAACGAATTCCCGTTCAAGGACAGCTATGCCCTGCCCGGCGGTTTTGTACGTCCAGACGAGACATTGGAACAGGCGGCGCAGCGTGTTCTGCGTGCAAAAACCGGATTGGATGAGCTCTATCTGGAACAGCTGTATACTTTCGGCGCAGTGGAACGTGATCCCCGTATGCGTGTTATCAGCTGCGCCTATCTTTCGCTGATCGACACGGAACAGGTACAAATCGTAGACGCCCAATGGCGGAGTGTGGACGATGTGGATACATTGCCCCTTGCCTTTGATCACAACCAGATCATTGCAGAGGCACGTACCCGGCTGAAAAATAAGATCAACTACACAGATATCGTATTCCACATGATGCCGGAGACATTTACCATCAGCCAGCTACAAGAAGTATACGAGATCATTCTCGGCACGAAGCTTTTGCCGGCTGCATTCCGGCGTACCATTGCAGAGCAGATCGTGGAAACAGACGAATTCGCCAAAGCTGCCGGACATCGTCCGTCACGGCTGTTCCGGAAGCGATGAATTCAGCGGTATTTGCCGCAATCAGAGCATGTTCACATTTCTTCCCTTGATTTTTCCTGCGCAATGTGGTATGCTTATGACAGATGTTACAGGGTAACACCCGACGGTTCCGTTTCAGGATGGTCAGGGTGTTGCCCTTATTTGTGCAGCAGGAGGTTTTTGACATGAGATCTTTGGAACAAAACAATCCTCTGGGGACGGAACCAGTCTCCAGGTTGATGGCGAAATTTGCTGTGCCGAGTATTGTTGCCATGCTGGTCAGCGCATTGTATAACATCATTGACCAGTTATTTATCGGACAGGCTGTGGGGACGCTGGGCAATGCGGCGACGAACATTGCCTTTCCCTTTTCCACATCCTGCATTGCCCTTGCGCTGCTCTTCGGCATCGGCGGCGCATCCTGTTTCAATCTGAATATGGGACAGGGGGAGACCAAAAAAGCACCTTATTTTATGGGGAATGCCATTACCATGCTGATTTGCAGCGGCGTATTACTCAGCGCTGTGACTCTGTTGTTTTTGACACCACTGTTGAAATGCTTTGGCTCGCCGGATGATGTACTGCCTCTGGCACAGGAATATGTCCGCATCACTGCTATCGGATTTCCGTTTCTGATCCTGACCACCGGCGGCGGTCATCTGATCCGTGCAGACGGCAGCCCGAAAATGACCATGATTTGCAATCTGACCGGTGCAGTCATTAACACAGGACTGGATGCACTTTTTGTTCTGAAACTGAACTGGGGCATGGCAGGAGCTGCCTATGCCACGGTGATCGGCGAGGCCATTTCGGCACTGATCGTCATTGTGTACCTGGTGCGGTTCCGCAATGTTAACCTCCAGTGGAAGCATCTGATCCCACGACGGCAGTACACACTGCGGATTGCTTCTATCGGCATGGCATCCTGTTTCAACCAGCTTGCCATTATGATCGTACAGATCGCCCTGAACAATTCCCTGCGGCATTACGGTGCCCTTTCTGTGTACGGAGAATCGGTGCCCCTTGCCTGTGCAGGTATTGTCATGAAAGTCAATCAGGTGGTCTTTTCCATCGTCATCGGACTGGGACAGGGCACACAGCCCATCGAAAGTTTCAACTACGGCGCAAAGCGATATCCACGGGTACGTCAGGCATACGGACTTGCCGCCAAAACCGGCGCTGCCATTTCCATTCTGGCATTTATTCTGTTTCAGCTATTTCCGAGACAGATTATTTCCCTGTTCGGCTCGGGCAGTGAGAGCTATTACGAGTTCGGCGTCAGGTTTTTCCGGATCTTCCTGTTCTTCACCTGGATCAACTTCGTCCAGCCCATTACATCCACATTTTTCACTTCCATCGGCAAACCGGTGAAAGGTATGTTCCTTTCCCTGACACGGCAGATTCTCTTTTTCCTGCCCTTTTTGATCGTACTGCCGCTGGCATTCGGCATTGACGGTATTCTGTACACCGGTCCGATTGCGGACTTTTTATCTGCCGCAGTGACTATTATTATGGTGGCGCTGGAATTCCGGCGGATGAAGAGATTGGAACGGGATTTGCAGAGGGGAGCTTGTTCTGAAGAGGGATAACTGCACTGGTTTTTGTGCGGTGTTATCTATCATATGATGCAAAAAATCTGCTGTACCCGTCATCCTGGTACAGCAGATTTTTATGGTTTATAATTTTTCCGGTTTTCTAGTACTCTGTCACATCAAAAATGTATCCTACCCGCTTTCAAAAAGGTTGCTCAAGCTGCTGGTCCAGCTGAGCACAGCTGGCGCAGGTCCAGGGCTGCGGAAGCCCTGGTGGGGTCAAGGGGCAAAGCCCCTTGTCGCCGTCCGCAGACGGCGAAACACCCCGGCGCATCCTTTTGCGCCACGGAGAAAAGGGGTGAGAAAAGCGACAGCTTTTCGAGGGGAAAGCGAACAAGACCGCTTTCCCCTTGTTGCCCATCTGCAATAACTGAAATTTTGAAAACGTCCCGGTGGGACGTTTTCAACGGAATAAATTTTCTGATGTGACAAGGCACTAGGAAATCCAATCACACCCCGGCAAGAATCAGCACCACAGCCAGAACCACTGCCCGCAGTACGGTAAACCAGACCTCATTGCCCCTGAAAAACAGCCGACCGTTTGTGGCGTTCTGTTTCGGGCAGATCTGGACGCACTTCTGGCACTGGAAACAATCTCCGTTGACCTTCCAGCTGCCATTCTCCGGCAACTCAATATCAGACGGACAGCATCGCTGGCAGGCAGAACAGCCTTTGATGCAGGATTCTTTTTTCCGGCGTGGCGAAAATAGCGGAAGAATGGGCAGCAAGGAAAATACCGCTCCCATGGGGCACAGAAACCGACAGAAGAATCGTTCACAGAACGCCATCCCTACCAGAATCCCGACCAGCAGAATAATACCTGCAACATAACCGCCGAGTTTCAGATTCCCGGCGTGCAGCATGGAAAATACATCCCAGGGACTCCAGCCGGTCATTTTACTGTAGACGCCGATAAAGCACAACAGTAGAATGGCAAGCAAAATAACGTATTTCAAAAACGACAGAGGCTTTTTCCAAGTCTTTTTCAGCTGGATCGGCTTTTTCCCCAGCTTTTTGCAGCACCATACATAGAGGCTATGTACCGCATCCCCCAATGTTCCGAAAGCACAGGCGTAACCGCAGAAAAATCTGCCGAAAATTATGGTATAGGCACACAAAGCAAGCAGAACCGTGACAAAGGATGTCAGTCCGATGGGATTGCTAAGCCCGATCTGCGTAAAAATATACTTGACTCCGGAAAAAGCCGTGGTAAATGCAGCAGGCAGAAACAGGAAAAACAACAGCTGTATTCCTCCACGTACATACCTCTGTATCTTCTTTCTGTTGGCTGCGGATATGGACGCTCGTGTCAATTTCTTCATGCTGCTTCTTCCGCCTTTCTCAATGCATCTGCTGCCGCTTCGATAATACCGTTAGAACTGAATGTGGCACCGCTGACAGCATCTGCATCGGCAGACTGCATTTCCAGCATATCCTGCAATACCGCAGATGCCGCATTCAGATATGCTTCATCCTCTTTTTCGGCGGAGATCAGATTGAGCTCTGTCAGTTTTCCGCCTGCAACGACAGCCTGCACGACAATCGTACCACCATAACCCTGCCCTTCGCCTTCATAAGTACCGTCCTGATAGTTTGTTCCCGATGTGTCAGTCTGTTCCTGTAGCGAGTCGGTCTGCTGGTTTTCCAGTGCAAATTCCAGCTGGGCGATGGTCTCCTCCTGCTCCCGGTTGTGGAGAATGCCGTTATAGCCCAGTATCACGGCAATGACCAGCAGTGAATTGACTAGCTTTATCCAAAATGTATGCATTGATGTGTTCTTACCTCCAAAAGTTTATCTCATTGCAAACGTGCCGTCACTTTTTCTCACCACAATCTTCGTGAAAAAATTGCTGGATCAAAAAACTTCATTGCCGCCTGCGGCGAGTGGTTTCTTTATGGTTATTGGGTCGCTTCCTGCAGGGCTTCTTTGATTGCCTGTATCATCGCATCAGAAGAACAGGTTGCGCCGGAGACGGCATCCACATCCTCAGCGGTCTGCTTCTCCAGAATCTGCGATACAACGCCGGGAATTTTGCTTGTACCGCTGACTGCTCGCTTGATGTACCATGCATTATCCGCATCCTCGTCGTCAACACTGCCCACATCCGTGATCTCCACGATTTTTCCATCCTGAATACGCACTGTGACGGACAGTGTGTAGGCTTCGAATTCCTCCAGCGCATCCGGGTAACAAATGGCTATCGCTGTATAATCTCCATCGGCATACATACCATCGGCAATCTCCTCCGGCGTGCTGATTTCCTCCGTGGACTCTGTACTGCTCTCATCCGCTGTATCTCCATCTGCTGCCAGCTGTGCTTCTGTCAGAGCATTCTCAATTGCCTCCAGAATACCCTCGGAGCTATAGGTTGCACCGGATACAACATCCACGGCAGTGGTCTGCTGTTTCAGCACCGTATCTACCAGTGTTTCCGCCCGTTGGAAAAATACCTCATCTTCCTCGGTCTGCAATATCAAAATTGTGTCTATAGACTTATTCTGAATGGATACTGCCACGGTGATATCACCCCGGTATCCCGATCCGGTACCCAGATAGATTCCGTCCGGATATGGGAACTTACCGGTGACTGCAACAGATTCCGTGGTACTTTCCGTCATCTGCGGTGCTGCCGTAGTGGCAGCCGGTGTCGTATTCCCGTGAACCGCCGCCGATGCCAGTGCATTCCGTACTGCTTCGATGAGACCTGCTGAGCTATAGGTCGCACCGGAGACCGTATCCACATTGGTGCTTTGCATCTGTACAATATTTTGCAGCAGCACAGCAGCAGAATCAATATAGGGACTGTCATCTGTCGTGCTGACAAGGGAAATATCTGATATTTTTCCGCCCTGCACAGTAACTTTCACCGTGATCGGCCCGGAAAATCCTGTTCCGGTGCCGGTGTATGTACCATCCCGATAGGCTGCCGGTTCGGAGACAGTCTGCACAGTCGGTGCATTTCCCTGACCATACTGCACATTCTGAGATGGAGCAGAGAGTACCGGAAGTGCCGTATCCGCTGAACTGTCGCCCCCTGCCTTTTGCAATGCATCCCGCACTGCTTCGATGAGACCTACTGAGCTATATGTAGCGCCGGACACTGTGTCCACGTTGGTGCTCTGGGCGGAAATGATATTTTTCAGCAAAGCGGCAGCGGCATCCACATAGGGGCTGTCGTCGGTAGTGCTGACAATTGTGATATCCTTGATTTTTCCGTCCGCAATGACCACTTGTACCGTGATAGGTCCGGAAAAGCCTGTGCCTGTTCCAGTGTATGTTCCATCCCGATAGGACGCAAATTCCGATACCTTCGCAACTGTCGGCGCAGTTGCAGTAGTAGTCTTTGTGCTTGTTTCCCAGTCAGAAGTCTCTGTCTCTGTCACTGCATCCGTTCCCTCTGCCTGTACCGTCTCCATCTCCATGGTCAGTACAGGTGGTGTATAACCACTGAGTGAGACCGCTGTACACACTGCCAGAACTGCAATAGGAAGAAAACCACATAACGGCGTGCATTTTTTCAGCCATTCTTTCCTTGTCATCCTTGCCCTCCTTCAATAAGCTCCCATGTATCATCTGACGAAAATACATCCTGAATCCCTTCGGTAACATACAATTCGCCCTCATCTGTCAGCAGGATCGCATCAAACTGATCGCTGTGCGCCTGCCAATAGGCAAATGCCCGTTCCAGCCCCATGACAAACAATGCAGTGGAAAGTCCATCCGCCAGTGTGCCGTCATCGCTGACAATGGTAACAGACGTCAGACCACTTTGGGCAGGATATCCCGTGGCAGGGTCAATAATGTGATGGTATGCTTCCCCATCCTGCTCGAAATACCGTTCATAGCCGCCGGATGTAATGACCGCTTTGTCCTGTACCTCCAGGATTCCCAGATATGTTCCGTTACTGTCCGGATTCTGCACGCCGACACGCCATGGGCTGCCGTCCGGCTTTGTACCCATGACCTGCACATTGCCGCCGAGACTTACCATGCCGCTGGTCACGCCGCAGGAAATAAAGATTTCCCGGATTTGCGAAGAAACATAACCTTTTGCAATGCCGCCGAAGTCAAGCTTCATGCCTGCCTGATCAAAGGATACATCTCCGGTTCCGAGGTCGAATTGTAACTTCGACAGATCTGCCAGCTTCAGCAGCTGTTCCAACTCCTGCTGCTCCGGAACACGGTATGCTCTGTCGGGAAATCCCCATGCCTCCAGTACAGGATACAAAAGAGGCTGAAAAGCGCCGCCTGTATCCTGACAAATGGCAATGGCAGATTCCAGAATCGCCGCCCCATCCGGGGATAACGTCCCTGTGCCGTTGGAATTGAGCTGAGAGATCTCACTGGTTTCCAGTCCGGTAGACAAAAGCGCATCCATCTCCGCTATGTATGATGCTGCCTCCTCTACCGCACGCTCTGCCCCGTCGCCATATGCAGTCAGGCGCATATACGTATCCATTGCAAATACATCTTTTGTGACTGCACTTTCTCCGTCCGCTGACATCGTCTCCACGCTGCTTACTTCCAGCACACTGGCACCGGAAGCATCTGCACAACCGCCGCACAAAAGAATCGGCAGCAGAATCAAAGGGGTAAAAATTCGTCTTTGCATATTCCACCTGACCTATTGCAATTTCTGCCAGAATGTTAGCTAAGGCTAACTTGCAGGCAGATATAAAGCGGAAATGCTGATATTTCCGCCTGCTCAGTTTGTCTTGTCTAACTATAACAGTTTAACACATACCCCATAGCAATTCAAGTCCTGTTTTTTTCGATTGTCTGAACAATTATAACTGAAAGAAACACTGTCCTTAAAACACGCATACTTTTCCACATTTAAAAGTAGTTTCTATGACATTTCAAAAGAATTTCGCCAAAGGCTTGACAGATGCCGGGCAACGTGCTATACTAACTCCTGGCTGCAATAGTTAGTTAGAACTAATCAAAAGCACTTTTTCACAGATAAAACAGCGCTGCTATATGCCAATCAGAAAGGACAGGAATACCCATGAAAGGAATACCCTTGGGGGCACTAGGATGCCTTTGTATCCTGCTGCTCACCGGATGTCAGGCACAGACACCCGAGACAAGTACTGTTTCCGGCACAGACACACCGGAAAGCTATGAGGACACACGGGAACTCATGGGCACGTCTGTCATGGTACGGGCATACGGTGAGCACGCACAGGACGGCGTAGAAGCGGCATTCGCACGGGCAGAGGAACTGGAACAAATCTTTTCCACCACAATTGCCGATTCGGAAATCTGTACAGTCAATCAGACCGCAAAGTCTGCAGTGGGAACCGGGGAAAGCATTTCAATTCCGGAAGAACTGTGCACTGTTCTGGAAACAGCGTTGGAATACGGCGAAAAATCCGGCGGTGCATTGGATTGTACCATGGGAGATCTGATTGGCCTCTGGGGCATTGGCACAGAGTACGCCCGGGTACCGGAACAGGAAGAGATCCAGACGGTATTGCGTCCCGATGGCTGGAATGATGTAGTACTGGACACGGAAACACAGTCCATATCCTTTGAAACAGAGTCTGTCACACTGCACTTCGGGGCAATTGCAAAGGGATATATTTCGGATGAAATGAAAGCGGCATTACAGGAGGCTGGTGTGGAATCGGCACTGATGAGTCTGGGCGGTAACGTTATGACACTGGGCACCAAACCGGATGGCAGCAGCTGGAATATCGCCATTACAAATCCCTTTGCACCGGACAGCGTCATTGCTTCCCTCACTGTAACAGATCAGGCGGCAGTGACTTCCGGCAACTACGAGAAATATTTTGAACAGGACGGAAAGCGGTATCACCATATTCTCGATCCGAAAACCGGTGCGCCGGCAGAATCGGATGTCGTGAGTACTACCATACTCGCATCCAAAGGCATCGACTGCGATGCACTTTCCACGGCAACTTACATTATGGGTGCAGAGGACGGCATGGCACTCATCAATACACTGGACGGCATTGAAGCTGTCTTTGTGACATCTGACGGCGATATCATCACGTCCGACCACATTGACCAATATCAATTGCAGGTGATCGGCACATGAAACGAACAGTAATTCTCATAGTTATTACCGTTCTGCTCCTTGGCGGCGGCATTGCCGGCAGCTGGTATGTACTTCACCGCCAGCTGCCGCAGAAAATCGCTGAGATCTACCAGGGCGATACCATGTTGTATGAGATTGATCTGTCCCAGGTGGAGGAACCGTACACTATTACCATTGACGGCGAAAACGGTGCGCAGAATATAATCCGTGTGGAACCGGGTGCCATTTCTATGGAATCTGCCACCTGTCCGGACGGACTGTGCGTACAGCAAGGGACGATATCCGACGGCGTTCTGCCTATCATCTGTCTGCCTAACCATATCCGCATTTCCATTCGCTCTGACGGGGAGGAATCTTATGATGTCCAAGTCTATTAAACATCTGGTGACGCTTGCTTTGTTCACCGCCATGGCACTGACTATTTTTGTGGTAGAAGCACAGATTCCTGTGCCTGTCCCGATACCCGGCGTGAAACTGGGACTGGCGAATGTCATAACCATGATTGTATTGGTACAGTACGGCGCCAGGGATGCGGTAACCGTTCTGCTGCTTCGCATTTTGCTGGGATCCTTTTTCACCGGAACCATTACCAGTCTCCTCTATTCCCTTTGCGGTGGACTGCTTTGCTTTGCCGGAATGACACTTCTCTGCCGCCTGCTGAATCGGAAACATCTGTGGTTTATCAGTCTCATGGGTGCAGTTCTGCACAATATCGGACAGATTCTGGCGGCAATGGCTATCATGCAAACCACACAGGTACTCTGGTATCTGCCATTCCTGCTGCTCACTGGTGCAGTGACCGGAATCTTTACTGGTATAGCGGCTGACCGGGTCATCCGCTATTTACCGGCGGTGACGGCGCAGGCAAGAAAGAAAGTCCGCAGCAAGTAATTTTTTACGCAATGGTTAGTTAACGCTAACATATATCAAGTAATGGTAGTTCAATTCTGCATAGTCTGTAGAATTTAACATACAAGAAATATTTTGGGAGGTATTTATGCAAAAGAACAATTGGAAACGTATTGCCGGAGCTGCATTTGCCGCAGCACTGGCAGCGACACAGGTATTTTCTGCAATGCCTGCTTTCGCAGAAGAGGAAACGGGTGCCTATGTTTATGGCACAGTCAATCTGCCGTATGCAGACTACTATTACGGCGAACTGAACGACGTGGCAGCGAACGCTGCTATGGATCTGGAGGCAGAGGATCCGGCAGCTGCCATTCGTGCAGAGGGATATTATGACGCTGTCACAAGTGCCACCAATGTCAAGTCTGTGAAGTATGGTTCTACCTATTACACAGAAAATGAAGATGGTTCCGTGACTGTGAGTGGCATTCAGGAGGTTGCCATTGCCGTACCCCAGAGTCTGTACGACGAGGCAACTGCTGCCATGGATGCCGGCAGTGCTTGCAGCAACCAGCTGTTCAACATTCTGGGCAGCATGACGCTGAATGCAGATCAGACGGTTGTGCCGGAGGAATACAAAATCCTCAACGGTGACGGCACCCTGACTGCAATGATTGACGCAAACGAAGCAGTGACAGTTGACGACGCAAGCATTACAGTACAGACAAACACTACCTACGGCAACTATCAGATCAGCATTGTCGAAAGCACGGAAGAGAGCCTGCTGCCGGATTCCGACACTATGGAAGGCGTTGTCATTACAACTTCCGACGGCTGCAAATATGCAATGCTCCATGTTGACAACCTGTGGCTGCGAACCGGCGAAATTGCATGGGCAATCGAAGACGGCTATCTGGTACATAACGCAAATACGCTGAAATACAAGAGCTTTACGGACACAATCGGCAAGACCATCACCAGCGTTCGTTATATCATTCGTGGCGGTTCGGATGTCACCTTTACCACGGAATCCTACCTGCCTGTTCTCCACGATGGTACAGTTACCGCGGAAGATACACCGGTCACTGCCGGAACGCTTTCCATTGCGCTGGCAGATCTGCCGGAGGACTATGCAGCTACTGCTGAGGCAGCAGATCTGAACACATCCTACAGTGACGGTGTACTGACTTATGAGCCTACCGGAATCCAGCCGGGCAGCTACAGCATTGTGGTTTCGGATACCAACGGCGTTTATGCGTCTATTTCCACATCTGTTACCCTGACAACAGATGACCTGCCTGCTGCATTCGATGCAGACACAAACACAGTGATCGCCGCAGAGGGCGCAGATGAAACTGCATTTGCAAACTACCTCGCCAACATGTCTACCGCAACAGTAAACGGTACGACTTACAAGCTGTCGGGCAGAGGTTCGGTAAAGCTCTTTGATCTGACAACCGGTGCTCTGGATCTGAACGCTGTCAGTGGAGAAACTGCTGTGTTCGGCGAAAGCGGTACTTATGAGATCGTTGTTTCCGCAACAGGCTATACCACTGATCTTGCCATTACACTGACCGTCAGCGCCGCAGACAACAGAGGCGATGTAGATCAGGACGGTGCTGTTACTGCAAATGATGCATATGCTGTTCTGGTGTATTATGCGAACATCAGCGTCGGAAAAACTGACTTCACTTTCAGCGACAACAGTGATCCGGAACTGGAAGCAAGTCTGGTTGCTGCGGCAGATGCAGACGGAAACGGCGTTGTGGATGCAAATGACGCATATTATATCCTCTTGTTCTATGCAAAGCAGTCTGTGGGAGAAGTGCCTGTATGGGATGAGATCGTTTCGGGGTAAATTCTAATACTAATTCTCTATCAACTATTGAAATAGTTTGATAGAGAGCGTGTGCTAACGCACTCGCCATTTTATGCCGTAAAACGGCATAAAATCCGTCTCATGCATTCTCATACGCCGCCTGTGGCGGCTATGAAAATCATGATTTTTTATCATGATTTTCAAATGAGAATAATATAAAATAATACTGCACAAAGAGCACCTGACGGCTTTACACGTCAGGTGCTTGTATATTTTCTCTGAATGCGTTCGCTCATATTGTGTATGAGATATCTGTTATCCTCATCAGCAAATATTAACTCTGCAATTTCGTCATCATCGAGCAACGCCTGATCAAAACCATCTAGTGAAGGCAGCGGTGCGTGAAGCTCAATTAAAGCAAGGTCTTTTCTTTTCCTGAGTTCCTCTGAAAGAGATGGATATGCAGAATTGGGATATATATTTTTTTGATGCTGCAAAGCAAAGACAGCCATATTATAATCACTTTTTATTCTATCCGAAGCATAGCATATATTTGCGCCGTTTGCTTCTAATGCAAGTTTTACGATATGATCATCATCATTGAATTGTTGAAACGCTTCAATGCTGAACATCAAGCAGTACTCACTATTTCGTGCAGCTTCTTCGGCAATCGAATAATCACCCCAGAGTGATTTATCGGCATATTCCATGGCATAAGGCGTATTTTTTACCGCAGCCAGAACAACATCATAATCATTACTGTATCCCGGCACAAGCTCAAGAAGTTGCCCTCGACTCGTCACCATTAGGATGGCAACATCTCTATTTGTGAAAATGTATGATGGAAGTAATTCGATATATGACTCGTTTTCAGAAAACAGCCATTCAATCAGCTTCTGATTTTTCATGAACTCCTTCATAGACGCTGATGTTGGATTCTTCGCAAATAGTATTTCCAATGGAACAAAAAATTCTTTCTTTTTCAGCAAATCTATACAGAACTGGTGGACTTCCTTGATTTCATTGAGATCATAACCAAGGGCAATCGCAGTTTCTTTGAATGAATCATAATTCCATATGTGTTCAGCAATGGCTGTCGCATATTCATTATTCTCAGACAGGTACTTTTCCCACCAATCATCAGATTTTTTATCTTTGCCCTCTGTTCCTTTAAGTGAAACAAAATAAGACTCCGGGGTGATATCCTCAATGAAATTTCGGCCATATTTCAGATAATAATTTGCATTAAGATTATCAAAAGGCTTTTCCGTAATACGTTCGATGTACTTTTCATGCCCTTTGAATTCCGGAAATACAACGGGCAGCATAAGATAGTATATCTTAGACCCTATATCATCCCTTATAAATCTTCCAAAAAACACACTATCATCCGACAATAAATAAGAATAATGGTTCCTCAAGTACAATCCATAACTGAAGTGATGATATGTATAGCTCAGATAAAGCTGAAAATATTCCTTTTGTTCATCTGTAAGCTTAGATGCACATTCAACAGCGGCTTCTTCATAGGTTTTTGCACGCTCAGACATGCTATCACTCCTTTGAAAAAATAAGGCATTCACGAAACGATGAATGCCTTATTTTTTTGTTTATTTTGATGTATAGCTTGTTTGCACAAATTCAAGCAAGCATCTTTTGGCAGAATACACATGACGGAATTTCAGATAATTTCAGGTATTTTGTTCGCTTCCCTGCATGAAGCAGCATTCCCCATATCATACCGTTACCAGCACCTTCTGATTAAACTCCTCCGGTGTGACAAATGTGGGCACCATATCATGCAGTGCTCTGACAGCCGTGTCCTCTTCATTTTGCAATGCGGCATCTCTCAGCTGACGCAGTCTCTGCGGGAATGTGTCCTCATCAATTTCAATCTGCTTTCCGATAAAGATCAGCTTATTTTTCGTCTTTTGCAGACCTTCCTCGTTCATGAGCAGCTCTTCCTTGATTTTTTCGCCGGGACGAAGTCCTGTGAACCTGATCTCAATATCCTTATACGGAACTTTCCCATACATTCTGATCAGATTTTCTGCCAGTGTCACAATGCGGACAGGCTGTCCCATATCCAGCACGAAAATCTCGCCGCCGTGGGCAATGGCTGCGGCCTCCATGACAAGGCTTACTGCCTCGGGAATGGTCATGAAATAGCGGATAATATCAGGATGTGTAACAGTAACCGGGCCGCCCTGCTCAATCTGCTTTTTGAACAGCGGAATAACAGAACCATTGGAGCCCAGCACGTTGCCGAATCTCGTGGTGACAAATTCCGTAACGCCCTCATGCTGCTGTGCAAGGTACTGCACGATCATCTCGCAGCACCGCTTAGATGCGCCCATGACGTTCGTTGGATTTACTGCCTTGTCCGTGGAGATCATGACGAATTTCTCCACGTTATGGAACTGTGCCAGGGTTGCCGTGTTGAATGTACCAATGACGTTATTTTTGATTGCCTCCATGGGAGAAACTTCCATAAGCGGCACGTGCTTATGGGCAGCTGCGTGGAACACAATCTGCGGCTTGTATTTCCGGAAAATCTGGTTCATACGGTAATAGTCCCGAACCGATGCGATCAGCGTCACCAGATTCAGCTTGTCACCATATTCCATGACAAGCTCCTGCTGGATCTCATAGGCGTTGTTTTCGTAGATATCCACGATAATCACTTGGCTCGGATTGTATTTTGCGATCTGGCGTACCAGTTCCGAACCAATGGAGCCACCGCCGCCGGTTACCATGCAGACCTTTCCGCTGATAAAATTCCGGATATCCTTGTTGTCAAATGTAATGGGATCTCTGCCCAGCAGGTCTTCTACTTTGATATCCCGCACCTGGTTCAGAAGCGATGTGTTGTCATCTTCGAATATGAGATTGCCGATAAAGGGAATGATCTTGATGGGCAGATTGGTTTTGGAACAAGCATCAAGAATTCTCTGGCGTTCCTCTTCCAGGCAGGACGGAATGGCAAAAACAATCTGCTCTATCTGCTTTTCATCCACGAATTTCTGGATTTCATAAGTCGTGCCCACAACAGTCACGCCACGGATTTCCGTGCCGACCTTAGAGGAATCGTCATCAATGATGCAAACCGGTTGATAATACGCAGAGGCACTTTCGTGCGGTGATTTCTGCGCATTGGCAATTTCCTTCAGCAACATATTACACGCCTGTCCGCCGCCGACGATCATGGTTCGCTTATATTCGGCATCCTTCATGCCGGCATCCACCAGGTCAATGAACGTCTGCTTGAAAATAAAGCGGAACAGGCAAATGCCTACGAGGGAAACAACGCAGTGCAGTGCAGCATAGACAATGGGGACGCTGCCTTTGATAATACCAGAAAACAGGCTGGCAACCAAAATGCCCAGCACCACGCCGTAGACGCAGGAAAGATAATCCTTGAAGTTAAAATAACGCCACAGCTTGTTGTATGCACCAAAGGCAAAAAGGCAGATGATACAGGAGATCACGCTCATGATGATGGAAATGGTAAGATTGCGTGTGGAGATGCCAAAGTCAAATACAGACAAAACAAAGTTGGAAATCAGCGCTGCTATGCCGATAATAAATGCATCTGCCAACGCAAGAATGATTTTTCTGTACTTGAATTTTTTTAACACATCTCTCATGTTTTCAATCTCCCCAATTTTTTCTTCCAGATCACATATCCAGCAACAGCCCCGATGGTGTTATGGAATACATCATCAAATTCGCACAGACCCCGTCCGGTGAAATACTGTGTCACTTCAATAAACACAGATAAGCACAGCGCTATGAGCAATACTGGAATAAAATGCTGTAATCGCTTACCAATCTCTGGCAGCAGAAATCCAAGCGGCAACAGCATCATGAGATTGCCGCCGATCTGTCCCAGCCAATATAACGTCCTGCCTGACGTCAACAGCTCCCGATATTCCCAGAACGGCGTCAGCATACTCCGCCTGTTCCGGGGAATGCGATCAATTAACGTTATCCAAAATACAAAAAACAGGTATATTGGAAAAATTAATCTGCAAATTTTCTTCAATATTTACTCCACTGTTACGCTTTTTGCCAGATTTCTCGGCTTATCCACATCATAGCCCTTTGCCACTGAGACATAGTAGCCCAGAAGCTGGAGCGGTACAACTGCCAGACTTCCGGCAAACAGCTGGTCAATTTTCGGAATATATACAGTGAAATCTGCTGTATCCTCCATAGCATAATTGCCATAAGTAGTCAGTCCCATGAGGTGTGCACCCCGGCTCTTGACCTCTACCATATTGCTGACGGTCTTTTCATAGAGATTCTGCTGTGTTACCACGCTGAATACAATGGTACCGTCCTCAATCAGGCTGATGGGACCATGTTTCAGTTCACCTGCTGCATATGCCTCGGAATGGATATAACTGATTTCCTTCATTTTCAAGCTGCCTTCCAGAGAGATGGCATAGTCAATGCCTCTGCCGATGAAGAATGCATCCTTTACGCCGGCAAGCTTGCTGGCAAACCACTGGATACGTTCCTTATCCTCCAGAATCTTCTCAATTTTCTCAGGGATGGTATAAATTTCTGCAATCAGTTCTGCATATCTTGCGTCCTCGATCTCATCTCTTGCCTTTGCAAACTGAAGTGCCAGGAGATAGGATGCTACAAGCTGTGTGCTGTATGCCTTTGTGGTGGCAACGGAGATCTCAGGTCCTGCCAGGGTATAAAATACGTTATCCGCTTCTCTTGCAATGGAGGAACCTACTACATTCACAATACCCAGCGTCTGGATGCCCATATCTTTCGCCATACGCAGTGCTGCAAGGCTGTCAGCTGTCTCGCCGGACTGACTGATGATAATCACCAGGCTATCCTTTACCAGGTGCATTTTTCTGTACCGGAACTCCGATGCAAGCTCTACTCTGACAGGCAGAGATGTCAATTCTTCAATGACATACTGGGCTGCCATTCCCACATGGTATGCAGAGCCGCAGGCAACAATGTAAATCTGGCTGACTTTCTGCATGGCTTCATCGTCAAGCCCAATTGTACCAAAGTCAATTTTGCCGTCCTTGACAACAGAGTGAATGGTATCGTTGATCACTTTCGGCTGCTCGTGGATCTCTTTCAGCATGAAATGCTCATAGCCGCCCTTTTCCGCTGCTTCTGCATCCCATTCGATTTCTGTAACAGGCTTCTCGATTTCCTCACGCTCAATATTATAAAAGGTAACAGTGCCCTTCTGGAGCCGTGCAATTTCCATATTGCCGATATAGTAGACGCTTCTGGTGTATTTCAGAATTGCCGGAACATCGGATGCCACATAGGTTTCACCATCGGAAATACCGATAATCATGGGAGAATCTTTTCTTGCAGTGTAGATCTCGCCGGGCAGTTCCTTGAACATGACGCACAGGGCATAAGAACCCCGGATACGGATCATAGCACGGCAGATGGCGTCCACAGGACCTTCCTTATACTTATTCCAGTAGTAGTCGATGAGCTTGACTGCCACTTCTGTGTCTGTCTGAGAACGGAATGTATAGCCTGCCTTCACAAGCTTCTCTTTCAGTTCCTGATAATTCTCGATAATACCGTTATGTACTGCAA
>JBJFHO010000014.1:0-4836 GCA_051893675.1 Ruminococcus sp. | reverse complement strand
TTTTATTATAGCATATCTATACATTAATTTCAAGTTGATGGTTAGAGATTAGTATCAAATTCCTTTTTGGCTGATGAAAGGTCTCTTTTTTCTATCAAAGAGCCATTTTCAAAAAACAATTCGAACGCACGATTAAAATTGATATAGTATTCTACACCGCAATACAGACACGAAAACCTACCAGCATGGTAAATTTGAGCAATAACAAATGCTCCAGTAACATTTACAGGTAGCTTCTTAGAAAAAACAGGTTTACATTCAACACAAATCATTTTTGTGCCGAAAAGTTTACCATTGATTACTTCATAATCAGCTACATATCCTCGATAATTATTTGTACTCGGATTGTACTGAAATTCACATGGTATAGTAAATTCAGCACAAAGAATGGGATGAACATTTTTCGAGAAATCTATTATTACATACTCAGTTTCATTCAAAACAAGTGTATCTGTAACAATTGAGAAACTCATTATATCACCCTTTGCATTTTTTCATTTCAAATTGGATATTGCAATATCAAAATCCCAAGATGATTGTTTTTGCGATTGATTTTTGTGTACTCAGACTATGCTGTAACTTTTTATTGGGAAACATAATCTTCCCGTGTCAGAGCACCCTCGGAATTGTAAATGGCAATGAGGGTATTATCATCCGTATATTCGCCCAGATACGGCGCATACCACAGCCCGAAGAAAGACCACACGGCATTGTCCCGGAACATAGCATTCATATCGGGAACCGTGCTGCACTCACTGATGGCAAGGATTTTTCCCGGCGCCATATTCCGCAGTGCCACGTACTGTTCATAGCGGCTGCCGTACACCTCTTCCTTGTCCACATAAAGATCCAGCGATGCAATATCATACTGGGATTCATCTACCAGATAGCTGCTGCTCTGTCCGTTCCAGACCCAGAGCAGATTGTTCAGCTGGTGGTACTCCGTCATGCGGGTATACATCAAATCCCACAGCCAGCGATAGGCATCTGCACCGGACGAACCCCACCAGTACCAGCCGCCGCCGGCTTCTGCCAGAGGACGCCACAGCACTGGTATATCCGCATCCGCCAGAGGCTGCATTGCCGCAGAAATGGCGTCGATATCCTGAATCAGGGCATAGCAGCTCTCGGAGATCTCGCCGCTTTCCGCCATTTTGGACAGTTCCTGGGGCGAACGCATAGCCACATCGGCATCTGTCATTGCCGCTGCCAGATCAAAAGTCGTATCTTTGGCATAAATGGTAGCAGCTCCCGTCGGTGCATTCCACAGCCAGGACAGTCCCACAACGCCGCCTTCCTCTGCCCAGGCGAGACTATCCTCCACAGCAGTTGCCTTTTGAGGATTGCCGCCATTGGGCGAATATGCACCCATATCCGCAAACCGGATCATGGGATATTTTCCGGTAGCGGTATAGATCTGTTCCAGTTCCTGATCGGAACTGTCCGAAGCATACTGCCCGGTAATGATCTTGGCACCGTAATTTTCTGTCAGGAAATGATACAGCTGCTTTGTCTTTGCGGTAGCATGGGGATTGACCGGCGCACCGTCAATTTCTGCGGTTTCGTCATAGAGACTGGTATTATTGGTCAGCTCCACGCAGTCGATATCCACAAGGCCATCCTCCGGAACGATAGACAATTCACATGTGCCGGCAGACAGGAATATGCCTTGAACAGTGACACGCATGAAATTCTCCGTGGCATCCGTTGTCATGGTATACACCGGTTCGCCGTTGGCAAGAATTTTACAGGTAGCCGCAGCACCGGCACCTACCACTACAGTGATATCATAGTGCTGCGTAGCAGGAATCTCCGCCGTCAGCACAAGGGTGCTGTGATTATCGGCATCCAGACCGCTGAGATACCCTGTACCGGAATAGCCCAGACGGGGCAGCATTGCCACAGAACAGCCGGAAGGAATTGCTGCATCCTCGGCTTCCAGTTTCAGGGATACATCCTGCCGTGTGATCTCCGGCACCTGCAACGCCACGGCGGCATGTTGAGGTACAGTTGTTCCCGTAGCCACTTCTGTTTCCAGCTGCGTCACCGGTGTTGCCGTCAATATGCCGTTTAGTTCCGGCTCCTGTTCGATTTTCGCACAACCTGTCAGCATCAGCACAGCTGCTGCCGATAATGCACAAATTCGCTGTTTTCTCAATTTATCATCTCCCGGTCTGTGGAATATCATTCAGTAAATCTGTGCTTCGCATAGATTATTCCATAAGTGAATACCAATACTTTTATACCCGAATGCGATATGTGGCTCCTGCTTCTGTGGGGAAGGTCAGCAGTGCACCGTCAATACGTGCATCTACCGATCCGGTATCACTGCTGACGCTAATGATAGTATTGGCACGTACTGTGCAGGGCTTTCCTGCCAGTGAACGGATCACTGCCGATTCCAGCTTGCCCTGATGCCAGGTAATATCTACCTCAAAACCGCCACGGGAACGCAGACCGCAGATACTGCCGTCCGGCCACGATTCCGGCAGCGCCGGCAGCAGATTGATCTCACCACGGTGACTTTGCAGCAGACACTCTGCAATTGCCGCTGTACCGCCGAAATTGCCGTCGATCTGGAACGGCGGATGGGAATCCAGCAGGTTGGGATTGGTTGACCATGCCAGAAGCTTCTGCAAATTCTCATATGCCGAATTCTTATCCAGTAGTCTTGCCCACATGTTGATGATCCATGCACGGCTCCAGCCCGTATGACCGCCGCCGTAAGTCAGCCGACGGATCAGGGTTGCACGTGCAGCCTTGCCCAGTTCCGGCGTGTGATACGGCGTAATGAGATCTGCCGGATACAGTGCAAACAGCTGGGAAATATGCCGGTGACCGATCTCCACTTCCTCATAATCCTTCGCCCACTCCTGAATCTGACCGTACTTGCCCACTTTCAGCGGCGGCAGCTTCTGGAGCAGTTCTGCCAGCTCTGCGGCAAATGCCTCGTCACGTCCCAGGAGCTTGCTGCTTTCAATGACATCCCGGAACAGCACTGTGAGAATTTCTGTATCCATAAAAGGTCCGCTGCACAGGCATCCCTTTGTTCCACGCTCTGTTTTATAGGTGTTTTCCGGCGATACAGAAGGACAGGTCACAAGCTCCCCGGCTTCATTCTCGGTCAGATAATCCACAAAGAACAGCGCTGCCTCCCGCATTGCCTCGTAGTGCTGATCCAGGAACTCCAGATCCTGGGTAAACTCATAATGCTCAAAAATATGCAGACACAGCCATGCTGCACCCATAGGCCAGATGGTAGCCGGCATCCACAGATCCTGAGGTGCTGTATCACCCCAGATATCCGTATTGTGATGGCAGACAAAGCCACGGCAGCCATACATTGCCTGGGCAGTTTCCCGTCCCGGCGCACGCATCCGCTCGATAAGGTCGAACAGGGGCAGATGGCATTCCGACAGATTGCATACCTCTGCCGGCCAGTAGTTCATCTCCGTATTGATATTGATGGTAAAGCGGCAGCCCCACGCCGGCCACATATCCTGATTCCAGATGCCCTGGAGATTCATGGGCTGTGTGCCCGGACGGCTTGCAGACAGCATGAGATATCTGCCGTAGTTGAAATAGAGCACCGCCAGCTTGCTGTCATGAATCTGCAGCTTGCATTCCTTGTGGTCGCCCTCATCGCCTCTCAGACGGAGCAGACGCTCATCTGTGGGAAGTGCGCTGCCGCCCTCACTGTTGTCCGGCAAGGTAAAGCGCACCCGGCGGAATTTTTCCTGATATTCCGTCAGATGGCGGTACAGCAGTTCCTCATAGCTGCAATCCGCAGCATAGGAGGCATCCAGCTTTGCGGCATCCTCATACTGTTCCCCATGATAAAAGCTGGTGCCCACACTCAGAAGCAGAGTTGCCTCGTTGGCATGTTCCACCACCAGGGAACCGCCCACCGTGCGGATAGAACCGCCTTCGGTAAAGCCTGTCAGTGCTGCGGCAAAGAAGATACCATCCCGACTACCCGTACCGCCTGTGTAGACGATCATGTTATCGTAATCTGTACAAGGACGGCAGTCGTCATAATAGTCATCCCGTCCGTCCACTGTCGCACGGAGATTGATCTTTCCCGGCTCACTGGCGGCAATGTGCAGCACCAGAACACGATCCGGCTCGGACACAAATACTTCCCGGACATAGGTCACATCGTTTGCCGTAAAGCGCACCGATGCCAGTGCCTGTTCCAGATCCAGACTGCGCTGGTACTGCTTTGCCTTGCCGTCAAAATCCATGTGCAGATTCAGATTGCCCAGAGGCATATAATGCCGGGAATTGGGCGTTACACCCTGCATTTTCTGGAATGCGATCTCCTCTGCCTCGGCAATACGCTCCTCTTTCAGCAGGGCACGCACTTCCTCCAGACCCTCACGGGCATCGGGATTATTCCGGTTCCGCTTTCCGCCGGACCAGACGGAATCCTCATTTAACTTGAGCACCTCATCTGCCGTACCGCCGAACACCATCGCTCCGATTCTGCCGTTTCCGATCGGCAGTGCATGGTCAAAATCTTCTGCCGGCTGTTTATACCAGAGCATTGTCTCTGCGTCCATCATACACAGCACCTCCGTTTTTCTCGATTTCAGCAATATTATCGCTTTACTTCCTTTTTGGCTTTCCGCCGGGAATGCGGATCAGCTGATCCAGCATTTTTCCAAGCCGGATCCGATCTGCATCCTCTCTCGCCGCATTTTTCTCCGGCGCAGTCACGATCACCGTATAGACACGATCTCCTGCCTGCACTGTAGTTTCCCCATTCTGTTCCAGCATATCCATCACAGACACCTCCGGAACCACTTTATGCAGCGTTATGCATTTTATACTATT
>JBJFHO010000013.1:0-4862 GCA_051893675.1 Ruminococcus sp. | reverse complement strand
CGAAGTTCAGACCTGCGAACCAGTCGCAGTACTCCGAAGCCTGTCCCTTTTCCTGAACATCCTTGAATGCCCAGAAATCCCGTCCCACGTGGTTGAACACGCCGTCCAGGATAATGCGGATGCCGTTCTTGTGCAGCTCGTCACAGATGTGTGCAAACATCTCATTGGTGCCCAGTCTGCGGTCAATGATACGATAGTCTGTGGTGTCATAGCCATGCTCTACGGACTCAAACACCGGGCCGAAATAGAGGGCATCTACGCCCAGTTCTTTCAGATGCGGAATCCAGTCCAGCACCTTTTCCAGCCGGTTCACCGGCTCGCCGCCCTCATTATGCTTCGGCGCACCGCAGAAGCCAAGGGGATAGATGTGATACATCACAGCATTTTCATACCAACTCATTGTTTTTTCCTCCAACCGTTCTTAATTTGATCCTTCTAAATAATATGACGCCTCCATATCAGCGACACTCACAGCCAATGCCAGGGGGAACATTTCCAGCGCTCTTCCCACGCTATTTTTGTCCTCATTCCCGGAAAAGCCCATGTGATAGCGGATAGCAAACGCCTCCTCCCGGGTCAGCCGCATAAAGCCCTGAATCATGTACACAGATTTTTCCCCGTGTCCATAGGGCAGCGTGTCCCGGATGGTGTAATAGGGCACACGTTCCCACACACCCTGTTCATTTTTGGCGTTGCGATAATCCACCGCATAAAAATTCACCTTGCAGATGTCATGCAGCAGTGCCGTCACCGCAATGGTCTCCGGCGTGTAGTCCATACCATACAGTTCCCGGGTTCTGGGGCGTGCCAGATAGTCTTTCAGGCACTCGTACACATTCAGGCTGTGTTCCACCAGACCGCCCTCATAGGCGCCGTGAAAGCGTGTACTGGACGGTGCTGTGAAAAAATCGCTGGCATCGGAATCCAGCCATTCCAGCAGCCGGTCTGCACCCCGGCGTGTGATATTTTCCTGATAAACGGCAATGAATTCTTCCCGTTTGGTCATACTGCGCACCTCCTCTGCCGTACTATTATATCATATTTTCACAGAATTGGCAAGTATGTTGCAATAAAAGTTTGTAAATAAAGGGGATCGGGGGTTATTTCCGGGTAATTTGCGGAATATCGGGCAGAGTAGATGAGATGCATCATAAATTTCCGGTAACATCTGCGAATGATTCTCACCCGCTTTCAAAAAGGTTGCTCATCATGCTGGTCCAGCTGAGCACAGCTGGCTCGCCATCTTTAGGGCGAGCCTGCCGATGCCATTTCTGCCAGCCCTGGCAGAGTCCGGGGACAGCGTCCCTGGTCGCCGCCCGCAGGCGGCAAAATAACCCAGACAAACACCCCGTTGCCGCCTGCTGCAAAGAATTCCACATCCAAACAATCATCCCAGAATTATTTCCACACTTCTCCCTGACTTTCCACCGGGTTTTCCACAACTTGTGGAAAACAAAAAGTGCCCTTTTCTCGTATATTCCACCCATACGGTTACAATCATTGCACATTTTGCAATTTTTCAATGACAAAATAATTACTGCACAAACTTTTCTTGTAACCGCTTTGTCACCTGTTTTCCCGGAATTGTGGAAAACCCTGTTGAAATGTTGGGGAAATACTGCGGAAGAATTTGACGATATCTGTAAAACGCCCGAAAATCCGTATATTATTGCATCGTGGAAATGTGGAAAGGAATAATTTTAAAAACGTTGGAAAGACTAAGGAAGCAGAACTTCTGCAAACCAGCATGCGAGGTGAAAACAATGAAAAGAACCTATCGATATCTGGCACTGCCCGCAGCACTGCTGCTGACGGCTGCCATGCTGACCGGCTGCGGCGGCAGAAACAATGATGCCAATGGAAACAATGCCACAAGCACTGTCACAGAGGAAAACAAGAACAACACCCATACCGAAACCAATGTGGTTGACAACAACAATGACAATCACACCAACAACGATGGCAACGGTGTTGTGGGCGATGTGGTCACCGATGTGGAAAACGGCGCACGTGACATCGTGACAGGTGCTGGCGATGTGGTCAAGGACGCCGGTGACGCTGCCGGTGACGTGGTCAAGGATGCCGGCGATGCTGTCGGCGATGTCCTAGGCGGAGAAAACGCCAGAACCGAGACAACCACACACACCGAGGAAAAGAATCCGAACAGATAACCTTCCGATTCTTTGGCAGGGCTCCCCTGCCCTACGTGAAAAAAACCTACCGGATACCATAATGGTATGAGGTAGGTTTTTTGTTTAGGCAATACCGCACAAAGATTGTGCGTCAGATGCGCCGTCAGATTTTTCGTCAGATGAAACAAAAAGCGCAGTGAATACTTTGTGTATTCACGAGCATTTTTGTGAAATATGACGCAAAATATGCAAGCATATGACGTGCAAAGCCGCCAGGCGCTCTTTGTGCGGTGTTGCCTTTATGCAGTTACTCCGAATTACTGCTGGTCAAACTTGCGCTTGAGCTTTTCAAAGAAATTCTGGCGCTTCACCTGGTTTTTTTCCTCCAGGGAATCATCGAATGCCTTCAGCAGTTCTTTCTGATGCTTTGTCAGTTTTTTGGGCACTTCCACAACAACAGTCACATACTGATCGCCGTAGGATTCTCTGCCAAGAAACTTCACGCCCTCGCCACGGAGACGGAACTTCGTGCCGCTCTGGGTACCCTCGGGAATGTCATATTCCACTTTGCCCTTGATGGTAGGTACTGTGACCTTGTCACCCAGAACAGCCTGGGCATAGGTAATGGGGATCTCGCAGTAAATATCGTTGCCGTTCCGGGTGAACAGCTCGTGGGAACGCACGGTAACAGAGACGTTCAGATCACCGCTGGTGCCGCCGTTGACACCTGCATCGCCCTGTCCGCTGACACGGAGCACCTGCCCGTTGTCGATACCTGCCGGAACTTTCAGCTCGATATCCGTAGTGGTGCGGAACCGTCCGCTGCCCCGGCACTTGCTGCATGGATTGGTGACGATCTTGCCCTTACCGCCGCAGCGGGAGCAGACCTTTGTGGTAGAGATCACGCCAAAGGGCGTCCGCTGGTTTACACGGACAGAACCCTGACCATTACATTCCGAACATGTGGTAGTGGTAGTATTGGCGTCCGAACCGGAGCCGCCGCACTGGTCGCACTTCACCATGTGGGTGACACGCATTTTTTTCTTGACACCCTTGCATGCCTCCATGAAATCAATGGTGACGCTGCTGTTCACATCGCCGCCCCGTCTGGGTGCATTGGCATTGGACGCAGTACTTCTGCTGCCGCCGCCAAAACCGCCGAAGCCGCCGAAAATACTGTCAAAAATATCGCCCACATCGCCGAATCCACCGAAGCCGCCGCCACCATAGCCGGCACCGCCGCCGTAGTTGGGGTCTACGCCGGCATGACCGAACTGATCGTACCGTGCACGCTTTTCCGAATCAGAAAGCACCTCATATGCTTCATTGATCTCCTTGAATTTATCTGCGGCCTCCTGGTCATCCGGATGCAGATCGGGATGATACTTTCTCGCCAATGTCTTGAACGCCTTTTTGATCTCATCCTCGGACGCGCCTTTTTTCAGCCCCAGCACCTCGTAATAATCCCGTTTTTCTGCCATGATATGCCGGCTCCTTTCCTATATATAATACTAATCCCATATCAACCTGTTGAAGAGTTTGCCGCTATCATTTCGTCACTCTGCGTTGCCCGCCCTTGCCAGGCAACAGCCTGCCTGCGGTCGGTCGCCTTGATTGACAAAATGCTATCTGGCAACTTCTTCAACAGAACGATAAGGGATTAGTATAACGATGCCGGGACAAGCCGAAACCTGCCCCGTCACCGCATCCTTATTTCACGGCGTTTCAGCCGGTTACATTAAACTTCCTTAAAGTCAGCGTCAACGACACCGTCATCATTTGCGCCGCCGCCAGCTGCACCGCCGAAGTCAGCGCCGCCCATATTCGGATCTGCACCCGGCTGACCGCCTGTCTGCTGATACATCTTCGAGGACAGTGCATAGAATGCCTGCTGAAGTGCATCGGACTTTTCCTTGATGGCTGCGCTGTCGCTGCCGCCCAGTGCAGTTTTCAGGTCTGTGATCTTTGCTTCGATGTCGGACTTGTCTGCCGCATCTACCTTGTCACCGAATTCCTTCAATGCGTTCTCGCACTGGAAGCACAGGCTCTCTGCGTTGTTCTTGGTATCCACTTCCTCACGGCGCTTCTTATCCTCTTCGGCATACTGCTCAGCTTCCTTCACAGCCTTGTCAATATCCTCCTTGGACATGTTGGTAGAAGCAGTGATCTTGATATCCTGCTCCTTGCCGGTGCCCAGATCCTTTGCAGTTACGTGTACGATACCGTTCTGGTCGATATCGAAGGTAACCTCGATCTGAGGTACGCCTCTGGGAGCCGGAGCGATGCCATCCAGACGGAAGGTGCCCAGCTGCTTGTTATCCCGTGCGAACTCACGCTCGCCCTGGAGTACGTTGATATCTACAGCAGACTGATTATCCGCAGCAGTGGAGAAGATCTGGCTCTTCTTGGTGGGGATAGTGGTATTTCTCTCGATGATCTTGGTGCAGACACCGCCCATGGTCTCCAGACCCAGAGACAGCGGCGTAACATCCAGCAGCAGCAGACCATCCTTGACGTCGCCGCCGAGAACGCCGCCCTGATATGCAGCACCCAGTGCTACGCATTCATCCGGGTTAATGCCCTTGAAGGGTTCCTTACCCAGCTTGGAGCGTACTGCTTCCTGTACAGCCGGGATTCTGGAGGAACCGCCGACCATGAGCACCTTGTTCAGATCCGACGGAGACAGACCGCTGTCGGACAGTGCCTGCTGTACCGGACCCATGGTAGCAT
>JBJFHO010000012.1:0-22082 GCA_051893675.1 Ruminococcus sp. | reverse complement strand
ATGAGATATTAGCTCAGTTGGCAGAGCATACGCCTTTTAAGCGTAGGGTCGAGGGTTCAAATCCCTCATATCTCACCAGAAGATCCGTATCATGAACGTTGTGATACGGATTTTTTGTTTTATCTATACAAATACAGAGTGTGCCCGGAACGATGGAGACATGCTCTGAAGAAAGGGTGATTCATATGAATACAGAACTCTGCCGCCGTGTGCAGTCCATTCTGGAGCGTGGGATTCAGGAGGGAAAAATTCCCGGTGCCTGCGTGGGGATTTATCAGAATCAGAAGGAACTGTACTTCGATGCCTGCGGCGTTGCCGACAAGGAGACAAGACGTGCCATGCAGACCGATGCGTTGTTCCGGATCTTTTCCATGACAAAACCGGTGACAGCCGTTGCCACCATGATGCTCTGGGAACAGGGGATTCTGGAGCTGAGCAATCCCATCTGGTGGTATATTCCCACATTCCGGGATAAGCAGGTGGATCAGGACGGCGAACTGGTTCCGGCGAACCGGGAGATCACCATCCAGGACTTGCTGAACATGACATCCGGTATTCCGTATCCGGACTGCTGGTCGTTGTCCCAGAAGAAGATGGGGGAATTTTACGGCGAGATTGACCAGCGGCTTTCCACGGAGCATCCGGTGGATACCCAGGAATTCGCCATGCGTGTGGGCAGAGATGTACCCCTGCTGTTCCAGCCGGGAACGAAGTGGGCATACGGTGCCTCCGCAGATGTGCTGGGGGCAGTGCTGGAGCGTGCAGCGGACAAGCCTCTGGATGAGCTGTACCGGGATATGATCTTCCGTCCGCTGGGCATGACGGATACAGACTTCTATGTGCCGTCAGAGAAGCGTTCCCGTCTGGCACAGCTGTATGCGTGGGACAATGAGAATGGCGGTATGAAGGTGGAGCCGGATCCCCATCTGGGCATGACGGATTACCGGAAACGACCGGCATTTTTCTCCGGCGGTGCGGGACTGATCTCCAGTTTGCAGGATTACGCCCAGTTTGCCAATATGCTCGCCGGAAAGGGATTCCATGCCGCCAGCGGTACCCGTCTCATAGGGGAGCATACCTGGCGCTATATGACCACGCCCCAGCTGAACGATGCCCAGAAGGTCGGTCTGGACTGGTCGCAGCTGGTGGGCTATACTTACGGCAACCTGTTCCGTGTGCTGGAGGATCCTCTTGCGTGCATGACCAATGTGCCGGCAGGGGAATTCGGCTGGGACGGCTGGACGGGACCATATTTCTGCGTGTCGCCGGAAGATCAGACGGTGCTGATCTATCTCATTCAGGTCTGCGGCGGCAGTACCAGCGATATTGTACGGAGGCTGAGAACAGCGGTGTTCGGCTGTCTTTCATAAAAAAGTGAAACAGAAAAAGGCTGTTGCAGATACAGCAGAATCACGCAAAGGGATGTGAATATCCCGGCGATTCTGACTGACTGCAACAGCCTTTTCATTTATAAGCGTAAGTGTTATCAGGTCTCTTCCAATCCTGCGTCAATGCCGCATTTCTCCAGACCGACAGTATCCGGTGAAGCCGTATCGCTGTTATTGCCGGATTTTTTCTTGGGGAATACAAATTTCAGCAGAATGGGTGTGATGATGGTGGTGAATACTACCATGATAACCAGAGGCGTCATGAACTTTTCGCTCATGAGTCCCACAGAAGCACCCTTGTTTGCCACGATCAGGGCAACCTCGCCACGGGAGATCATACCGATACCGATCTGCAAACTTTCCTTTGTGGTATACCGCATGAGTTTCGCACCGAGACCGCAGCCCAGAACCTTTGTCACTACGGCAACAAGCATGAGCAGCAGCATAAAGACAATGAGCTTTCCGGTCAGTCCGTCCAGCGTCATGGCAAGACCGATGTTGGCGAAGAAGATGGGGGAGAGCAGCATATAGGACAGGGTGTTGAAGCGGTTGACTACATACTCGTTTTTCTTCAGCCCCGAAACTGCCAGACCGGCAACAAATGCACCGGTGATATCTGCCACGCCGAAGCAGATCTCAGCCACAAAGGAGAGCAGCAGGCAGAATACAAATGTCACAATATTGTGACGGCGCAGGTTTTCGTTGCTGGATTCCCGCCATTTCTTAAAGAAGTAATGGTACAGAATTGCTGCGCCGATTGCCACGATGAAGAACGCCAGAATGTTGATGATTACGGCAAAGACGCCATCGCCTACCAGCAGGGAGCCGAAGGTCTTTTCTGCTTCGCCGTCGCCGGATTTTTTACCGCCCAGGCTGATCACAACAGTCAGGGCAACGATACCCAGAATGTCGTCAATGACAGCAGCGCCCAGAATGGCGTTTCCCGCACGGGAACTCAGAGCGCCCAGTTCTTTCAGTGTCTCTACGGTGATGCTGACAGAGGTTGCCGTCAGGACAACGCCGATGAAGATATTCTGCCAGAACAGGGATGCCATCTCCGGATCCTGTTCCGTGTTGTAGATGTCCGCCAGAATAAATCCGCCTGCCAGAGGGACAACAACACCCAGCAGTGCAATGACAAAGGAGGCAAGTCCTGCCTTTTTCAGTTCCTGGATATCCGTTTCCAGACCGGCACTGAACATGAGGACAATAACGCCCAGCTCTGCCAGACTGACGATCAGGTCATTTCGCTCCACAACGTTCAGCACCATGGGTCCCAGGATAATACCAGCAGCCAGTGCGCCGACTACCTGGGGCAGACTGATACGCTTTGTCAGCAGTCCCAGCAGTTTTGTTGCCAAAAGAATGATTGCAATTTGCAGTAAGAAAGAATAATCATTGTTGAACAAGAACTCTTTCAATCCCATAGGAATCTATCTCCCTTTTTCTCAAAATTCAAAGTATTCTGTCTAAGATGCAAGCTGTCCCATTACAAGCATATGATATCAGGAAAGTATCTGCCGCAGCCGTGCTGCATCCAGTCCGTTGACCTTCTGATCCAGGCAAACGTCTGCGTTGGTGTAACCCTGCTTGGACAGCTGGGCATCGCCTAACAGGTAGCGTACCAGCAGTACCAGATCGCTCACTTTCACGCTGTTGTCATCGTTCACATCGCCCGGCAGTGCATCGCTTTCCTCTGTGACAGTCGTTGTTGTCACTGCCGGCGGCTGGGTGGCAGCAGTGCCATCCGGTTCCACGCCGGAAATGAGTACGCCGTTCTGGTATACCGGGATTTTGTCGGAGATCACATATTCCTCCGGTGTTTTCAGCAGATCCTCATTGGAATAGTCGTTGGTGGCATCCCATCCGCTTTGATAGTCCGGGAATACCAGCGCCAGCATCAGCTCGCACTGGTGCTGCCCCTCAGAAATGGGCATTGCCACACGTCCATCGGAGTAGGTTACCTCAATATAATAAATGTTGTCCTTGTAGTGCTGGACTTCCGAGATCTGTACCGGTGTATAGCCATCGTACATCGTCGCCTGATCCCGGTCTACACGCATAACGATATCTGTGGGCTGATAGCCGGCATTGATGACCTCGGAGAGATCCATATAATATCGGTAGGACATGTTGTTCTCGATACGTGCCGGCCATGCGGAGTGGTTGGTGAACTTGAAGCTCAGGTTCACGCCGCCGGATGCCTCGGTCAGCTTTGTCTCCACATAGAATTCCTTGTCCCGTGTTTCCGGCTCCGGAAAAGCGGGGTCAGTTTCACCGCCGTAAGCATCTGTCATTTTGCAAAGCAGGGCAGTGAATCCGGCGTTGTAGTCGCAGGCGACTTCGTTATTGATATAATTCTGTCGGTCGTCCTCATAGGTGCCGTCCTCATTCGGACCGCCTACCAGTGCACCGTAGAGAATGTGCCGGTTGGTATCCGGTGTATCCAGGGCATTTTTCCAGGAACCATGGGCTGTTCTGTGATGGGGATTTTTCGGGGAATTTTCGCCGTAACCCACCACAAAGCTCTGGTTGTCCGGGTTGTTGCCCAGGCAGTAGTTGATCTGATCCTCGTAGAACTGCTGATACTTGCCGGTGTTGGTGCCGCTCAGGACGGTATCACATGCTACACTTGCCAGGAATCCGGCGGTAGTGGCATAGCGCAGACAGCCCCAGGTAGTCAGCCATTTTCCACCGCCGTCCAGTGTCTCTACAGAATCCGTCCAGTAGTCCAGATGTTTCTGTACCCGGCTGATATAGAAGCTGTCGTTGGTATTGATGGCATAGAGGAGCAGACCGCCCTGCATAACATCGTCCCAGCACATACACCAGGAGTATTTCAGTTCATCGGTGCCAAGCTCCGTATCCAGGTTGGGGATGTAGGAAGCCGCCTTGTCCAGATAGGACTGTTCGCCGGTGGCAATATAGAGCCAGTTTGCGGCATAGAACAGTTCGTCGTAGAAGTGGGAGGAGCGATAGAAGCCGCTGGCGTCACTGTTATTGTATTCTTCGTCACTTCTTGTTTCATCTGCAAGGCGGAAGATATTCTCTGCGTGTTCCAGATATTCCTCCGTCTTGTCAGATCTGCCTTTCAGGGCGGCGGCACCTGCTGCCAGTGCAGCTGCCATTTCGCCGCATACCGCAGAGCTGGTGCCCTTCAGAACGGCACGTGCCGCCTCGTAATCAGCACCGTTATCCTTCATGCCGTATTCCAGCAGCTCCACAGGACCCCACCAGGTATGGTCCATCTGACCATTTCCCACCTGGTATACCACAGTGTCGCCTTCGTCACAGGCAGCCAGATAGTCCAGCACAAAAGTCAGGTTGTTCACATAGGTCTCCATCTGACCAGTTTGTTCCAGGCCGTCCGGGTACTGATAGAGTCCCCATGCCAGCATGGAGGCAGAGTATGCCATGGGCAGGTTGAACTTTACGTGGTCGCCGGCATCATACCAGCCGCCGGTGACATAGTCCGTGACAGTGGAGTCCGCACGCCATTCCACACGGTTCCAGTCCGGGAGCGGTCCTGCCTGCTGGCACTCGTAAAAGTACAGGGACTTTTGCAGTGCTTCCGCATAGTTGGCAGAGAATTCTGCTCCGGAGACAGTCTGCGGTACGGCGATGGCACCTGCGCTGATACAGCCAGCCAGCAGACATGCGATCAGTCGGTTTCGTTTCCGCATTTTGCATCATCCTTTCGTTATTTTGACAGTACCGATCACCTCAGAACTGTCGATATCCTTTATATTATGGCACGTTTTCACCCCATTGTCAAGCGGTTTTCATGAAAATATCACATATATAATGTATTAGCGTGGCGGAACAATAGCAGGAGGAAACATGTGCAGTGCGCCGGCTTTTGTTGAGTTTGTACGCTTATCACAAGGGAATTCTGTATGAAGTGACAAAAAATATAAAATGATGCATTGGAACTTGCAAATTTCTGCGTTCCGTGTTATAATAAACTTGTGTATGCGGGCGGCGGCAGAGATGCTCTGCGGAGTGTGCTTGCATCATTGATTTCGTGAACGAACTGCGGGATCTGAGACAGGATGCGCCCGACGGTTTCAGCTGGTTGATCGGGCAGAAACGTCAGTGCTTCCAAACTGTTAGGAGGAATACGGATAATGGAAAAGAAACTGAAAAAAGGAAAGAAAGTAACCGTTCTGGGTGCCGGTAATGTCGGCGCTTCCATCGCATTTGCATTGGCGATCAAGGGACTTTGCTCCGAGCTGCTGCTCGTGGATATCAATAAGCCCAAGGCAAAGGGCGAGGCAATGGACATTATGCAGGGTAATGCATTCTGCCCCACCTGTGATGTATATGACGGCGATTATGCAGACGCTGTAGATTCTGATATGGTCATCATTACCGTTGGCATTGCCAGAAAGCCGGGTCAGACACGTATCGACCTGTGCAAGACCAATGCCAAGATCATGGCATCTGTTATGCCGGAGATCGTAAAGTATGCACCGCATGCATGTTATCTGGTTGTCAGCAACCCGGTTGACGTGCTGACCTATGAGGCAATTCGTGTTTCCGGTCTCAGCCCGAACCAGGTATTCGGCTCCGGTACTGTTCTGGATTCTTCCCGTCTGCGTACATGCCTGGCAGAGCACGCTAATCTGAATATCAAGAATATCCACGCATATGTATTCGGCGAGCACGGCGATTCCTCTATGGTTCCGTGGTCTCTGTCCAGTATTGCCGGTATGAAGTTTGATGAGTACTGCGCAAATGTAGAAGATCTGGGCGACAAGGCTGCGATTGAACAGGAAGTTCGTGACGGCGGCGCTGAAGTTATCAAGTGCAAGGGCGCTACCTATTATGCGATCGCTCTGTCTGTAAGCCAGATCACAGAAGCAGTGCTCCGTGATACCAAGGCAGTCCTGACCGTATCCACTCTGCAGGACGGCACCAACTACGGCGTCAAGGATGTCTGCCTGAGCCTGCCCTGCGTCATCGGTGCAAACGGCGTGGAACGGAAGTTCACACCGCCCATGACAGAGGAAGAAATCGCACGCTTCCAGAAGAGCGGCGCTGCGCTTCGTTCGGTTATCGACGAAATGGCACTCTGATTGATTTTATAATATAGGAAGAGACCACCGGAGAAGTTTGTATGAAGCAATGCTCCGGTGGTTTTCCGGGTGTATTTCCGGTATATTTCCGGGCATATATATGTATAACCCCGGAACTTTGAATTGCTTGTGATTGGAAAGGAATTGTAACAACTATGGATTATGCAGCTGAATCCCTGAAACTGCACTATGAATGGCAGGGAAAGGTTGAGGTGACACTCCGTGCACCCCTTGAAACCGCAGACGATCTTTCTCTGGCATATACGCCGGGTGTTGCCCAGCCTTGTCTGGAGATCCAGAAGGATGTTTCGAAGAGCTATGATCTGACACGCCGGGGCAATCTGGTGGCAGTCATTACTGACGGCACTGCCGTACTGGGTCTGGGCGATATCGGCCCGGAAGCTGGTATGCCAGTTATGGAAGGCAAATGCGCTCTGTTCAAGAAGTTCGGCAATGTCGATGCGATCCCGCTCTGCGTCCGTTCGAAGGATGTGGACGATATTGTCAATACCGTTCGCCTTCTCGCCGGCAGCTTCGGCGGTGTGAATCTGGAGGATATCTCCGCACCCCGCTGCTTTGAGATTGAACGCCGCCTGAAAGAATGCTGTGATATCCCTGTTTTCCACGACGATCAGCACGGCACAGCTGTTGTCACGCTGGCAGCAATGCTCAATGCCCTGAAGCTGACAGGAAAGGATATCCATGAAATTAAAGTAGTGACCAGCGGTGCAGGCGCTGCCGGTATTGCCATCATCCGTCTGCTTATTGCGATGGGTCTGGATCCTCATCATGTAATCCTCTGCGACCGTCACGGCGCCATTTATGAGGGCCGTGAGGATCTCAATCCCCAGAAGGAAGAAATGGCTGCTATTACCAACAGCGGACGTAGAAAGGGTACATTGGCAGAAATGCTCGTGGGCGCAGATGTCTTTATCGGCGTATCTGCACCGGGCTGTGTCACGGCAGATATGGTCAAGACCATGGCGAAGGATCCCATTATTTTCGCTATGGCAAACCCCACACCGGAGATCATGCCGGAAGAAGCTCTGGCAGCCGGCGCAGCAGTGATGGGTACAGGACGCAGCGACTTCCCCAACCAGATCAACAACGTTCTGGCATTTCCCGGCATTTTCCGTGGCGCACTGGATGTCCGTGCGAGCGACATCAACGATGCAATGAAGATCGCAGCAGCAAAGGCAATTGCAGACTTCGTACCGGCGGAGAAGCTGGCAGCAGATTATATTATCCCCAGTCCTCTGGAAGAGGGCGTCGGTGCAGCAGTGGCAAAGGCTGTGGCACAGGCAGCACGGGATACCGGCGTTGCACGTCTTTAACATGAACTGATAGAATCATCAAAAGGCTGTTGCAAGGACAGCAAGATCCTGATGAACAGGTGGATGCCGGATCGCACCGTATTCCTGTTGGATTTTGACTTGCAACAGCTTTTTTGTGAAATGTGATAAAATGGTATGCATTCACAAAGAAATCGAAAGCAGAACCCCTGCACTGCGATTCATTCTTTGGAAATATGCTGAGAATAGAAAGAAAATGAGAAAAGCCTTGCAAAATGATGAAAAAAGTGCTAAAATAGGAGTCGGTAGAAAATCTCAGTTTGGATGGATGCTATGGAACAGAAGCGACGGGACTGGCTGACCAGGATTCTGGGTGTAGGATTGCTTTTAGGTGCAGTCGGTATCATCGGCTGGCAGGGTGCAGGTTATCTCTCCCAGGAAAAGACGGATACGGTACCTCGTCGGATGGAGGCAGTTACCACGGCTGTTTCGGAAGTATCTGTGGTATCCGGTACAACGGATACGGTTGCGGTAACATCAGAATCCACTGTGCCCCGGACGACAACTGCTGCAAAGCAGACCACCATGGAAGAGACGGTATCCTTTCCCTTGGAGCTGAATACAGCGTCCCCATGGGAACTGGAACAGCTGCCGGGTATCGGCGCAGTGCTGGCGGAACGAATCGTGTCCTACCGCACCCGGAACGGCGGCTTTGCCAATCGACAACAGCTGCTGGAAGTGGACGGCATCGGCGAGGGTATTTTCTCCGGAATCTGTGACTTGGTATATGTGGCAAATGAGACATACCCCGAACCGGAAGTGTACGAGGAACCGGAAGAAGTGCCGGAACCGGAGGTGCAGCTCCCGGCGGCAACGTCTGCAGTGACAGCAGAACCAACAGAGATCCCTGCGGTGAATCTCAATACGGCAACGAAAGAGGAACTTCTCTGCCTGCCGGACATGACGCCGGAGCTTGCGGACGAGATTCTGTTGTTCCGGGAGGAGATACAGGGGTATTCTTCGGTGTACGAGCTGCTCTACCTGGACGGCATGACAGAGAAATATTTCAAGCAGATTCGTGATTATATACAAACGACATGTTCAGACGATACATAAACCCACCGCATTTCCGTGCGGAACAGGGAATTAACCGTTTTGTAACCTTTTTCGGAAACGCCAAAAATAATCGTTAACATGCACAAAAAATAGATGGAATTATTGTGCGATTCAACCGAAAAAAATGAAAGAACGGTATAAGCCATTGACAATCGTTGCGAATTGTTGTATATTAAGCTTATCACAGAAAATGTTCCCTATGCCCGATTTGTGCATTTTTACAGGGAATATCAACGGGAACAGTGCACTGGATGGACATGCACTGCTGCAATTACTTATGCTTATTACACTGATGTGCTGAACGGCAGAGCAGTGTAATATATATATTTAAGGAGGAAAATTCCAATGAACAAGTTGAAAAGAACACTGGCTTTGATGGCTGCCCTGGCTATGACTGCAACTGCATTCGTAGGCTGCGGCGAGGAATCCAGCACTTCTGAGTCTTCTTCTCAGGCTGAGAGCTCTGCTGAGGCAGAAGAGAGCAGCGAAGCAGAGGGCGGCGAGGACGAGTCTGAGGCTGAAGAGTCCTCTGAGACTGAATCTTCTGCTGGCTACGAGAATGTTGAGATCCCGGCTCTGGGCACACCGGACGGTTCTCTGGGTGACGGCGGCGACGCTCTGACCATTCTGTGCTGGACTGAGGACGACCTGAGCTACATGTACGATATCGTTGCTGAGGCAACTGGTATGGACAAGAGCAAGATGGTTTACAAGAACGTAGGTTCTAACGGTACAGAGGCTAACGAGCAGTATGCACAGGTATTCCTGTCTGGCGACGACGTTGACCTGTACTTCTGCGATGCAGACTGGAACATGGCTTATCAGAACAACGATGAGTACTCTGCTCCGCTGTCCGCAGTAGGTATCACTGAGGATATGTATGCAAATGCTTATGGCTACACTGTATCCATGGGCAAGAGCACTGACGGCACTCTGAAGGGTGCATCCTGGCAGGCAGCAGCAGGCGGCTATGCATACAGAGCTGACCTGGCTGAAGAGTACCTGGGTGTAACTACTCCGGAGGATATGCAGGCACAGATCGGCAGCTGGGATGACTTCTGGGCAACCGCTGCTACTGTATATGAGAAGTCTGGCAACACCACTGCTATGGCTGACTCCCTGGGCGGCGTTTGGAGAGCATACTCCAACGGTAACAGAACCAAGTCTTGGGTAAGCGATGGCAAGCTGGATTCTTCTTCCGTAGGTGATTTCTTCTCTATGGCTAAGGAGAACTATGACAAGGGTTACATCTCTGGTGCAACTCAGTGGACAGACGACTGGCTCCCGCAGGGTCAGTCTGACGGCGCTCAGGCTAACAAGACCTTCGGCTTCTTCTTCCCGACATGGGCTATCGCAGCTGGCGGTTCTCTGGAACAGGCACAGGGCGGCGAAGGCGGCTCTACTTATGGTAAGTATGCAATCTGTGAAGGCCCGACCTCTTGGTTCTGGGGCGGTACATGGATCTGCGTATATCCGCAGACCGATAACGCTACTGAAGCTGGTCAGTTCATCTACACTATGACTGCTGATGCTGATGCAATGCAGAAGTATGTAGACGTTCGCGGCGACTTCGTAAACAACAAGGGCGTAATGGCTGCTACAACTGCTGCTGGCACAAACAGCAACCCGCTGTTCGGTGGTCAGGATCAGTTCCAGGTTCTGTTCGATTCTGCTGACAAGATCGACATGAGCATTGCTACTCAGTATGATGCTAAGATCAACACTGACCTGCAGAATGCTGTACAGGATTACTGCAACGGCGTAACCGCTTCTGAGGAAGATTGCATGAACGCATTCCTGGATGCTGTTGCTGCTGACGTAACTGAGATCGTTGTAGAATAAGTCTTACTTATCTCTGATTTCACTCTATAAAAACATGCAGCCTATAGGATGATTGCGTCCTATAGGCGTATGTTTATCTCTTACTATTCTATTGAATTTTTGAAAGGGTGTGTGCAAATGGCATCAGCTGCACAACGTCGTATTAAATCGATTAGCTACGCCAAGTATGGTTACATGTTCATTGCCCCGTTCTTTCTCGTGTATTGTTTCTTCCAGGTCTGGCCGCTGATCCAGACGTTTATCCTGAGCTTTCAGGGTAACGGCAGTGACGCGGGCAACTTCGTCGGTTTTGATAACTATGCCACCATTCTGTTTGGCGCCGGCGAGGGCATGGGCCGTCGTGCCAAGGCAATGCAGGAACTGTTCCTGAGTTCCTTCAAGAACACTGTCATTCTGTGGGTTGGTAACTTCATCCCTCAGATCCTCCTGTCTCTGCTTCTGGCGGTATGGTTCACAGACTCGAAGCTGCATATCCCGGGTGTGGGCTTTTTCAAGGTCGTTATGTACCTGCCGAACATCATCACCGCAGTATCTGTTGCAGCACTGTTCATGCGCTTTATCTCTAACAGTGAGCTTTCCGCTGTCAATACGCTGCTGCTGATGGGCGATCATGATGCAGTGAAGTTCGAGGCATCTGCTGTCTGGAGCCGTGGTATCGTCATGTTTATTCAGACGTGGATGTGGTTCGGTAATACCATGATCATGATGATGTCTGGTATTATGGGCATTAACCCGTCTCTGTTCGAAGCTGCTGCGATCGACGGCGCTTCTAGTGGTCAGGTGCTCCGCAAGGTAACTCTGCCGCTGCTGCGTCCGATGGTTGTTTATACCCTGATCACTTCCATGATCGGTGGTCTCCAGATGTTCGATATTCCGTATCTGTATCACACAGGTGCTGGTAAGATCAACGCAAATCTGCGTACTGTTGCTGTGTTCGTTTACGAACAGTTCCGTTCCGGTGCAAAGATTCACGAGCCGGACTACGGTATTGCCGGTGCTGCTTCGGTAATCCTGTTTATCATTACCGCTGCACTGGGTATGCTTGTATTCCGCATGAACCGTGATGAAGATGAGCATCGTAAGAAGAAGGAGCGTAAGGCTCTGGTGAAGGAATATAAGGCACAGCAGAAATTGGCGAAGAATGGGGGTCTCGGCGCATAATGGAAAATGTTGGTGTTAAGGACAATTATATCTTAGTGCAGAGACTGAAATCAGCCGGATGCTTCATTGTCTGCGTTTTGCTGGCACTGATCTGTCTGATTCCGCTGTACATCATGATCATGAACGCAACCCACGGGGATGCTGCGCTGCGTGCACAGCCGTTGCAGTTCCTGCCGGGTGGTGATCTGCTGACCAACATCAAGAATATTGCCGGCGGTGATTTTCCGCAGTCTCCGAACTTCAATGTTTGGCGTGGTTACAGAAACTCCCTGATTATCGCAGGTGGTTCTACCATTCTGACAGTATTCTTCTCTGCATTGACTGCATATGGTCTGACCGTTTATGATTTCAAGATCCGTGACGGCGCATATACATTCATCCTGGCAGTTATGATGATCCCGATTCAGGTTACATCTACCGGTTTCGTAAAGTTCATGGTAGGTACACTGGGTCTGGCTAACAGCTACATTCCGCTGATCATTCCGGCGGTTGCAGCACCTGCCGTTGTATTCTACATGAGACAGTATATGAAGTCCTCGTTCCCGTTGGACATTGTAGAAGCTGCCCGAATTGACGGAAGCGGCGAGTTCCGCACCTTCCTGACCATTGCGATCCCCATGTGTAAACCGGCGATCGCTGTACAGGCAATCTTCGCATTCGTACAGAACTGGAACAACTTCTATACACAGAACATGATCATCATTTCCAATGAGAAGCGTTTCACAATGCCGATCATGATTCAGAGCGTACTGGGACAGGATAAGCACCCGGATCTGGGCGCACAGTATGCTGCCGTAGCACTCTCTGTTATTCCGATCATCGTTATTTACCTGCTTCTGTCCAGATTCATCGTTGCTGGTGTAGCACTGGGCGGCGTAAAGGAATAATGCGCATCATTCTATGATGTTGATCTAAAAGGAGTCGTTGCCTTCGGGCAGCGGCTCTTTTCTTTGTGAATAAATACAAAAGAACCCCTGCCGGACTTGTGTAAGCTTGCCCGGCAGGGGTTCTATTTATGGGATTATGCGGTTATTTCTGTTTCAATTCTGCTGCACGGAGGGTATTCTTCATGAGCATGGTGATGGTCATGGGTCCCACGCCGCCGGGAACTGGGGTAATGTAACTGGTTTTCGGCTCAACTTCAGCAAATTCCACATCGCCGCAAAGCTTGCCGTTTTCGTCATGGTTCATGCCAACGTCAATTACCATGGCGCCTTCCTTGACCATATCTGCTTTAATGAAATGTGCCTTGCCCACAGCGCTGACCAGGATATCGGCACTTGCGCAGATTTCCGCCAGATTTTTGGTGCGGGAATGGCAGATGGTTACGGTTGCATTGCGGTGCAGCAGCAGCATTGCCATGGGCTTGCCCACAATATTGCTTCGCCCGACAACAACGCAGTTTTTGCCGCTGATTTCCACGCCGGTACTGTCGATCAGTTCCATGACGCCAGCTGGTGTGCAGGGGAGGAATTCATAGTCGCCGATCATAATTTTGCCCACGTTCATGGGATGGAATGCGTCCACATCCTTGTCCGGGGAAATGGTGTTGATGACAGTCTGGGGATCAATGTGATCCGGCAGGGGCAGCTGCACCAGAATGCCATGCACCTTGTTGTCCTTGTTGAGGACGCCGATGAGATCCAGAAGCTGTTCCTCCGTGGAATTTTCGCTGAGACGATACTCAAATGCGTGGAAGCCTACTTCCTCGCACGCCTTTTGCTTGTTGCGGACGTAGATCTGCGATGCCGGATCGTTTCCCACCAGAATGACAGCGAGTCCCGGCTGGATGCCGTGATTTTCCCGCAGTGTCTGTGCATCTTCACGAATTTTCTGCCGGATGGCAGCAGATACTTCCTTGCCTGAAATAATTTTTCCCATGTTCTTTACTCCTTTTCCGATTTATTTTCTTCTGTTTCATTGGGTTTCTCGTCAGTTACATCTGTCTCTTCTGACGGTTCTGTATCTTCCGCAGATGTCTCTGTATCATCGGATGATTCAGATACATCCTCTGTGGATTCTGATTCCGGTGGGATTTCCTCTTCGGCGGAAGCAGTATTTCTCTGTTCCAGCTCTGCCAGGAGCATTTTGGATTCCTTGGTGTCCTTATATAAATGGTAGTCGCAGCCCATTCGCTTTACCTTTGTGCCGATGACAATTTGCAGCACAACGGATGCGACTACGCAAAGAATCGCCAGAAGCTGGGAGATACGGATATTCCCGATCACCAGGCTGTCTGTGCGCAATCCTTCCACAAAGGCACGCTCCAGACCGTACCAACCAATATAGATCAGGAAAATCTGACCGTCATAGCGGCGGATTTTCTTTGCGAATATTGCCAGCAGCACAAAGCCCAGCAGGCACCAGATGGATTCGTACAAAAAGCAGGGGTGAACCGGCTGGGATGCATCCAACTGTGTGCCGAAGTTGTTGTAATACGAGGTGTAGGGATAGCTGTTGGTGATCCAGTCCTGAATGCGTCCGCCGGACATGCCGAAAATGCTGTTCGTATTGCAGCCGAATGCCTCTTGATTGAAGAAATTGCCCCAGCGTCCGATGCCCTGTCCCAGGAGAAAGCCGATGCCAGCAATGTCCAGAAGGGGCAGAATGCGTACTTTGCGCAGCTTTGCCACAAGACAGCCCACCAGCAGTCCGCCGATAATGCCGCCGTAAATGGCGAGGCCACCTTCCCGCAGGTTGAATATGCTTTTCCAGTCTCCGGCGTAATTGTCCCAGTTCAGGAGCACATAGTAGGCACGTGCGCCTACGATACCACCGATAATGCCGCCGATGACCGTATCCAGAAAACGATCCGGATGCAGACCGTATTGCTTCACCTGGGTGAAGGCATAGATCAGGGCGAGCACCAATCCCAGGGTGATGAGAATACCATACCACTGGATGGACAGACCGCCGATCTCAAAAGCAGTGCTGTCCAGATGCAGATCAATTCCCAGCTTCGGGAATACAATTTCGTTATAGTCCAGGGAGCCGATTGTTTCTGTTGCCATATGTGATTGCAGGATTCCGGAGAATCCTACGCCTCCTTCCCGTTAGTTTGCAGGTTCAATAATGGACAGCGTCATGCGTTGGGTATCCATTTCCTGCCGTAAGAATCGGTTGCAGTCCTCCAGTTTCAGCTCCGACAGAACACGCAGGGTGCCATATAGTCCATAGCCAGCCATGTGGGAGGCAATCATGGAATTTGTCACGGAAGAAACGTTGTTCAGCTCCCGCACCAGAGCGCCGTATGTGGACTTCTTGAACTCGTTGAAAAGGGCTTCGTCCAGTCCGGTTTCCTGTGCATTGGTCAGTGCAGCTGCAATGCGGTCACGGACAGCACGGGGATCACGGGACTCGCCGCCGAGGATCACTGCAAAGAATCCATCGCCATTGAAAATTTCAGTGGAGAATGTGGGATTGATGAGACCCTCCTGGAGCAGTTCCTGATACAGGGGAGACGAAGTGCCGGCAAGGACACGCATGGCAATGTGGGCTTCGATCTGGGCTTGCAGATTTTCGGCGCCGGTTTTAGGTGCACACTTGAAGCCGATATGGAACAGGGGCTGCCCTACCGCTGCTGTTTCCACAGTTTCACTGCGTACAATATCCAGGGATTCCGTGGGGAACACTGTCTCCAGCTTCTGATCCTCACAGGGCTTCAGCAGGCGGTCTGCCACTTCCAGTACTTCATCCACGGTGCAGTTTCCGGCAACTGCCAGTACCATGTTGTGGAGATTGTAGAATGTGCGGTAGCAGCGGTACAGCAGATCGTCCGTGATTTGGGCAATGCTTTCGATGGTACCGGCAATATCAATGCGAACCGGATGCTTCTGATAGAGTCCACCCAGCATATTGAAAAAGACACGCCAGCCGGGATCGTCATCGCACATGCGTATCTCCTGACCAATAATGCCCTGTTCCTTGGCAACGCTCTCCGGGGTGAAATAAGGAGACTGGACAAAGGACAGCAAAATCTCCAGGGACGCCTTGAAGTTGTCCGAGCAGTCGAAGTAGTAGCAGGTCTTGTCAAAGGAAGTGAAGGCATTGGCATCTGCGCCGGTTTTGGCGTAGAGATCGAATACATCGCAGTCCTCGTTTTCAAAGAGCTTATGTTCCAGAAAATGGGCAATACCCTCGGGAACAGTGCAGTAATCTTCATCCGCAGCCGTCTTGAACTGGGTGTTGATGGAACCGTATTTTGTACCGAACATTGCTTCTGTCGTGCTGAAGCCTTCCATTTCGCACACCAGGATCTCCAGACCGCTCTTGTGGTGAATGTGCACGTACTGATCACCGGTCTGAGGTGAACGGACGATGGTTTTAGTTGTCTCCATGAGGTACCTCCTCCTGTTCCTTGCATTCCATAATATAAATGGTATCCAGCTGCATGGACTTTGCCGCAGCAATGATCTCTTCCTTGGTAACGCTCTGGTACTGTTCTTCTTCCTCCGCCGGCGTCAGCTTTGTACCACGGCAGAACTGTCCGAAATACCATGTGATATAGGAAGAAGCCGTATCGCCGATGCTCCGCATGGTGTTGTGGATGGACATCAAAGCGTTCCGGATCTCCTCATCTGAAATGTCACCGCTGCAAATGGCATCCAATTGCTGCTGAATGGCATTGCGTGTGGTCTCGATATTTTCCGTTTCAATACCGCAGTCTACGAACATGGTCTGCTTGGCTTCGTTGTAATTGGCTGCGCAGTAGTAGCAGAGGCTCATCTTCTCCCGGACATTGGCGAACAGCTTGGAACTTGGCGTACCGCCCAGAAGCACTGCCATAAGCTTGACGGCATAGCGGCTTGGGTAAGCAGTTTTCCATGCCATGACCATCTTGCACTGATTCACCGGAAGTGCTTCCCGTATTGTAACAGGCTCCGGCTTTGCCGGGCTGGGGGTGAGGAAGGGGAAATCCGGTACACTGCGGTCGGGGATAGTCGAAAAGGCGTCCTGGAATTTTCCGGGGAGTGCCGGCTGGGATGCCGGACCCACAAAGAAAATCTCGATTTTTGCCTGCTGAAGCAGCTTCTGGAAAGCCTGATAGACACCGGATGGCGTCAGTGCAGCTGCTTCCTCCCGTGTGCCATAGCAGGAATGGGCGGCAGGCTCATGGGTATAGGCAGTTTTGTATGTCTGCTGCAGGGCGTACTTGCGTTTTTCGTTGATCTCTGCGTCAATGCAATCCAGCAGATTGCTTTGCTTGATACGGAACTCTGTTTCGTCAAAAGCGCCGTTTTCGGCATTGGGTGCAAGCAGACAGCCCAGGAGAATATCCACCAGCTCGTCGAATATCTTTTCTCCATCCAGGGCATAGCGGTCAGCAATGGCAGACGCACGCAGGGTAATGATCTGCAGGTCACCCTGTTTGGAGATCATGCAGCTGAGATCAGCGCCGTACAGCAGATGCAGCTTCTGATTCATGGCGGCATTTGTGGGATATGCCTTGCTGCTGGAGGTTGCCAGATCGGCTGCAAGTGCGCAGGCAGAAGCCGTCTCCGGAGAGAGAGGCTGAATGAGCTGGATTCTCAGCGCATTGGTCTTGAATTTGGGATCCAGGATTTCAGTGAAGCCGATGCTCTCTGAAAGGGGGATCCGGTGGTATGAGGTTGTCATAAAATCGTCCTTTCTGCGATATTGTTTGTCCATTTTATGCGCGTATGCAATGGCGGCAGCAGAGAAAATCTGTACCGGGCATAAGCATACAAAAGTATTATACCACATTTCTCTGAGAATTGCTATGCCTTTCACCAAATTATCAGAATAATTTTTCCAAAAAAATCGCTGCAGGCGGCGAAACACTCTGGCGCATTCTTCTGCGCTGCGGAAAGAGTGGTAAGAAAAAGCAACAGCTTTTTCGAGGCGGGACGTTTTCAACAAAAGAATCACACCCAATTTCAGAAATTATTTTGCAGGGTTTACAATTTGTTGTTGAAAAGAAAATGGATTTTTAGTATAATAAAATTGATATACCAGCGCAGCTTGTACGTGCTGGCTGGATTTTGCAGTCCGGGGCGCTGCTCCGGAGGAAGGAGCCCGAAGCAAATGAGAACGATTACAGTACATGCGAGCCAGACCTATCCCATCTGGATTGAACGGGGCTTGCTGGCGCAGTGCGGCGCACTTTTGCGGAAACAGACCAAAGCCCAGACGGCGGCGGTGATCACAGATGACCATGTGGATGCCGTGTATGGTAATACTGTGGTGCAGTCGCTGGAACAGAACGGATTTCGTGTGCTGAAATTCGTCTTTCCCCATGGAGAAGCGTCTAAGTGCAGCACCACGCTGAATCAGATCTATGACTTTTTGTGTGAAAATAACATTACACGTACTGACTGCCTGGTCGCATTGGGCGGCGGTGTTGTTGGAGATATTACCGGCTTTGCTGCGGCAACCTATCTGCGTGGGCTGGATTATATGCAGATTCCTACCAGTCTGCTGGCACAGGTGGATTCCTCTGTAGGCGGAAAGACTGCCATTGATCTGCCCGGCGGTAAAAATCTGGTGGGCGCATTCAAACAGCCCGTTGCAGTGCTGTGCGATCCGGATACCCTGCAAACGCTGCCCAAGGAATTCCTGGCAGACGGCATGGGAGAGGTCATCAAGTACGGTATGATTCGGGATGCAGAACTCTTTTCCCTGCTGGAACAGCATACCCTGGAAAACGTGACTGAGGTTATGGAAGAGATCATTGCCACTTGTATCGACATCAAGCGTGATGTGGTGGAGCATGACGAATTCGACACCGGGGAACGCATGATCCTGAATTTCGGGCATACCCTGGGACATGCAGTGGAAAGCTACTATCACTATGAAACATATACCCACGGTGCGGCAGTGGCTGCTGGCATGTGCATGATGGCAGAAAAGACATGTGCAGCTGAGGTTTATCAGCGGCTTTGCAATTGCGTGGCATCCTATGGACTGCCTACTTCTGTGGCGGCATCCATGGAACAGCTTGTGCCCCTTTGCGGCAATGACAAAAAACGTGCCAGCGCATCCCTGCGGTTCATTGTCTGTGAGACCATCGGAACGGCGCAGATCCGCACCATGCCCTTCGGGGAATTTGCAGCATGGATGGGAGGAACAACGGCATGAACGTAGAGATCACACCGTCTAAGCTGCATGGTACTGTGCGTATCCCTGCTTCCAAGAGTGTGGCGCACCGGATGCTGATCTGTGCAGCACTGGCAGAGGGTACTTCGGTAATTTCCGGCGTGGATATTTCGAGAGATATTACAGCTACAATGGAAGTACTCACTGCTTTCGGCGCAGCTTTTTCCCAGGACGGCAGTACCATTACCGTCACCGGTGTAGGCGGCAGGGCTGCGGCGAAAGAAGCAATTGCAGACTGCTGCGAAAGCGGTTCGACGCTTCGCTTTCTGATTCCAGTGGCTGCGGCATTGGGCATACATACCACGTTTTTCGGTCAGGGACGTCTGCCCCAGCGGCCTATTACGGCATATCTCCGGGAACTGCCCCCTAAGGGCATCACCTTCTACTATGAGAATACCATGCCATTTACCATAGAGGGACATCTTCAGCCAGGTATCTATGAGCTGGAAGGAGATGTTTCTTCCCAGTATGTCACAGGTCTGCTCTTTGCATTGGCGCTGCTGGATGGGGATTCGGAGATACGGATGCTGTCCCGGCTGGAATCCAGACCTTATGTGGATCTGACCATTGACTGTCTGCGGCGGTTCGGCGTGGAAATCAAGGAGACGGAGAACGGATATTCCATTCCCGGCGGTCAGAAGCTCCACCCCTGTGACCTTGCAGTAGAGGGAGATTATTCTCAGGCGGCGTTCTTTTATGTGGCAAATGCTCTGGGAAGTGATGTGGAACTGACCAATCTGAACCCCGACAGCGTTCAGGGTGACAAAAAGATCATTGAAATTACATCGCAGATGTGTTATAATCTTAAAGAGGGAAAGCCGGCGTGCTTCACTGTGGATGCATCGGATATTCCCGACCTGGTACCCATTCTGGCAGTGCTGGCAACATTCGGCACAGCGCCGTCCCGTATCACAGGTGCACACCGCCTTGCCATCAAGGAAAGCGATCGTCTTGCGGCTACGGCAGATATGCTGAACCGGCTGGGCGGAAAGGTGACAGCTTCGGCAGACGGACTGGAAATCGAACCGGTGCAGGAACTCCACGGCGGTATCGTGGACAGCTTCGGCGATCACCGGATTGTCATGTGCGCAGCAGTCGCTGCTACACGCTGCACAGGTGTGGTTACTATTTTGCATGGAGATTGCGTGGAAAAGTCATATCCACGATTCTTTGAGGATTATCAACAATTAGGAGGAATTGCCCATGTCATCGTTCTGGAATCGTAATATTTCCATTTCTATTTTCGGGGAATCCCACGGCCCGGCAATCGGCGTGGTTATTGACAACCTGCCGCCGGGGGAGTATATTGATCTGGAAAAGCTGCGGCAGTTTATGACACGCCGTGCCCCGAAAAAGGACGGTACCACTACACCCCGGGGTGAAAAAGATCTGCCCCAGATCATGTCTGGTCTGCTCAATGACCGCACCACTGGTGTGCCCCTTTGTGCATTCATTCAGAATACAGATACCCGTTCCAAGGATTACAGCAATCTGGCACGCCTGCCTCGTCCGGGTCATGCGGATTATACAGGTGCTATGCGGTATCGTGGCTTTAATGATGTGCGGGGCGGCGGACATTTCTCCGGCCGTCTCACAGCACCCCTCTGTTTTGCTGGTGCAGTCTGCGGTCAGATTCTGGAACGGCGTGGCATCTATACTGGTGCACATATTGCATCTGTTCACGGTATTCAGGACGATGCGTTCAGCCGTACAAAGGTGACCAAGGAAGACATTCTGGCAGTCCGGGAAAAGGAATTTCCGGTGCGCAATGATGCACAGGGAGAACTGATGCGGGAGGATATCCGCAATGCCCGTCACGGTGGGGAATCTCTGGGCGGTATTATTGAATGTGTAGCGATCAATGTACCTGCCGGCGTGGGCTCTCCTATTTTTGAGGGACTGGAAAACACCATTGCCCAGCTGATCTTCGGCATTCCGGCAGTGAAGGGATTGGAATTCGGCGCCGGTTTCCAGGTGGCAGAAATGGTGGGCAGCCAGAATAATGACCCGTTCTATATTGACGAAGCCGGTCATGTGAAAACCAAGACCAACAATCACGGCGGCATTCTGGGCGGCATTTCATCGGGTATGCCCATTACGCTGAATGTGGCTGTCAAGCCTACAGCATCTATTGCAAAGCCCCAGGAAACGGTAGATTTCCGTGCAAAAACCAATGAGACCCTGCAAATTCACGGCAGACATGACCCGTGTATCGTGCCTCGTGCTGTACCGTGCGTGGAAGCGGCAGTGAATATTGCACTGCTCTCCCATATGATGGATTATCCGAACTTTTAAGCTGATTCGAGGTGGCAGCTGTGCAGGAAGAAAACCTTTTGAAAATGTCAAAAATGGCAACGCCGCCGATCATGGATCCCCATACGGCAAATATCCTCATCTGTTATTTGCTCTATCGGATCGACAAGCCGGTTCGTGTGTCCCATTTGTATGATATTGCTGTGGGAAATGATATCATCAATTACTTTGCCTATCAGGATTCCATTGCCTATCTGACTGACCACGGTTCCGTGGAGGTGCAGAAACATAAAAACGGGATAGAATATTACACCCTGACGGAAAATGGCATCCGCACGGCGAAAGAACTGCGCAATTATGTGGGAAAGGCGTATCGGGACAAGCTTGTTTCTGCGGCACTGCGTTATTTTGCCCGGATCAAGCGGCAGAATGAGGTGAAGATCAACTATATTCCCTTGCAAAAGGGGTACTATGTGCACGTGCGCTGCCTGGATGTTCAGGATGATCTGCTGGATCTGAAACTGTATGCGCCGGATTATACCCAGGCGAAATATCTGGGGGAACAGATCATGCTGAATCCTGCCGGATTTTATGGAAAAATACTGGACGCAGCATTCTCCAACGAGGAAGAAAGCTACGATCTGAGCGATAATTAACAGGAAAGAGGCTGTAAAAAAACCACCTGAAAAGCACCATAATAAAAAATAAGCACATCAAAAATTGCGAATTTACGTAGCTTTGATGTGCTGTTTTATTTGTATGAGCGACTTTTTTTACAGCCCCTTTTTCATCTGTGCGAAGCACAGGCAATGAAGTTTTTTGATCCAGCAATTTTT
>JBJFHO010000011.1:0-4946 GCA_051893675.1 Ruminococcus sp. | reverse complement strand
TGTTTAGCTTGCAGATACTAATCGGTCGTATGTTTTTCCTTTTGTTCTGTGCGTCTGACGCATTTTGTATTCATTATTTTGTCGTAAAGTTCATAAAAGAAAAATGTATTTTTCCTCTTGACAAAGTGTCACATATGTGCTATAATGTTATTATAGCAAATGCACCATTAGCTCAGTTGGTAGAGCAACTGACTCTTAATCAGTGGGTCCTGGGTTCGAGTCCCCGATGGTGCACCAAATGAGGCCCGTTGGTCAAGCGGTTAAGACTCCGCCCTCTCACGGCGGCATCACCAGTTCGAGTCTGGTACGGGTCACCATTTTTCTTTTAGTCGGTGTTTATGGCAAAGAGGTTCCACCCGTTCCCATTCCGAACACGGAAGTTAAGCTCTTTCGCGCCTACGATACTTGGTCATCTCGACCTGGGAAAATTGGTCAATGCCGACACTTTGAGAGTGATTTTGATTGCTCTCAGATATTCCTCTATAGCTCAGTCGGTAGAGCATGCGGCTGTTAACCGCAGGGTCGTTGGTTCGAGTCCAACTGGAGGAGCCAGTAAAGCCACCTAAGAAAACTTAGGTGGCTTTTGTGTTTGTTAAAAAGAGACAGCCGCATAAATAAACGGCTGTCTCTTTTTTACTGCAAATCAGTGTCTGCCTGTGCAAAAGGCTTGCTGTGATAGACCTTCTGGGCAGGCGGCTCTGTGCCGGCTATGATGGGGTTGGCAGATGCTTTGCCGTGCTTCGCCTTGCCCTGGATCTCGGGTACTGGAGGAACTGCATTTTTCGGATGGGTATGCGTTCGTTCCGGGCGTTTCATGCCCTGTTTTGCCATTGGAATCACCTCGGGTATAGTATTTTCAGAAGCATGGGAAATATGCAAGAAATGCTGTATTGTTACGCATCGTAACAGGCTTGTTACCCATAATGAATTGACTTCGTGAAGCATTGGGTGTAAAATATCGGTACATTGAAATTTCATTGGAGGTTTTGAAAATGACAGTAGGCGAGAAGATCAAAGAGGCGAGGAAACAGTGCGGACTTTCTCAGGAAGCTTTGGCAGAAAAGATGAATGTCTCAAGGTCAGCGATTGCGAAATGGGAAACGAACAAGGGAATCCCTGACATTGAAAATTTGAAGGTTCTTTCACAGATGCTATGCGTCAGCATAGATTATCTCCTGGACAATGGCGGGACAATGGATGTTTCAGTGATGCGTGAATCAATTGATCTGGAGGCACATGGAAAGGGAAGCAGGAAAGCCAGAAAAGATCGGATCATGCTTAGCAGGTTTCCCAACGCAGAAATCTATACATTATTGGGAAAGATGAAACTGACTAAGGGAGAGAAAGTTGTGGACAATGCAATCGGATTTCTGACGGATGCACCTTTTGGGATTCCGGATTTTATCAATGGTATCAAGCATTTTGACAAGGAATTCTATCTGGTCTGTCAAGATCAGAAACAGTTTTTTGTGACAGTGACAGATGAATTTATGGAAATCCGTCAGCTTGCGACTCCTATGACAGATCGAAAATTTGAGATAGATGACTGGATGTACACAAATTGCGGAAAGATAAAAGTAAAAAAATAATTTTTTTGCCATTGCCGTGCAGTGTCTATCAAGTTTCGCAAGTTTCATTTTCCTGCACTATGGACATTTTCCGGAAATTGTGCTATACTGATAACAGAATTCCGCCAGGTATAATTTCACCAAATGGTGCAACAGTATCCTTATCTGAAACAGAAACGGAGCGGTTGACTATGCGTTGTTTGATTGTAGTGGATTATCAGGTGGATTTTGTTACGGGCAGTCTGGGATTTCCGGCGGCACTGCGGCTGGAACATCCCATTGCCGCTAAAATTGCCCAGTATCATGCCGATGGGGATCAGGTGGTGTTTACCCTGGATGCCCATGGGGAAAATTATCGTCTCACCCGGGAGGGGAAATATCTTCCTGTGGAGCATTGCCGACGTGGAACGCTGGGTTGTGCGCTTTATGGCAGTGTTGCTCAGGCAAAGCAGCCGCAGGATATCTGTTTCGAAAAAGATACCTATGGTTCGCCAGAATTGTTCGACTGGCTGCGGCGGCAGTCTTTTGATGCGCTGGAATTTGTAGGCGTGGTGACTCAGGTCTGCGTTCTTGCCAATGTGATGCTGGCGCAGGCGGCATTGCCGGAGGCATCCATTGCCATTGATGCGGATTGCGTGGCTTCGCCGGATCCGGCATTACACCGGGCGGCATTGGATGTAATGGAAAGTCTGCACATCCACGTGACAAGGCGGTGACTGGGTTGAAGTCGGAATTGTTCTGTGATTTTTACGGGCTGACCATGGCACAACAGGTGATCCAGTGCGGTATGGGTGGACAGCGGGGATGGTTTGAACTATTCTTCCGCCGGATTCCCGATGAGGGCGGTTTTGTCATTGCCGCAGGATTGGAGCCGGTTTTGCAGGAATTGGAGGCGTTCCGGTTTTCTGAGGATGCCATCGGGTTTTTGCGGAAACGGGATGATTTCTCCCCGGAATTTCTGGCGTATCTCAAGCAGATTCGCTTTACAGGTGATGTATACGCCGTACCGGAGGGAACGCCTGTCTTTCCAGGCGAGCCACTCTTGTCCTTTCAAGCTCCCTTGTATCAGGGCTATCTGCTGGAAACCCGGCTGCTCCAAAAGATCGGATATGCTTCCCTGATTGCCACAAAGGCGAACCGTATTGTCCGCAGTGCGCAGGGGCTGCCGGTGTGGGAATTCGGCGCACGCCGGGCACATGGTATGGATGCTGCTGTGGAGGGCGCACGTGCGGCATATCTGGGCGGCTGTGCCGGGTCATCCTGTACAGCGGCGCAGGCGATTTATGGCGTTCCCGTTACTGGAACTATGAGTCATGCCTGGGTGCAGCAGTTCCCCACGGAATATGAGGCGTTCTGCACCTGGTGCAACGCTAGTCCCCATGGCGTGGTGCTGCTGGTGGATACCTATGACACCTTGACCAGCGGCGTGCCCAATGCCATTCGTGCTTTTCAGGAAGTACTCCTGCCACGAGGAATAACATCCTTTGGCGTGCGTCTGGATTCCGGCGATCTGGCAGGGCTTTCCCGGCAGGTGCGGCAAATGCTGGATGATGCAGGGTTGTTCTTCTGCCGTATCCTGGTGTCCAATGCACTGGATGAATATCGGGTGGAAAAGCTCCTTTCTCAGGGTGCGGCAATTGATGCTTTCGGCGTGGGAGAACGGCTCATAACAGCCAAAAGTGATCCGGTATTGGGCTGCGTACTGAAGCTGACGGCACTGGAACAGCCGGACGGTACTCTGATCCCCAAATATAAATGGAGCGAGACGCCGGGAAAATCCACCTTGCCATATCCCAAGCAGGTATTCCGCATGTGGGATTCTGGGACGGGAACTGCTATGGGAGATTGGATATGCCGGCAAGAGGAAACGTCGGAACAGGCAGTACCCGAGTTGCCCCAGGGTGTTCAGGTGAAACCTTTGTTACAGCCTGTTATGCGTCGTGGTGTGCGTTTACAGTCTCCCATGGCGCTGGCAGAACAGCAGGCGTATACGCTGAAGCAGGTGGATACTCTGCCGGAAGAAGTGCGCAGTCTGGAACATCCGCTCCCTTATCCACTGCATCTGTCCCCAGAGCTCACGGCAGTCCGCCGGGAACTGCGGCAGATGCAGGAATCTCAAAAGTCAGGAATGTGATTTGAAATGAAACGTTATCAACAGAATATCCGCAGAGTCGTACCCTATGTACCGGGAGATCAGCCGGATTTTCCCGATATGATCAAGCTGAACACCAATGAAAATCCTTATCCCCCGGCACCGGCGGTGCAGGAAGTTCTGGCGAAAAGTCAGGCGGAGCAGATGCGGCTCTATCCCGATCCCACAGCCCACCAGCTGAATGCAGCCATTGCCAAGGTATATGGGGTGGAGGAATCCCAGGTATTCACCGGGGTAGGCTCAGACGATGTGCTGGCGATGATTTTCCAGACCTTTTTCAACGCAGAGCTGCCCATTCTCTTTCCGGATATTACCTACGCCTTTTATCCGGTATGGTGCGATCTGTTCCGGATACCCTACGAGGTGCAGCCCCTGAATGAAAAGCTGGAAATTGTGCCGGAGGATTATTTTAAGGAAAACGGCGGCATTGTGTTCCCGAATCCCAATGCGCCTACGGGAATTGCCATGCCAACAGCGGAAATTGAGCGTATTTTGCAGCACAATCCGGAATCTCTGGTGGTCATTGACGAGGCTTATGTGGACTTCGGCGGTGAATCGGTGCTGCCGCTTCTGGATAAGTATGACAACCTTATGGTTGTGCAGACATTTTCCAAATCTCGTTCCATGGCAGGTGAACGCATTGGCTTTGCCATTGGTTCGCCGGAACTGATCCGGGCGCTGCATGATGTGAAATATTCCTTTAATTCCTATACCATGAACCGTTCGGCACTGGCAGCGGGTACAGCTTCGGTGGAAGATCAGGCTTATCTGGAGGAAATTACAGCGAAAATTGTGGCGACCAGAGAGCGTTCCAAGACGGTGCTCCGGGAGATGGGCTTTCAGTTTCCGGATTCCAAGAGCAATTTCCTGTTTGTGACCCACCCGGACTGCAATGCCCATGAGCTGTTTGAGGCATTGCGAAAGGCGCATATTTTCGTGCGCTGGTTCGATGCGCCCAGAGTGCGGGATTACTTACGGATTACCATCGGTACGGATGCCCAGATGGATGCGCTGTTTGACTTTTTACGGAAGTATCTGGGGAAATAATTCCGGCAAGCACATATCCGTTGCAATATAATATAGCAGAAAGAGGAGATTCAAATTCTGTGCAAATGAAGCACTTTTCCATCTAAAAATATTTCCTACCCGATTTCAAAAAGGTTGCTCATCATGCTGGTCCAGCTGAGCACAGCTGGCGCAGGTCCAGGGCTGCGTAAGCCCTGGCA
>JBJFHO010000010.1:0-22493 GCA_051893675.1 Ruminococcus sp. | reverse complement strand
CCGCGGCGCAAAAGGATGCGCCGGGGTGTTTCGCCGTCTGCGGACGGCGACCAGGAACGCTGTCCCTGGACTCTGCCAGGGCTCCTCGCCCTGGACCTCGCCAGCATTTTTGAAAAATTGCTTGACCAAAAAACTTCATTGCCTATCTCCGATAAGACGGCAGCAAAAATTCCATACCCGGCAGATTACGCACCACGCCGAACACCAGAAGCACCGCAATACTGCCCCAGAGCAGTATTTTTTCCCCACGGCTGTTTTTTTGCAGCCAGCCGGGATGCCATATCACACGAATGAGAATTGCTCCCATCCAGATCGGCAGCAGCAATGCAATCGCCAGATTTTCCTTTGCCGCACCGGAAAAATCCAGCTGTAACAAACGTATACAGAAATGGGTCACGCCGCAGCCGGGACAGGCAAATCCTGTGATCTTCTGAAAGACACACGGAATCCGGAATGGCGTCAGCCGGGTCAGAATATAGTACCCCAACCCCAGTATTCCCAGAATCCCGGCAGTTTTCAGCTGTTTCCGATACTGCCGGAAATATGCAGCAAGGCGGCTTTTTTCCATAGTTCCTCCCGATTATCACAAAAGGGACTGTACCAATCGTACAGCCCCTTTTTCATTGCAGAAATAATCCGCTTACGCCAGATTATTCAGTTCATTCTGAATGAGCGCATAGGAAACGATTCCCAGTCCCACGATAGTGAGAATCAGATAGAGAACGCCCGAATTGCTGGAAGGAATACCACGTGCCGTTTTTATCTGATCCAGATATTCGCCTTCCTTGTACATCCAGTACCACATATAAATACCGCAGGTCACGATTCCCAGCAGGATGACAATGCCGCCGGAAGTGGCATTGGGATTACCGGTCAGACGGTTGGTGTCTTCGGTAATGGTGTAGATCCAGTACAGACCATAAATACCACAGGTGATAATGGAAAGAATGATGCACAGGGCAAGATTCCGCTGCTGGATGCCGCTGCCGCCGGGCGGAATGGGTGTTCCGGTGAACTGAGGCGGTGTCTGAGGCGGTACTGCATTTCCATTTGCTGCATTGTTCTGGATTGTAGCACCGCAGTTGGCGCAAAATACTACGCCATCCGGGTTGTTGCTTCCGCAATTTGGACAAATCATAAGTATTCTCCTCGTTTTGTATTTGGCTGGATAAGCCACATTATATTGCTTATTTATTATAGCACATTCCCATGCCGCTGTCAATAGATTTGCACAATTTCATAAAAAAATGTCTCATTTTATGACTTACGGCAATACCGCACAAAGATTGTGCGTCAGATGTACTCTACGAGTATAAACTTTGTCAGATTTTTCGTCAGATGAAACAAAAAGCGCAGTGAATACTTTGTGTTTTCACGAGCATTTTTGTGAAATATGACGCAAAATATGCAAGCATATAACGTGCAAAGCCGCCAGGCGCTCTTTGTGCGGTGTTGCCTTACGCCGTTGAAATGGGAATATCCGAGATAAGCCGTACCAGAAACCGCAGCAGCGTCAGGGAGTCATTGCTATTGATTATACCACTCCGGTCGCAGTCCGCCGCCTGAAGCTGAACCTCGTTGAGCTGCACTGCTCCGGTGATCTGATGATTCAGAAGCACCACGTCCCTCAGCGAGATCTTGCCGTCCAGATCCACATCGCCGCAAATGGATTCCCCTTCGATCCGGATGGCACCGTCAATCAGTGTAATATCCAGATCATCCCCGGCAGCATTAGACGCCTTGGCATAAATGTCGCCGCTTTTTGCCGTATATTCCATTGTCAGAGGGAAAACGTCTCCGGGCTTTGCATCCTCTGTCACACGAATCGTCAGCATACAGAATTCCGAGCCTGTGTAATCCAAAGACGCACCAGACAGTGACATATCCTGACTAATGGAAGCGACCCAGACAAAATCCTGTGCAACTGCCGGTATGGTGAGCAAGGAAGCAGATTGGTTGGCGCACTTTGTGACCGTCAGTTCGTCCGGATCAAAGGATAACCCGAACCCCAGATCTGTAAAGCCACTGTTCTCCGCAAAGAATATCGGCACCTGTACCTCATAGTCTGCCGCTTTTAGTTCGTCCAACGTCAGGTTAAGGGTGCCCGCCTCAACGACCAGACCATTGTAACATATATCTGTAGCTATGGTCGTTGTGGTTGTCATTGTCGTTGTCATCGCTGTTGTCGTGCTGATTTCTGTTGCAGTCGGTTCCTCCAGCACTTCTATGACAATCTCTTCCGTATTTCCCAATCCATCATACACTGCGTCAATTGTAACAGTAGCATAACCCGGTGCAATTCCTCTCACTTCACCTGTGAAGTAATCAACCTCCAGTACACTTTCATCATCCGAGGTGAATGTCAGCCATAACAATTCATCAATAGGACAGTATTCGCCATCATACGATATATATGGAGTGATTTGCCCGGTTTCTCCTACATAAAGAGAAGACGGATAGTAGATCTCTTCAAATTCCGGATACACTTCATAATAAGTAGTGGTGGTAGTGGTTGTCGTGGTTGTTGTCATGGGTGTAGTAGTGGTTTCTTTTGGCAGTTCGAGCACTTCAATATAAACCGATCGACTATCCCCTGGACCGCAAGCGTCTATCCATGCTGTTCCCGGTGCGACCGCCGTCAATTCTCCTGTCATAAAATCAACCTGCAGAACGCTTTCATCAGACGAATAAAAGACACAATACTGCCAGCCGCTATATCCTCCGCCAGTCCAATGAGCAGATATGTAATCTGTTTCTCCGACATAAAGATAAGACGGATAGTTGTCAACCTCCACCTGCACAGGTTCTGTTTGGGTTGTCGTTTCGACAACTTCCGTAGCGATTGTTGTAGTTGCAGTTGTGGTAGTGGTAGTTGTTGTTGTAGTTGTAGTTGCAGTTGTCGTTGTTGTGGTAGTCGTTGTTGTCGTTGTTGTGGTATCCTGATACACCGGCAAGTATTTCCCGGTGACATTGCTGTCTCCCACAAAGATCTGCGTCCAGCTGAGTACACCGTTATTATTGGCAACGCCCACACCGATGCAGTCAAAGCTTGCATCCAGAATATTTTCCCGGTGTCCCTGGGAGTTCATCCAGCCCTCTACCACGTTTTCCGGCGAGGTATAGCCTATAGCAATATTCTCCCCGGCACTCATATAGGATACATTGTATTCACTCAGAATGGTGAAGCATGTGGTGCCGTCCGGCCGGGTATGATCGAACAGTTCCATGCACTCCTCTGCCCGGACAGCCGCCGCTTCATTCAGAACTGGTACGGCATAGAGGGGATCCAGCCCCTCTGCAGCACGTTCTATATTGACCAGAGCCACTACCTGATCGGCGTAAAACTGCAAGTCCGTGTCGGTCTGATTGGTAGACATTGCCGCTGCCGGCACAGTGCATTGCGGAATATAACCGCAGATACAGAACGCCGTCAGCACAGCTGTAATGCAGGCAGCGATTTTTGTAAACAGTTGTTTCATGTGATACTCCTTCCCCACAAGAACTATTTTTTATAGTGTACCATATTCTCCCTTCCATTACAATTGCCATTTTGCACAAATTTCGCCTGAAAATGACTGCAAAGTAAATTTTTGAAAGATCTGCAAAGCCAGCCGCACCGGAAAGACAAGCGCCTTTTCCCATGAATTCTCCATTCTGCAAAAATGAAATGTGAATCTTTCGCAAAACGGCTTGACAAGTCCTGCGAAACAGTGTAAAATAAAAGTGTTGTATCAAATTACAAACGAATCCCGGCATACGCTTCGCTGGGAAACGCTGCGTTTTGGAACGTGTGCGTTTTGATTCATTACAGATGCCGGCCGCAGCAGAGTCGGAATTTTCTCCTGCGGACGGTTTTCCATAAAGATTGCACAAACAGCGACATTGACAATTTGACGCTGGAACTGCCTTTTCTGTCGGCTGTCGGCAGAAAATACCGGAGAAATGTGATCACGGAATTGCGGTACTCCCCTTTGATACGGTGCAGAATACCCTGACAGGTGCTTTGTCTGCCTCTGCCGGGTATGCGGTACGGCACTGTTCCATATCAAACGGGAAACAAATTTCTGAGGAAAAATACAAGTGAATACGAGACGCACATGCCCCTTTGGCGAAAACGCCGCTGTGTTGTATAGATAGACAAATCAGTTATAAGGAGGTAGTGCATAGAGATGCAAGAAGTGAGTTTGGCACTGACGGTGATCCTCTGTGCGGCTGCGCTTTTGATCGGCGCAGGAATCGCCGGATGGCTTGCATACCGCAAGGGCATCCGGATAGGTGCAGAACAGCGAAAGCAGCAGGCAGAAGCTGCCATCGGCTCTGCAGAAAAAGAAGCCGGACGCATTCTGGAGGATGCAAAGAAAGAAGCAGAATCCAAAAAGAAAAATGCACTGATCGAAGCAAAGGACGAGATCTATAAGCTCCGTTCAGACGCAGAAAAAGAGATCAAGGACAGACGCTCTGAGATCGGACGGCAGGAACGCCGCATTCAGCAGAAGGAAGAAAATCTGGACAAAAAGACCGATAACCTGGATCGCAAGGAGGAATCCCTCAAGCGGAAGCTGAAAAATGCCGAGGATAAGCTGGCAGAGGCAGAAGCTGTCAAGGAAAATCAGCTCCAGGAACTGGAGCGAATCTCCGGACTGACCCAGGATCAGGCAAAAGAATATATCCTGAGTACCCTGGAGGACGAGCTTGTCCACGAAAAAGCTGTGAAAATCTCCTACTATGAGCAGCAGCTCAAGGACGAGTGCGAAGAAAAGGCACGCAGCTATATTTCTCTCGCCATTGCAAAATGTGCGGCAGATCAGGTATCTGAAACGGCAGTCTCCGTTGTGGCGCTGCCCAATGACGAAATGAAAGGCCGTATTATCGGCCGTGAGGGACGGAACATCCGCACCCTGGAGACACTTACCGGCGTAGACATCATTATCGACGATACACCGGAGGCAATTGCGCTCTCCTGCTTCGATCACGTACGCCGTGAGGTTGCACGTATCGCACTGGAAAAGCTGATTGCAGACGGACGAATCCATCCCACCAAGATCGAGGAAATGGTCGAAAAGGCTCGCCGTGAGGTAGAGCACCGTATCCGCCAGGAGGGCGAACGTGCTGTGCTGGAGACCAATGTCCACGGTGTGAACAACGAGCTGGTGAAGCTCCTGGGGCGGCTGTATTACCGTACCAGCTACCGTCAGAATGTTCTGGCACACTCCATCGAGGTTTCCAAGCTGTGCGGTGTGCTGGCATCTGAAATGGGCGTAGACGCAAATCTGGCACGCCGTGCCGGACTGCTCCACGATATCGGTAAGGCACTGACTGCGGAGATCGAAGGCTCTCATGTACAGATCGGTGTAGATGTCTGCCGGAAGTACAACGAGAACAACGAGGTCATTCACGCCATCGAAGCCCATCACAACGATGTGGAACCAAAAACAGCTATCGCATGTATCGTACAGGCTGCCGATGCCATTTCTGCGGCACGTCCGGCAGCAAGAAGCGAGAACTATGAGAACTACATCAAGCGGCTGCAAAAGCTGGAGAGCATCTGCGCATCCTATGAGGGTGTGGAAAAGTGCTATGCATTGCAGGCAGGCCGTGAGATTCGTGTTATGGTTGTGCCCGAGGTCATCAATGACGAAAAAATGGTTCTGGTGGCACGCCAGATCGCAAAGCAGATCGAAGCAGAAATGGACTATCCGGGTCAGATCAAGGTGAACCTGATCCGTGAGAGCCGTGTGGTAGATTACGCAAAATAATACGAATCCCGCAAATTCCAATAGATAAATCTGCATCAGAATATCAAAACGTCCCCGATACCGGTTTGTGACCGTGTCGGGGACGTTTTATTTTCAATGGAATCAAGCATCAGGAATCATAGGCAACACCGCCATTCCTCACTCCTCATTCCTAATTGAAAAAATTATTTCTTTTCCGAAATCCGCATGGAAATATCAAAGCACTTTACGGAATGGGTCAGTGCACCCAGCGAGATAATATCCACGCCGGTTTCCGCAATACTGCGAATGGTCTGTTCGGTGACATTACCGGATGCCTCCAGCAGTACCCTGCCGTTTACCAACTGCACTGCCTTTGTCATTTCCTCACAGCTCATGTTGTCCAGCATGATGATATCCGCACCGGCAGAAAGTGCCTCTTCCAGTTCTGCCAAAGTACGCACTTCCACTTCGATCTTTACCATATGGCCGATTTTCTTGCGCAGTGCCGTCACTGCCGGGGTAATACCGCCGTATGCGTCAATGTGATTGTCCTTGAGCATAGCGCCGTCAGACAGGTTATAGCGATGGTTCTTGCCGCCGCCCACTGTCACAGCATATTTTTGCAGCGGCCGCAGTCCGGGCAGAGTCTTTCTGGTATCGGTGATCTGTGCGTTTGTCCCGGCAACCAGTTCCACGCAGCGGTTGGTTGCTGTTGCAATGCCGCTCATGTGCTGAAGAATGTTCAGCGCCGTGCGTTCGCCCTTGAGCAGTGTTTTGGTACTGCCGGTAATGGTGGCGATAATATCACCCTTCTGTACCTTTTCCCCGTCATGAATGCGGATATCCATCTCAAATGCGCCGCCTACCAGTTCGAACACACGCTTTGCAATATCAATACCGCAGAGGACGCCGCTGTCCTTTGCCAGATAATAGGCTTCGCTGGTATGGCTGTCGTCCAGGAGATTGTCTGTGGTGACATCAATGTAATGAATATCCTCGTCCAGTGCTGTGGTAATCAGCCGGTCGATGTAAGTTTGCTGTAGCATAATGCAGTTCCTTTCCTCAAAGTACTTCCTTCAAAATCAGATACGCCACTGTGGCAAGAGATTTTGCTTCCACATAATCCGCATCCACAATATAAGGCTCAGAGATCAGCTGATCACGAATCTCCGTAATGCGAGCCAGTCCCTCAGGGAGCTTGTCCTTATTGGGAATAACAAAATAATTTTCCTGCATGATCTTGCGGATCTCCGTGCGCAATCCCGTGGGCAGCTTTTTGGCATCGGGATTTACCGGGAATGCCGCTTCTTCAAAAGTCTCCGGTGCATCCGGCAGCTTTCTGGCAATATCCAGCGCCGCCTGTCTGGAGAATACCAGAGCTTCCAGCAGGGAATTGCTGGCAAGGCGGTTGTTGCCGTGAACGCCTGTGTGAGAACACTCCCCTGCTGCGTACAGATTGGGAATCGTGGTCTCGGAGTTGGTGTCCACCTGAATACCGCCCATGAGGTAGTGCTGGCACGGGAAAATGGGAATGGGCTCCTTTGTCATATCATAGCCCTGTTCCAGAACTTTCTCATAGATCATGGGGAACCGGTTCCGGATGAAATCCGGGTCTTTGTAGGAGATATCCAGGTAGAATTCATCGGAATTCGTTTCCCGGCTCTCCAGAATAATGGAATGGGAGACCACATCCCGGGGTGCAAGCTCCAGCCGTTCGTCATAGCGATCCATAAAGCGTTCTTTTTTGCAGTTGAGCAGATATGCGCCCTCGCCCCGGACTGCCTCAGAAATCAGGAAGCACTCCCGTGTATGGCGGTTGTTGAACGCCGTGGGATGGAACTGGATCAGATGCAGGTTCCGGATCTCTGCCCCGTTTTCATAGGCAAAGGCAATGCCGTCACCAGTGGCAATTTTGGAGTTGGTGGTAAAACCGTAAACACGGCCGATGCCGCCGGTGGCGAGAAGCATGAAGTGGCTGCTGTATACCGTGCAGGAACCGCCCTGCAGCACATTGACGGAAAAGCCCGTGGCAGTCTTTTGCATACCAACCATCATGGCGTGTTCCAGAATGGTCACATTGGGCAGGGTCTTGACTTTCCGGATGAGCTTGTCCAGGATCTCCGCCCCTGTGGCATCCTTGTGGTGGAAGATCCGGTGACGGCAGTGGCCGCCCTCCAGTGTCCGGTGCAGTTCGCCGTCTGCCGTCCGGTCGAAGTCCACGCCGAAGTCCAGAATAGTCTGGATCTCGTGGGCAGCGTGGGTCGTCAGAATGTGCAATGTTTCCGGGTTATTTTTAAAGCCCCCGGCGATCATGGTGTCATGCTCGTGGAGCTCCACGGAATCCTGGGGTGAGTTGTATACCCCGGCAATACCGCCCTGTGCCAGTGCAGAGTTGCAGAGAGTCAGCTCCTGTTTACAGAGCAGCAGCACCCGGCAGGAGGAAGGCAGATTGATGGCACCGTAAAGTCCGGCGGCACCGCAGCCCACAATGATCACGTCAAAAGTATTTTCCATAACATTCACGCTTCCTATCCTTTATTGCAGCATCCATACGAGTTCCGCCTCGGATTCGTACTTGCGCTTGCATTTCTCCCCATCGGCGACAGCAGGATATCGCACGCCGGCAGGGGGCATGATCTGATTTATGACTTATGATTAGTATAGCATAAGACGGCAGGTTTGTCACTACTTTTTCTGCGTTTTCGGAAATTTGCGCAAAATGAAAGGCGAAAGCTGTTAAATTTTTGACAATCTAAAGCGGAGACGTTGGAAATGAAAGTGATTTATTCCGGATGGACTTATATTTTCACCGGTCTGTAGGGGCGGATATCATCCGCCCGGTGCATTCCTGTTTACTTCGTTGAAAACGTCCCACCGGGACGTTTTCAAAATCTTGGTTACTGAAAAGGTTTCACAAGGCGGGGCGGTCTTGTTCGCCCCGCCTCGAAAAAGCTGTCGCTTTTTCTCACCACCCTCTCCGTGGCGCAAAAGAATGCGCCGGGGTGTTTCGCCGCCTGCGGCGATATCGCTTTGCCTCTCGGAATATGTGAAATTAATCTGCCCAAAACAAAAAGCCGCAGCACTTGGCTGCGGCTGAAACTGCAATTATTCTCCACGTTTCCGTGCCTTTAGCGTAAACCGTTCGGCGTCCACCAGAAACCGCTTATGGGTTCCCGTACCAATGACGCCGACACCGTCCTCTGCCGTCACGTGGAAAGAGATCTCTCTGCCGCTGACAGCAGTTACCTCTGCGGTAGCTGTCACCGTCAGCCCCGGCGGTGTTGCTGCATCGTGGCTGATCTCCAGCTTTGTCCCCACGGTAGTCTCCCCTTCTGCAAGGAAAGGCGCAACGGCATTGCACGCCGCCTGTTCCATGAGCGAAGCCATCATAGGTGTTGCGAACACGGGCAGCGAACCGCTTCCCACTGTCATTGCCAGATTCGACATGTCAACCGTCACAGATGCTGTTCCGGATGCGCCAATTGTAATCGGTTCCATACAAATTCTCCTCCATTTGGATCAGTCAGAATCACTGGATTCTGTGGTTTCTTCGGACGGATCGGGCAGCACATCCAGTGCGCTCGGTGAAACAATGTCACCCAGAATGCGGTCATAGGTCAGTGTGTCAAGCTTGGTGTTCTTCTCCTGCATGGGCATGTAGTTGGTGGAGTACACCGGCTCTGTTTCCATCTCATTCATCATGGACTGAATAAAGCTGTCCCTGGGGGCATCGATCAGCTCCATGACCAGATAGGGTGCATAGAAGGTGGAAACTGCCTCCTCCGGCAGCGAACTGGTATTCAGGTCGTAGTTGCTCCAGAGGATATACCGCTGTTCATACAGCGTGCTGCAATTTTCACTGGTAATATTCAGCTGGCTGTAAATACCGTCATCCCCCCGCAGGGACGGAAAATGGTCACCCACGAAGAGCACAATAGTCGGTTCATCCACTTCTGCCAGACGATCCAGGAAATCCGCCAGACCATCTGCCGAATGCTGCAGGCGGCTCAGATAGTTGACAAATTCATCCTCGCTGTCTCCGTCTGTATAGGGCTGGTGGTTCTGCATGGTGGTGGCATGAACATAGAGCGGTTCATCCGTAGAGTCAATGAGGGATTCGATCTGATTGTACACCACATTGTCGTCAATATATTCTCCGTAGGTCGTCACCGGCACGGTGAAATCATCCTCGAAGATCATGGTATCAAAGTTAAACTGTCCATAGATCCGTTTCCGACTGTAGAAGCTGCTCTGGAAAGGATGGACATAAGCAGTGGAATAGCCCCAGCTCTTATAATATGCCGGCACGGTGGGCTGCTGACGTTCCAGAAGCATTCTCTGTGGCATATTGGGGTCATTGATGGACTTTACCGGCAGTCCGAACAGCAGTTCGAATTCCGTCCGGACAGTATAGCTGGCATAGGTCGGCACGATCAATGTGCCCTCATGCCCTTCCGAAGCCGCCTCATCCAGACCGGCGTAATACTGATCCAGATCTGTATAGCCCAGCTCCTCCAATTCATCCGAAAATGCCCGGAAATCCGCAAAGGATTCCGACATGATCTCAATGACATTGGGCTTTACGCCGCCGTCAAAATCCAGATCCGGCACTTCTTCCGCCAGATACTGGTGTACCAGATCGGAGCTGTCCTCCTGGTATTCCTCCGGCTCCTCCAGCTTGTTGGAGAGATTCTCCGAACCGGTCTGCATGAAAAAGGCGAGGAATCCGTTATTTTCAAACTTTTCGTTGAGAATGAAGGTATTGTCCGCCGCCTTGGTATCCAACTGGAACAGGGCGTACACAGGCTTCGAGACAGCAGGCACTGTTACTACCATGACGCAGGCAACCAGACACGCCAGACCCGGCACCAGCCGCTTCGGCAGCTTGACACGTGCATTGAACCTTGGATTGAACCAATACGCCACCAGAATAAACGCCACGCAGATGGCAAGATAGAGAATCAGCCTGGGGGTGATTTTGATATACGCAAAGGACGTGAGACTCTTTAAACTTCTGGCAAGCTTCATATCCGTCATAATGAGATGATTGCCATTTGTGTTGTATTTAAACAATTCCGTAATACTCAGCGCCATATACAGGACACTTTCCAGCAGCATAGAGAACCAGCCGGAACGGAACAGCAGCAATGCACCGAGAAAGATCAGTGCCGCAATGAGAATATTGAACAGCATAATGGTAGGGTGTTCCGAGATGAACAGCACCAGCTTGCTAGGATATTTGTCCTGATTCAGTTCTGCCATGCAGACGATGAAAATCGGATAGAGCAGCAGCAGGATCCGGTTTGTCATGGGATACCGCAGGGTATTATACGACCGCTTTTCATGGACAGACCAGCACCATGCACGCAGAGAAGAAAGCCGTGCATTCCATGTCTTTTGTTGTTTCATGCTATGATATCACCTTTATTTCAAACAAACTGCATTCCCGGAAAAAGGTTAAGGTTATTCCGGAATGCTCCTGTGTCAAACGATATAGAATTACTATAGCACAATTCCGCCCGTTTCGCAAGGGCTCTCACAAAATACTCATTGGTTTTTCACCGGATTTGTAACTTTGGATTGAAAAGCAGGAAAGATTTCCGTTAATTTTGTGCAAAATGAACCCGGTGAAATTTGAGGGGATTCTCAAAAATCACAACAATATAAGTTTATCCGTATATACCCCTCCACCGCCTATCGGCGGTTCCCCTCCCCTTTCAGGGGAGGCATTACCCGCAAAATTTACAATTTGCTAAAGATGGGCGCTTTCAGCCTCCCCTGAAAGGGGAGGGGGACCATTGCGCAGCAATGGTGGAGGGGTTCACACACCAACAAAAATTCATTCTATGGGCATAGGAATCCCCCGTTTACGGGCAAGTCCTGTCCGGTGATATATGCCGCCTGGTCAGATACCAGAAACCGTACTGCCGCCGCCACATCTTCCGGCGTGCCAAGTCTGCCCAGCGGTGTCTCCTCTGCCAGTTCGTCCAGCGTCTGGGCATCCAGATGGGCGGTCATATCCGTCAGGATCGTCCCCGGAGAAACAGCATTCACCCGGATGCCGGACGGTCCCACTTCCTTTGCCAGCGCACGGGTAAATGCCAGCACCGCACCCTTTGTCACGGAATAATCCACCTCGCAGGATGCACCTGTCTCTCCCCACATAGAGGAAATGTTCACGATACATCCCCTGTGCCGGGACAGCATGGACGGCAGAAGCAGCCGTGTCAGTTCCACCACTGCCGTGAGATTCACCCCATACAGCTCCCGTACCTGTTCCGGCGGCATACACTGAAACAAGTCAATATAGGAACAAGCCGCATTGTTCACCAGCACGTCCACCTGCCCCAGCCGTTCCAGAACACTCTGCGCCAGCTGCGGCAGCTGCGCCGGGTCAGAGAGATCTGCCCGGATGGGAATCACGCCGCATTCCGCAGCCAGCGCCTGTATTGCCTCGCCGCTGCGGTGATATGTCCCGGCGACCTGATACCCATCGGCAATCAGTCCACGCACGATCGCCGCCCCGATACCCCGGGACGCCCCGGTAACCAACGCTGTTTTCAGCATATGCAATTCCTCCTCAATTCAGAACATCGTTTTCACTCGGAATATGGAATATGATTGCGCTAACAATACCACTATTCCCAATATTTTTTCCTGAGACTCAGTATAACGATTTTTCGCCGCCTTGTCAATGTTTTGGGAATTAGAAATTAGGAGTTAGGAATGAGGAATGATGGTATCGCCTGCGGCGATGGATTAAAATATTTTTTCGTGAGCGCAGCGAACACCACCATTCCTAATTCCTAACTCCTCATTCCTAATTAAACACCTCCTCATTCCTAATTGATTGCAAAAAACCCTCTTGCCTTTTGTACGCTTTTGTGTTATACTATAAAATGGATTGTAATGACAAAAAAACACATGGTTTGACGAAGTTATTACAATGCAAAACTGTTTTCTATGGAGGAATCTGCATGGATCCTGCAAAATTGGCACGCATCAACGAACTGGCACGGAAGTCCCGTACCGAAGGGCTGACGCCGGAGGAAAAAGAGGAACAGAACACACTGCGGCTGGAATACCGCCAGGCAGTGGTGGGCAATCTCCGTGGTCAGCTGGACAACACGGTGGTCATCCGTCCCGACGGCACATCCTATCGTCCGGCAGACAAGGGAAAATCTCAGTCTAGCTGAAACTGTGACGGCAGCAGTTCCCCCAGCAGATGCACCCCGTCTGCCAGCAGTATGGGAAAGCTAGGCGGGCAGAATTCCGCAAGCACCTGCAAACAAGCACCGCAGGGCGGACAGGGAATTGTCCGGGCTTCTTCTGCGGTTCTGCCGCCCACAATGGCGATTTTACGGAATTCCCGGACACCGGCGGCAACTGCTGCAAAAACAGCATTGCGCTCGGCGCAGATCGTCATGGAATAGGACGCATTTTCCACGTTGCAGCCATAAAACAGCCTGCCGTCTGCGGCTGCCAGCACAGCGCCTACCTGAAACCCGGAATAGGGCGCATAGGCATTCTCTCTGGCGGCAAGTGCCTGTTCCATAAACGTGGGCGTGGTTTCTGGAGTGGTCATATGATCAAGTCCTTTCAATGTATTTCTACGGCAGAGCGGAGACTTGCTCCCACCGTGTTTTCAATCGTTTCAATCGTTCTGATCCATAGCAAAAAAGCGAAGCCGTTTTTATCTGGCTTCGCCTTTGAACATGGGTTACGCAGCGCTGACTTACTTCTGGATCATTGCCAGAGTGTCACGTGCGATGAGGAGTTCCTCATTGGTGGGGATGACCCATACCTCTACCTTGGAATCCGGTGTGGAGATCTTCTTGAGTTCGCCCTTGAAGTTGTTGACTTCCTTGTCGATCTTGATGCCCAGGAATTCCATATTCTCGCAGACCTCTTCCCGGCAGTTGGGTGCGTTTTCGCCGATACCGCCAGTGAAGATCACAGCGTCCAGACCGTTCATGGCTGCGGCATATGCGCCGATATCCTTCTTGATATCATAAACCAGCATATCCTTTGCCAGAGTGGCACGCTTGTCCCCTGCCTCAGAAGCAGCGGTGATGTCACGGAAGTCGGAGGACTTTCCGGAAATACCCAGCATACCGGACTTCTTATTCATATAGGTATCCATGTCGGAAACGCCGAAGCCGTGCTTGCCGGCAACATAGGTTACTGCAGACGGGTCTACTGCACCGCAGCGTGTGCCCATGAGTACGCCGTCCAGCGGTGTGAAGCCCATAGTGGTGTCCACGGATTCACCGTTCTGTACCGCAGTAATGGAAGAACCGTTGCCTAGATGGCAGGAAACCACCTTCAGATCCTTCAGATCCTTTCCCATGACCTCTGCCAGCTTTGCGGTGACAAACCGATGGGATGTACCGTGGAAGCCGTACTTGCGGACATGGTACTGCTCATAATCCTCATAGGGGAAGCCGTACATGAATGCTTTCTGGGGAATGGTCTGGTGGAATGCGGTGTCAAAGACAGCAACCTGAGGTACATCGGGCAGGATCTTGCGGCATGCCCACAGTGCCAGTGCGTGGCCGTGGTTATGTACAGGAGCCAACTCACGCAGCTCGTCGATCTTGTCAATGATCTCATCGGTTACCAGGGTGGTCTTTGTGAAGATCTCTGCACCCTGTACCACACGGTGACCTACTGCGGAGATCTCGTCCATGCTGGAGATCACAGCGCCCTCGCCGGTGGTCAGTGCCTGTACCAGGCGCTCGAAAGCCTCAGCGTGGGTAGGGAATGCACAGTCCTCTTCCACCTTTACGCCGGAAGCTGTCTTGTGGCTCAGATGACCGTCGATACCGATACGGTCGCAGTTGCCCTTTGCGATAACAGACTCGTCCTTCATGTCGATGAGCTGATACTTCAAAGAAGAGCTTCCTGCATTGACAACAAGAATAATCATAGGGGTTTCTTCTCCTTTTCCTTACGGTACGTCACAACGTCCCGCACCGTTTCGTTATTATTATGGGCACTGCCTCGCCTGTGCCCATCCATATATTATTATAAGCTTTTTTGCAGAAAATGCAAGGGGTTTACAGAAATTCCCCTGAAAAAGGCTGTAAATTTTTCGTTTTCTGCACGTATTCTGGAGGATTCTACATGAAAATCAGCGGTATTATCTGCGAATACAACCCTCTGCACAACGGACATCTCTACCACCTGGAACAGGTGCGGCAGTCCGGCGCAGAGGGCATCGTTGCCGTCATGAGCGGCAATTTTGTCCAGCGGGGCGACGCTGCCGTCCTGGACAAGTTCACCCGTGCCAAGCTGGCAATCCAGGGCGGCGTGGATCTGGTACTGGAGCTGCCTGTGCCATATGCCCTGGCGCCGGCGGAAAATTTCGCCATGGGCGGCGTGGCGATCCTGACTGCCCTGGGCAATGTTCAGGAGATTTCTTTCGGCAGCGAAAGCGGTGATATCCGGCTCTTGTCCCAGGCAGCACAGGCGTGCCGTGTCTGCAAAACAGAATATGCCGATGTTATGGACGATTTCCTGCGTTCCGGCTATTCCTACCCGGAGGTACTCTCCCAAATGGTGGCGCAGCTTTACGGACAGGAGACGGCGGATGTCCTGCGCCATCCCAACAATACCCTTGCCATCGCCTATCTCAACGCCATTGAAGAAATGCAAAGTCCCCTGCGCCCGGTGACGATCCAGCGGAAGGGTGCCGGTCATAACAGTGCCCAGCCTGCCGCTGACGGCACTGCAAGCGCCACATATATCCGGCAGTTCTTCTCCGAAGGCGGTGACTGCCGGCGCATGATGCCGTCCTATGCCTGGCACGCACTCCGGGATGCCAGTCTCGCAGGGCATACCGGTTCTATGCAGAATCTGGAACGCCTCATTCTGTACAAGCTGCGCACGACAGACCCGGATGAACTGCGCAGCATTGCCGAGGTGGGTCAGGGTCTGGAGCACCGGCTGTACAAGGCAAAGCGTGCATCCTCACTGGAGGAATTGCTGCAAAGTATCCAGACAAAGCGCTATCCCATGGCACGTCTGCGCCGGATCCTGCTGCATATTCTCCTGGACATCCGCACAGCAGACATGCAGCAGTATCCGCCCTATGGCAGAATCCTCGCCTTCAACGACAGAGGACGGGAAATTCTCCGGGATTCCAAGCAGAAACGGCTCCTGCCCTTCTCCCACTCCCTGGCAGAGCTGGCGCAAACCAGCCGGGAGGCAGGACGCTGTGCGGCACTGGAATCCCAGTCCACGGATATCTATCAGCTGTCCCGCCGGGTGATCGGAAAAGGGGAATCCGATTTCCGCCGGCGTATTACCCTGTCCCGGAAAAACGAGACGGAAAACTGACATATTATTTGAATGGGGAATTAGGAGTTAGGAATGAGGAATGGCGGTATTCGCTTCGCTCATAAATCAAAAATGTTAGAATTTTACAAATCCATCGCCGAAGGCGATACCATCATTCCTAATTCCTAACTCCTAATTCCTAACTGAAAAAAGCAGAGGATGACATTATGGCAAAGGTAACAAAAAAACAACTGGGCAGACGGCGACGCATGGGACTGCTGGTTCTCATTCTGCTGATCGCAGGAATCTGCTTTTCTGTTTCCCGGTGTGTTTCACATTTTCAGAAAAAAAATGCGGAGAAAGTTTCGGTTGCAGAAGAGGGTGCTGTCACAACTACAGCTTCTACGGATGTCACCACTGTCCCCGGGATACTGTACCGTGGAACGATTCCCATGACAACAGCGGAGACACTTCCGACAGAACCGGCAGAGCTGCCTGTGGACAGCTGTCAGCTGAACGTCACACCCATACTGCAAAACCCGGAGCTGCCCACAGGATGTGAGGTCACCTCTCTCACCATGGCGCTGAACTATGCCGGCTATGCCGTGGACAAGCTGACCATGGCAGACGAATATCTGATTCGTTCTGAGCCGTATCTGACCACGTTCGGCGAGGCATTCGTCGGTTCACCCCACGATCCCACCGCCTGGGGCTGCTATGCACCGGTGATTGTAAAAACAGCGGAAAACTATATTACCGCCCAGAACGGCACAGAAACTGTCCAGAATCTCACAGGCTGTTCCCTGAAAACACTTCTCGCAGAAGTGGCAAACGGTACGCCGGTGATCACCTGGGCAACCATCGGCATGACCGACAAGGTGGAGGAACGGTACTATTGGACTACACCCAATGGTGACGACGCTGTTTTTCTCGTCAGTGAACACTGCGTCCTGCTCTGCGGCTATGACCTGAACGCCAATACGGTTATTGTCTGCGATCCGCTGGAGGGTCTGGTCTCCTATGATATGACGCTGTTTGAAAACCGGTATGAGATCATGTACCGACAGGCTGTGGTTATCCGGGAAAGCACATATGACGGCAATGCAATCAACAATGAAAGCCTTACCATAGCGGTAGGCGAAGCCGACTAAGTACCAGAAACGCTGCTGAAGGTTGATTTGTCCTTGCGGCAGCGTTTTGTATTTTTTACCATAATATTTGCACAAATTATCCCACCTATTTTTGTGTAAAACAGAGAAAACGTTTTAAACAATTTGTTTTTTGCAACATTTCAGTGGCTTCATTTGTATCCATTATAGAAAGATCAATACAAATGACATTTTGATTCTGTGTTCTCTTCACAACAGATTCCGGACTTTTTGCAAAGAATGATAGGAGGTAATTTTTATGAAGAAAAGAAACTGGATGGGCATTACAGTTGCCGCTACTATGCTGGCAGGTTCTCTGTCTGCACTGCCTGTCAGCGCAGCGGATGACATACTTATGGGCGATATCGACAATGACGGCTATCTCACAGGACATGACACCGCCATGCTGTCCCGGCATCTTCTGGATGACACCTACACGCTGACGGAAAACCAGCTGTCCCGGGCGGATATTACCGGGGATGGTCTCATTGACGAGGCAGATGTCACCTGGATTCAGGTCAATGAAGAGTACGCCCTGGGAGATTATAATCTGGACGGGCATACGACCTCTGATGACGCTCACGATGTTATGGTTCATTATCAAGAACAGACTGTAGATGAAATGACACCATTACAATTCAATCTGGCTGATGTAGATGCAAACGGCTGTATTTCTTTTTTAGATACTATCGGTATTATGGATATATACGGCAATTATTTTGTGGGAAATAATATTTTCTGCGGTGAACCCTTCTGCTATTATTATCATTACGATGGCAGCCTTTTAGGCGATATGGACGGCGACAGATCCCTCACTGACCACGATGCCATTATGGCTGCAAAAGCAAGTACCACAACACCGCCGGAAGATGCAATTGCATGGCAGAATTACATGATGGGCGATGTGAACGGCGATGGCGTCATCGACCAGGAGGATTCTGACTGGATCCACGAGCACGCAGAATATGCCATTGGCGACCTGCACAAGGACGGTTCCCTGGGAGATTCCAGCGCCGCATGTATCGCATTGCGGCTCTATGCCCTGGAGTCCATGGGAAAAGAAGTTGAAATCGTAGCCGAAAAGACATATGATAAGATTTTGGTAGAAGGTTGGCCAAAAAACTTCATCGGGGAACTGGACTATAACCTGCTGGATGCCAACGCCGACGGCAAGGTCGATGCCACAGACGCTCAGCTGCTGCTGACTTCTTCCGCATATGTCAGTGTGGGACGTTCCTATGAATCCGCTTATCAGGATGTTATGCTTTCCTGAACAATGGTCTGAATGAAATGGGAGGTAATATTTATGAAGAATTGTAAATGGATGGGCATTACAGTTGCCGCCGCTATGCTGGCAGGCTCTCTGTCTGCACTGCCTGTCAGTGCAGCAGATGACATACTTATGGGCGATATCGACAATGACGGCTATCTCACAGGACATGACACCGCCATGCTGTCCCGGCATCTTCTGGATGACACCTACACGCTGACGGAAAACCAGCTGTCCCGGGCGGATATTACCGGGGATGGTCTCATTGACGAGGCAGATGTCACCTGGATTCAGGTCAATGAGGAGTATGCGCTGGGAGACTATGAACAGGACGGGTCTGTCACTCCCGATGATGCTTACTATATCATAGTTCATTGTCGTACCCAAACAATAGACGAAATGACGCCGTTACAATTCAATCTGGCTGATGTTGATGCAAATGGATACATTTCTTTTTTGGATGTCCTGGGCGTAATGGAGATGTATACCGACTATTTCGTTGGAGGTAATGCTTTTTGCGGTGAACCTTTCTGCTACTATTATCATTTCGACAATGACTCTTCCGGCTATGTTTTAGGCGATATGGACGGCGACAAGTTTGTCACTGACCACGATGCCCTTATGGCTGCAAAAGCAAGTACTACAACACCGCCGGAAGATGCAATGGCATGGCAGAATTACATGATGGGCGATGTCAATGGCGATGGTGTCATTGACCAGACAGATTCCGACTGGATTCACGAGCATGCAGAGTATGCCATCGGCGAACTGCGCAAGGATGGTTCGCTGGGAGATTCCAGTGCCGCTTATGAGGCATTGCGGATCTACGCTTTAGATGCAATTGATAAAAAAATCAATATCATTACACCGGAATACTATGATAGCTATTACGCAACAAATTATAGTCCATCTGAGATCACTCTGGTGGACTACAACCTGCTGGATGCCAACGCTGACGGCGTGGTTGATATGGCAGATGCTCAACTGCTGCTGACTTCTTCCGCATATGTCAGTGTGGGACGTTCCTATGAATCCGCTTATCAGGAGGTTATGCTTTCCTGATAAAGCACTGTAATTTTCCGTAAAAATGAAAAAATGAGAGAAACTGTTTCGTGAGAACTGCCGGCGGTACTTTTTGGGTATCGCCGGCATCTTTTTGTCACGGCACATTCTGCATAGCAGGCTTTCGGAATGCATATACTCTATTGCAATGAAGAATGAAAAATTAGGAGTTAATACTAATTTCATATCAACCTGTTGAAGAATGATGGTACCGCCTACGGCGATAAAATTATAATTTGTGAGCGCAGCGAACACCACCATTCCTCATTCCTAACTCCTCATTCCTAACTCCATTCCTAACTCCTCATTCCTAATTCATAAAAAACCACGAAAGGATCTGATCCCATGGGAAAGACTGCCGCATCTGCACAGCTGCCGGAACTGACCGATACGCAGACACCTGTTGTTGCCCTTGCCGGAATGCCCAATGTGGGAAAATCCACAGTATTCAACGCCCTGACGGGGCTGCACCAGCATACCGGCAACTGGGCGGGAAAAACAGTGGCAAGCGCCGTGGGTGTCACCATCTGCGGCGATCGTCCGGTGACGCTGGTGGATCTGCCGGGGACATATTCTCTCCGGGCACGCTCTGCGGAAGAGGCTGTAGCACGGGATTTTCTCTGCTTCGGCGAACCGGATGCCGCTGTGGTAGTCTGCGATGCGACCTGTCTGGAACGTGGAATAACACTTCTGCTCCAGGTTCTGGAGACCACTTCCCGTGTGCTGCTCTGTGTGAATCTCCTGGATGAAGCCGAAAACCGTGGCATCACCGTAGATCTGAAACAGCTGGAACAGCAGCTGGGGATTCCTGTGGCAGGAGTCACTGCACGAAGCGGTATGGGACTGGATCGCCTGAAATGCAAGCTGGATGCACTGCTGCTGGGAGAATTTCCACCCCCGGCACCGCAGCCGATGCCGAAAGAAATTACCGCTGTCATGCAGCCTGTTCTGGATGCTTTGCCAGCAGATCTCCACGGACTGCCGCCGGACTGGACAGCGCTGCGGCTGCTGGAACCGGAGCCGGAACTGCACGCACAGATTGCTGCTTACACCGGGCTTTCCCTGGAGGAAGAACCTCTTTCCGCCGCATTGCAGCATGCCCATGAAACACTTTCCGCCGAAACCTTTGCCGACAAGGTCATTGCCGCCATTGTCACCCGGAGCGAAGCCATTGCCGCCGCTGTCGTCACTGCGCCGGAAGATTCCAGCCAGCGTGACCGCCGCATAGACCGCATTCTCACCGGACGGCTGGGATTTCCCATTATGCTGGTACTTCTGGGACTGATCCTGTGGATTACCATTGTGGGAGCGAACTATCCCTCTGCCTGGCTGTCCGCCGGATTTGCCCAACTGAAAACAGGCTTTTCCTGGCTGCTGGAGACCATACATACACCGGGCTGGCTGTACAGTCTGCTCATCGACGGCATATATACAGTGCTGACCTGGGTTATCTCCGTTATGCTGCCGCCTATGGCGATCTTCTTCCCCCTGTTTACCCTGCTGGAGGATTTCGGTTATCTGCCACGGGTGGCATTCAACCTCGACAAGCGTTTTCAACATGCCTGCGCCTGCGGTAAGCAGAGTCTTACCATGTGCATGGGCTTTGGCTGCAACGCCGCCGGCGTCACGGGCTGCCGCATTATTGATTCCCCCAGAGAACGGCTCATTGCCATTCTGACCAACAACTTTGTCCCCTGCAACGGACGTTTTCCCACCATGATCACTTGTATCACCCTCTTTTTCGCCGTAGGCAGCGGCTTTGGAAAAACCCTTGCCTCCGCCGCCATGCTGCTGGGAATGATCGTACTGGGCATTCTTGTCACGCTGGTCGTTTCCCGTATCTTATCCCACACCATTCTCCGGGGTGTGCCTTCCTCCTTCACTCTGGAGCTGCCGCCCTACCGGAAGCCCCAGATCGGGCGTGTGCTGATACGTTCCATTCTGGATCGTACTCTGTTTGTACTGGGCAGAGCCTGTATGGTGGCAGCTCCTGCCGGTGCACTGCTGTGGGTACTTGCAAACTGCTCCATCGGCGGTGACAATCTCCTGACCATTCTCTCCGGCATTCTGGATACGCCGGGGAAATGGCTGGGGATGGACGGCGTCATTCTTCTTGCTTTCCTGCTGGGATTTCCGGCTAATGAGATCGTCCTGCCCATTGCCCTCATGTGCTACACCTCCGGCACGACACTCACGGAAACCAGTGATATGACTCAGCTGTACACCATTCTGACAGACCACGGCTGGACGTGGCTCACGGCACTGTGCGTACTGCTATTTATTCTGTTTCATTTCCCCTGTTCCACCACCTGTCTGACCATATTAAAAGAAACCAAAAGTTGGAAATGGACAGCAGCGGCATTCTGTATTCCCTCGCTGGTGGGAATTGTATTCTGTTTTCTGGTGACATTAATCGCCCGTGTGGTGACCTGTATATTCTGACGGGATCCGGGCAAACTATGTGCAAGCGGCAAAAAAACACCATGCCGCTCCGGTACCGGCATGAAACGGGCAGTCTCCGACCGCACACAGAGACTGTTTCATGGGGTACTGCCATGTGCGGAGAAACGGAGACCATGATGTCCAACCAGAACAACCAGAATCAGAACAATCAGCAGAACCAGAACCGGAACAACCAGCAGAACCAGAACCGTCAGCAGCAGCAGAATCAGCAGAAGCAGAACCGCAACGAGCAGAACTGCCGCAACAACTTTGACAGATAACATTCGCTGAATGAACGAAAACGCCCCTGCCGCTTCGTGATTTGACACGAGATGGCAGGGGCGTTTTTATATGGATGTACAAAATGAAAAGGACACAATGTAGTAGGCTGTCCCATCTAAAGCTTTACTTTTAGCTTGAAAACCAGAAGCGTAGGGCGGGGGCTTGCTCCCGCCGTTCCCGAAGAATCTAAGAGAAATCCCATTGTGGTACCCTGTCACAGCTAAAAATTTATTCCGTTGAAAACGTCCCACCGGGACGTTTTCAAAATTTCGCTTGTTGAAAAAGGTTTAC
>JBJFHO010000009.1:0-4975 GCA_051893675.1 Ruminococcus sp. | reverse complement strand
AATCATGATAAAAAATCATGATTTTCATAGCCGCCACAGGCGGCGTATGAGAATGTATGAGACGGATTTTATGCCGTTTTACGGCATAAAATGGCGAGTGCGTTAGCACACGCTCTCTATCAAACTATTTCAATCGTTTGATAGAGAATTAGTATTAGAGGCGCCCTTATGATAATCTTTTCATCATAGTCAGTATATTCTGGCCATCTTCATAAGCATAATCAATAGCATCCATCGTCTTTTTACAGATCAATATGCCAAGTCCGCCGATCTGACGTTCTTCGGCAGAAAGGGTAATATCCGGATCTGGCTTTGCCAGAGGATCAAAGGGAATCCCTTTGTCCGCAATGCGGAATGTCACGGTATGATCCGGATGATCAAAGGATATTCCCAGTTTCACATCCCCTTTTCCATCCGGATATGCATAATGTGCCACATTGACAAAGACCTCTTCAATGGCAACCATAAGCTGCATCATGTTTTTCATGGGGCACTCTGCCCTTTCCAGTTCTGCTTCTGTGAAAGCCAGTACTTCGTTTAACGCAGCCGTTTCTGCCGGAAATGTCTTTTCGATCATATCACACCTCCGATTTTTTCTTGGCAATACCCCACAAAGATTGTGCGTCAGATACGCCGTCAGGCGCTCTTTGTGCGGTGTTGCCTCTTATAGTCAAGCAGCAGCATAGTAATATCATCAAACTGCGGCGCTTCTCCTACAAAGGTATCTATTTCCGCTTTCAGGCGATGCAGCATATCCTCTGCCGAATCCTCGCTGTGTGCATTCATAAAGCTGCTGAGCCGTTCTTCGCCGAAAAGTGTATTTTCCGCATTGGTAGCTTCCGTAACCCCATCGGTATAGAGAAAGATCCGGTCGCCGGGTGACAGCACCGTTTCATTTTGTCTGTACTTCATTGTATCCATCCCCGCAAGTACAAACCCGGGACGGGACTTCAGATATGTAAACTCGTTGTCCCCTTGGCGAAGCAGCGGCGGATTATGTCCTGCATTGACATAGGTCAGCGTGCCGCTGGACAGATCGAGAATCCCCATCCAGGATGTGACAAACAGCCCCGCATCGTTGCCATCGCAGAGCAGCCGATTAACTGTCGTAAACACCTCGCCTGGCGCCATACCCATTTGTGCATAATTCTTGATGAGCGTTTTGGAAATCACCATAAACAGTGCTGCCGGAACACCTTTTCCCGAAACATCTGCCATGACAATAGCCAGATGCGTCTCATCTACCATGAAAAAGTCATAAAAATCACCGCCCACCTCTTTTGCCGGTGTCATGGTAGCATATATATCAAATTCATCATACTCCGGAAATGCCGGGAAAATACAGGGCAGCATATGCGCCTGGATATTTGCCGCCAGGGTCAGCTCCGCATTGATCCGTTCCTTTTCTGCCGTGACGCTTTTGAGATTGGCAACATAGGTGTCAAGGTCTTTCATCATGGAGATATAGGAGCGTGCCAGGTTGCCCACCTCTGTGGAATCACTGGCATACACTTCACATGCCGCTATCATTTTTTCATGCTGTCCCTCTGCCGTATGTTCTTCGTAGTAATTCTCTGCGATCTCTGCCAGATGCTCCACTGGTTTTGCGATTCGCTTTTCCGTAAACCACATAAATCCCAGAGACAGTGCAAAGTAGAAATTCAATGCCAGCATCTCAAAGAGATACATCCGTCCCCACAGTCCCACGCCAGACTCTTTGGTACTCATTTTATCTGTGAGATAGACTGCGGCTCCGATCAGGCAGCAGACTCCCAGTCCGGTAATAATGGTATTCAGGATCATGCGCTCGTTCATAGAGAAGGTGAATACCTTTTTTCTACAGTCTTTTTTCAGGTTTTCCAGATATTTTTGCAGGAAGTGACAGCCGATCATAAAGGGACAGCCAAACAGCAGTCCGGAATCAAAGCTGTTCAGAAACAGATACAAACTTTCCACAGAGAAGAAATCAACAACAGAATAGGCATGGTTCAGCAATCCGGTACAAATCACGATCAGACATGCATCAATCAACATGATCAGGCAGAATTTGAGCATACGTGAGATACTATCCAGCCGGAACTCGTCCCCATTTCGTTCTTTGTTCATTCGCCTCCACAGAAAAAACGGTACCATACCATATATCAACTGCTGGGTGGCATTCAACAATGAATAAGAGATCTCATAGCCGGAGAGCAGATCGCAGCCGATATTCCCCACAACACATCCCAGCGCAGCAGGCAGTCCGAATATCATGCCAAGCACTGGCGTCAGTGCCGAATTGGGACGCATTTCAGTGAGATCTGCCGCAGAAAGCCAGACACGAAATGGCATTGTCATGGCAAAAAATAGTACTGCACTCAAGAGGAAAATAAAGATCGCAACATTATATTTGTTCGCTTTCAGTTTCATTTTTTGATTCGTCATCTCCTTTTATTTTTTGGAACGTCAGCTTCTATTTCCCTATGGTCAAAGGCAATACCGCACAAAGATTGTGCGTCAGATGCGCCATCAGATTTTTCGTCAGATGAAACAAAAAGCGCAGTGAATACTTTGTGTATTCACGAGCATTTTTGTGAAATATGACGCAAAATATGCAAGCATATGACGTGCAAAGCCGTCAGGCGCTCTTTGTGCGGTGTTGCCCAAAGAGTTTTGCGCCGGAAACAAACTTTGCGCATATCCCGTACAGATCCAGAGATTCATAAGCGGCACGTTCCAGCCGTTCCGGGAGAGACAACTCCTGGAATTGGGGAATCCGGGCATCGTCAAGAACAACTGCGCTGAAATCATAATCCCGTTCAAAGCTCCCCACATTCCCGAAGAATGCGCCGCCGCCTTTTGTTGCCAGATAAAATGCTTCCCGGAACGTCAGCGGTTTCTCATGGGAATCTATCAGCCGCCAGTACAGCTTCGACATCTGGACAGCATCGCAGACCGCCCGGAGCATGGATTCCGTATGGCCGCCTGCCACATCACTGCCAAGTCCGACGTGCAGTCCGGCAGTGAGATATTTCCGGACAGGTGCAATGCCCGATGACAAATTGACATTGGAGGCAGGACAATGTGCCACAAATACGCCGTTATCCTTCATGCGCTGCATTTCCGCCTCTGTGGAATAGACGCAATGCGCCATTACAGTTCTGACGGACTTGCCGGAACCGTGTTCCTTTCCGAACAGACCATACCGATCATAGACATCGCCGTAGAATGCAGAATCGGGACAGAGCCGGCGGACAAATTCCACTTCGCCTGGATTTTCCGAGAGATGGGACTGCACTGGCAGCCCGTAAGCAGTCTGCAGTTCCTGAAGCCGCCGGAGTAATTCCGACGTACAGCCGGGAACAAACCGGGGCGTCAGGATTGGCTTCGTGTGTTTATACCTGTGCTGGACACTGCGAAGCCATCGGACAGTTTCAGAGGCGGAATCCGCTGCACTTGGTTCCCGCAGTTCATCGGGCGCTTCCCGATCCATATTGACCTTGCCCACAAAGCTGACAATTCCTGACTGCTCCATAAGTTCCATGAGCAGTTCCGTTGCCGGACGGTGTCTGGTGGCAAAAATACAGGCATGGGAAGTGGCGCTTTTCTGCATTGCCGCAGCAAACAGGCAGTACGCCTTTTGGGCATATGCCAGATCTGCATATCTTGCCTCTTCCGGAAAAGCCTGCTTTTGCAGCCAGTCCATCAGCTCCAGATCCATTCCTGTACCACGAAACGGATACTGCGGTGCATGTATGTGCAGATCCACAAGCCCCGGAATAATGAGCTTACCGCTGTAATCATATACAGTAAGCCCGGCATATTCCGGCGGCAGCGCTGCAAAAACACCCCGGGATCTTCCGCCGATACACACGGCATACCCGGATTTCACGGTTCTCATTTCGTCCAGAGAGACGCTGTAGCAAATGTCGCCGTGAAGAACGAACGATTCCCCATCTGCCGGTAAATCTGCCGTTTTTTTTACTGCATCTGAAATTCTAGATGATCTTTCATGCGTTTTCATATGACTGTTTCCTTTGCTGCATGATTTATGGCAATCCCTTTCTTCCCTCAACCATCGTACACGCCGATTTGCAGGTGATTTCCCGAAAACAGATAAATTCCCACGTACATCGCCCGTGTGGCACAAGTGTTCGGCAACACCGCACAAAGAGCGCCTGGCGGCTTTGCACGTCATATGCTTGCATCTTTTCCGTCATATTTCACAAAAATGCTCGTGAATACACAAAGTATTCACTGCGCTTTTTGTTTCATCTGACGAAAAATCTGACGGCGCATCTGACGCACAATCTTTGTGCGGTATTGCCGTTCTTTTTCAATTATAGTATACCATTTTTTCACTGCAATTGCAAGGTGAAATCCCGTTCAATTTCCGTTTCATTGGCATGATTCCCGGAAACATCTGAAAACTGTATCCATTGCGGTGTTTGCAAAATATCACTGGCTGAAAACGATTTACAAAAGGAAAGCGATCTTGTCCCCTTTCAGCCGAAGCCCGGCGGAAAGCGGTATCCCCCGAATATTCCAATATATTTGTTCACCATTCACAAAACTTCAATTTCTATATTGTCAAAAAAGTAGAAAACATGATATTGTGCACAAAAGCCATTGACAAACAACGTGAAATATGGTAAACTAAGCTTAAAGAAATGAATATGGCAAAAACATTTATTGGAGTGTTACCATTTGGGCATAACCAACTTTTTGCATGGCTTCGGGTTCGTTTGATGGGCTCTTTGCGTGCGGAGGTTGGTTTTTTTGTTTTTCATACTAATTCTCTATCAAACGATTGAAATAGTTTGATAGAGAGCGTGTGCTAACGCACTCGCTATTTTATGCCGTAAAACGGCATAAAATCCGTCTCATGCATTCTCATATGCCGCCTGTGGCGGCTATGAAAATCATGATTTTTTATCATGATTTTCATACTAATCTCTAACCATCAACTTGAAATTAATGTATAGATATGCTATAA
>JBJFHO010000008.1:0-5043 GCA_051893675.1 Ruminococcus sp. | reverse complement strand
AAATCTGACGGCGCATCTGACGCACAATCTTTGTGCGGTATTGCCTTTATTTTCCCAGCTGCCAGAACGCCACTGCACTGGCAGCTGCAACATTCAGGGAATCCACTCCATGGGACATGGGGATGCGCACGGTATAATCACAATGGGCAATGGTATGGGCAGCAAGTCCATCCCCCTCCGTTCCCAGCACAACAGCAAGCTTTTCCTCTGCCATAAGCTTTGGATCGTCTATAGAAATGGAATCGTCACTCAGTGCCATCGCTGCGGTACGGAAACCCAGCTTGTGCAGTGATTCGATGTCCGCATTCCTTTCCAGATATGTCCATGGAATCTGGAACACCGCGCCCATGCTCACCCTTGCGGCACGCCGGTACAAGGGATCGCTGCATCCGGGCGTCAGCAGGACAGCATCCATATGCAGTGCAGCTGCGGAACGGAAAATGGCTCCCACATTGGTGGGATTCACCACATTTTCCAGAACGGCGATCCGGCGTGCATCTTTGCAGACGGTCTCCACTGTTGGCATCTTAGAACGCCGCATGGCACAAAGTGCACCACGGGTCAGCTGAAAGCCGGTCAGTCTGGTCAGCACCTCCGGCTCGGCGGTGAACACAGGGATATCGCCGCAGCGAGAGATGATTTCCTGCGCTTCCCCTGCAATATGCTTTCGCTCCAGCAGCAGAGAAACCGACGCATATCCGGCATTCAGAGCACGCAGGATAACCTTGGGACTTTCGGCAATAAACAGACCGCCTTCCGGTTCATAATAGTGGCGCAGCTGGGATTCCGTGCACCGGGCGTAGATGTCCAGTTCAGGTGCGGCGAAGTCGGTGATTTCGATGATGTTTGGCATAGTTCCTCCTGGCATTACTTTGTTATCTGTTTCAGCAGTTCCTCGTCTGTTATCCATAGAAGAGATGTTGCAAAGAAGGCAAAATCCTGATTTACGGGTCGATGTGGGCATCGATCCCTACAAAACATTGAAGCGTGTTCACATTCCGCAAACCGTCCGAATCCAGCCAGTCACCCCATCGGGCAGTCTTTCGTCCGCAGGTGTGCCGTTATCAAAAATGAGATTATGCTGGAACCAGTTGATCATGCAGTGCTGCCCCATTTCTATACCGTAAAACACAGAGGAAACGCCGCCGTCACCGTTGTATACCCACTCCGGAAAGAAACAGAGACAATGCTCCATTTGCATAAGCTTTTCCCCACGAGGTGCCACGCATTCCTGGAAATTTACCAGTTCATCACGCTTTCCGTGGGCAACAATGAGGCGGGTACCGTCTCTGGAAATCCGCTCCAGCACCGCATCATCGGGAATGTACGGGGATGCAATGGCAATTGCCCCGTCATAATACCCGGCATGATCTTCCAGCAGCTGCCAGGTGAAATAACCGCCGGCAGATGCACCCATGACGAACTTCTTCCCCACATTCCGGGCATGTTCTGCGCAGACACGTTCAAAAATTGCCTGAACCGGTGCAGAGTATGCCTTTTCCCAGGTCCCTGTGAGAGTACCGTCAGCAAGCCGTTCTTCATTGGCAAGGGGCACGATGAGGTATGCACCGCCCATGGCATTCTGATATTTCGGCGAGGCAAACTGTTCCGCACCGCAGCACATGATACAGCCTTCCTCCATGAGGGAGTTACTTGCGCCGTGAAGCCACATGAGAACGGGATATTTCCCGGCAGGGTCGGCGCCGTGCTTCACAGGGTCATAGACATAGTACCGGATGTCTCCGGTCTCTGCACAGGGGTAAACATATCGGTCAAACAGGTCAAAGTAAATTTTGCTTTTGAACGTATTGGAATAACTGATAAATTCCCCGTCTTTCAGATATTTCGCCCATTCCGGTACGGCGGTCTTGTTTTGTTCTAATTGTTTAAAATCAGGAAGTGCCATAGATTTCCTCCTTTTTTATTATGGTTGAAATTTGTTTTATTGCTTTTGAAGGATTGTATTCTCTGTTTCAGTATACCATAAAATCTGACCGGAATCAATGCTGTTTTTGGCATTTTTCTTGCGGAAAGGTATTTTTTATGCTATAATCAAAAATATCAGCCGTATTTTTATCGAAAGGAAAATGTTCATGAAAGATATAATATTTTTATTTTGCAGCAATCCATTGGAACCAAGGCACCCGGATTTTGACTATGCAGGCGAATACAAGCAGGTACAGCATTCTGCATTTCCACAAGTACTTTTTGATTTTGACAGTTTTGTTTCCGGAAATACAGCCGTTCTTCCGGATACGGAACAGGATAAGTGCATGATTTACCGTGGCTGGATGATGAAGCCTGAAACATATTGCCAATTTTATCATGCACTTGCTGAAAAACAATGCTTTCTGATCAATACACCGGAGCAATATTGCTTCTGTCATACACTTCCCGGCTGGTATGATACTCTTTCTGACATCACGCCAAAAAGCCGCTGGACAGAAGACCTGTCTGACCATGCGATTCGCAAGCAACTACAAGCATTCGGAAATGCCCCTGTTATCATCAAGGATTATGTCAAAAGCCGTAAACACGAATGGAAAGAAGCTTGTTTCATTCCCAATGCTGCCGACACAAAACAGGCAATGCAGGTGATCCATACTTTTATGGAAAGACAAGGGGAAAATCTGGTCGGCGGTCTCGTAATCAGAGAATATCTCAACTTAAATAAAGTCGGCGTCCATCCAAAAAGCGGTATGCCAGTCTCAGAAGAATACCGGGCGTTTTTTCTGAATGGAACATGCATCTGCATCATTGATTACTGGAATGGAACTGAAACAATTTCAGAAGAAATCAACGCCTTTGTAAACAAAATTGCCCCCAAAGTCAAAAGCAATTTTTTCACTGTCGATGTAGCAAGAACCACAGACAATAAACTCGTTATAATGGAAATCGGAGACGGACAAGTATCAGGACTACAGAATTTTTCAGAAGATATATTCTACCAGAAACTATTTACTATTCTCGAAAGAGAACAGTAAGAGATACTGTACCTATGTAAAAAAAGCCACAGAGACTACACTGATATTCCATTAAAGCAGACGCCGCTATCTTTTTACTGATAAAGTAAATAACTCTATCTGCACCATTGTGTGCGGATTTTTTTGTCTTTTTTCAAAAGCCACTTGACAAGTAAACGATCGTTTACTATAATAGAATCAAAGAAGTAAACAATCGTTCACCTAAAAGGAGGCACTATGGAACAAAACGCAAGTATGACTGCAAAGATGTCCGCATTCGTACGTGCATACCATACGGAACATGCGGAATCTCCCGTATTTTCAGATCATGTGGCGAGAAAACTCTTCACCGACACGGAATACGCACAGATGGCAGAATATATTGTCAGCGGAAAGGATTTCTTTGCGCCAAAGCTGAAGGGCAAGGATATTGCAAAGGAAGCACTTCTGGATTTTATCATCAACACACAGCTTGCACCCACGCCCATTGCCCGGGCAAGATACTGCGAGGACTGTCTGAAAACTGCCGTTCAGACTGGCACAAAACAGTATGTCATCCTTGGCGCAGGCTATGACACTTTTGCATGGCGTGAACCGGAACTGGCAGAACAGCTGGCAGTATTCGAGGCAGACCACCCTCTCACCCAGGCTGACAAAAAACAGCGGCTTTCCCGCGCCGGGCTGAAGACACCGTCCAATCTGCACTTTGTCCCTGTGGACTTTACAACGGATAGCTTAAAAGATGCACTGACTGCCAACGGTTTTGATGTCACGAAAAAGACCTTTTTCAGCTGGCTCGGGGTGAGCTATTATCTCACAGAGCCGCAGATGCGAAACATGCTGACAGAAATTGCAGGCTTCGCCGCAGAAGGCAGTACCATTGTATTTGACTATGCTGACGATGGACTTTTCTGCTCTGACATTCTGCGTGTCAGAAATATGCTCGCTATGGCACAGGCAGGCGGAGAACCCATGCAGTTCTGCTGTGATGGCATGACCTTGACAAAACTGCTGGAGGACTGCCATTTTCTCATATACGAGGAACTGACACCAGATGAGATCGACTATCAGCTCCTGAACGATGCCGATATCACTGCCTTTGAGCATATTCACTATGTGACAGCCGTTGTCAAAAACACTGGATATATCCACACAAAGGAGAAGATTCTACAGACAGCGCTGCGATTGTTTGCACGGCGTGGATTTGATGCTGTTTCCGTCCGGGATATTTCAGGTGAACTGGGCATTACCCAGGCGGCACTGTACAAGCACTACAAAAACAAGCAGGATATTTTCGACAGCATTCTACGCCGCATGGAAGAACAGGATGCCGCACAAGCTCAGATCCACAATCTGCCGGAACAGACATTCCGGGACACACCTGCCGCATATCCAAACACAGCACTCGGAGATCTCAAGCAGTTTGCATGTGCCATGTTCCGCTACTGGGCGCAGGATCCCTTTGCGTCATCTTTCCGTAAACTACTGACACTGGAACAATACCGCAATGCAAAAATGGCGCAGCTTTATGAGCAGTATCTTTCCGCAGGACCTTTGGCTTATGTAGAAGATCTTCTTCGTGAAATGGGCTGCACACATCCGAAGCAACAGGCACTGCGGTTTTATGCACCTATGTTCCTGCTCATACAGCTGTACGACACGACAAAAGAGAAAACGGATATCAATCATATGCTGGAACAGCATATCCGCACATTTGAACTGGAGAAAAAAGCACAATGAATTACAGCAAAAGCCAAAAATACTGTACGCCTGCACTCATGGAAAAAATCATGGGGCCAAATCCTATAAAGCTGACAGAAGAACTTCTGGAATTGCACAACATCCCGGAACATGCAGTCGTTCTGGATTTGGGCAGTGGTCAGGGACTGACCTCTGTCTTTCTGGCAAAAGAATATGGATTCCAGGTTTATGCCGCCGACCTCTGGAGTGACCCAGAAGAAAACCGCAGATTTTTCCACAGCATGGGTCTTTCCGATACGCAAATCACCCCCGTAAAGGCAGATGCGGCAGAACTGCCCTTTGCGCACGATTATTTTGATGCAGTTGTGAGCACGGATTC
>JBJFHO010000007.1:0-5068 GCA_051893675.1 Ruminococcus sp. | reverse complement strand
CAGCTGTGCTCAGCTGGACCAGCATGATGAGCAACCTTTTTGAAAACGGGTAAGAAACTTTTTAGCCGTTTACAATATCAAATACAATCTCTCCGGAACCATTTCCGGTGAAAGGAAAGGAATTTATTATGAGTAAACATGCACTGATCACAGGTATCACAGGACAGGACGGCTCTTATCTGGCAGAACTGCTGCTGGAACAGGGCTATGAAGTATACGGCATTATGCGCCGCAAGAGCGTTGTGGATTACGGCAACGTGGAGCACATCAAGGACAAGATCCACTTCATCTATGCCGACATGACCGACGTCATCTCCCTGATCACAGCTATGCGCATTTCTCAGGCTGACGAGGTATACAACCTGGCTGCACAGTCCTTCGTTGCTACCAGCTGGGAACAGCCTCTGGCAACAGCTGAGATCGACGCTCTGGGTGTTACGAATATGCTGGAAGCTATCCGTTCGGTAAAGCCGGAATGCCGCTTCTATCAGGCATCCACTTCCGAAATGTTCGGTCTGGTACAGGAAATGCCTCAGACTGAAAAGACGCCTTTCTATCCGAGAAGCCCGTACGGTGTGGCAAAGCTGTACGGTCACTGGATCACCAAGAACTACCGTGAGAGCTATGGCATGTTCGCTTGCTCCGGTATTCTCTTCAATCATGAGTCTGAGCGCCGTGGTCTGGAATTTGTCACCAGAAAGATCACTGACGCAGTGGCACGCATTAAGTTCGGCGTACAGGATTGCGTGGAACTGGGTAATATGGATTCCAAGCGTGACTGGGGTCACTCCAAGGATTATGTCCGTGCAATGTGGCTCATGCTCCAGCAGGATAAGCCGGATGATTATGTTATCGCTACCAATGAGACACGTACTGTCCGGGAATTCGTGGAAACTGCTTTCGCTCATGCCGGTATTACAGTAGAGTGGCAGGGCTCCGGTGTGGATGAGATCGGTATCGACAAGGCCACCGGCAAGACTATCGTCAAGGTCAATAAGAAGTTCTTCCGTCCGGCAGAAGTAGATGTTCTCCTGGGCAATCCGGCAAAGGCAGAGTCTGTTCTGGGCTGGAAGCGTGAGATCTCCTTCTCGGAATTGGTAGAGCGCATGGTGAAGAATGACCTGGCGCTGGTAGAACATGAACTGAAGTGCCAGAACGTGTAAAATAATGAGAAATTAGGAGTTAGGAATTAGGAATGTCGGTATTGCCTTGCGGCAATGGATTATAATCTGTGAGCGCAAGCGAACACCATCATTCCTCATTCCTAACTCCACATTCCTAACTGGATTTGAATGGAGTTGAAAAAGGTTGCGTATTGCATTTGATGTACTGCCGCTCATTGGCTGCCGGATGACGGGAATCGGCTACTGCGAAGCCGGACAGATTCAGGCGCTGTCCAAGCTGCACCCGGAGGACGAATTTCTGCTGCAATTTTTCTCCCGCAAGGACGAGCATATCAAAATTGAACGGTTGAAACCCTATCTCCGGGACAATGTCAAGCCCCACTGGGCAAAGGCATCGGGCTATGTCTATCGGCTGGTGTCGGGCTTCCTGCCCATATCCTATCAGCATTATTTCGGGGACAAGGCACAGGTGACGCACTTTTTCAACTATATCGTACCGCCGAAGGTTGCCGGGAAAACGGTTGTCACAGTACACGATATGGTGTATAAGACCTTCCCGGAAACAGTTCGGGGCAGAACAAAATATATGCTGGATACAGGGCTGAAAAAGTCCATGAAATGTGCCGACCGCATCGTGACGGACTCGGAATTCTCCAAGCAGGAGATCATCCGCTATTTTCCGCAGTTTGCGGACAAGATTCGTGTGGTGTACTGCGGTGTGGATACGAATCGGTTCCATCCTGTAGAGGATACAGCGCAGATCGAAGCGGTGAAGCAGAAATATGGCATTGACCGGGAGTATTTCCTGTATCTGGGCACGGTTGAACCACGGAAGAATCTGGAACGGCTCATGGATGCTTATCACCAGTTCTGTCAGGGAAAATCCCAGCCCCCTTATCTGGTACTTGCCGGTGGAAAGGGCTGGCTGGACAGCGGTATTTACCGCAAGGTAGATGAACTGGGGCTGAAGGAGTCGGTACTGTTTACGGAATATGTGCCGGATGAGGAGATCTGTCCTCTTATGTGCGGTGCATTGGCATTTGTATTCCCGTCTATTTATGAGGGCTTCGGGCTGCCGCCGCTGGAGGCAATGGCTTGCGGCGTACCTGTGCTGACGACGCATGCGGCATCTCTGCCGGAGGTAGTGGGGGAAGATGCTGTTGTAGCTGATCCCTATGACATCGGCTCAATTGCGGATGGGCTGGAACAGCTGTATACAGATCCGGCACTGCGGCAGAAATTGTCCGAAGCCGGACCAAAACGTGCGGCGCAGTTCTCCTGGGAACGCTCTGCCCGGCAGCTGTATGAAGTATACCAGGAGGTCTGCAGTGGCTGAGCAAGAGAAAAAACTGCATATTTTGCAGGTGAATAAAGCGTACTATCCCCATATCGGCGGTATCGAAAGCCTGGTGCGTGTCTTTTCCAGGGAGATGCAGGGACGTGCTGAGGTAAAGGTACTTGTCTGTCAGGAAAAGGGCAAGGGCGAGGATCGTGTGGTGGAAGGTGTTCCTGTCCACTATGCATCTAGTCTGGGGACGTATTTCTCCTGTCCGCTGTCCGTTTCCTTTCTGCGGAAATTCCGGCAGATGGCGAAGTGGGCGGATGTGGTGGAAATCCACGTGCCCTTTCCGCTGGCAGATCTGGCGTGCCTGCTGTCGGGATATCGGGGTGCTGTTGTCATTGCATGGCATAGTGATGTTGTGCGGCAGAAAACATTGCTCCGGTTTTATAAACCGTTGCTTATGCGGTTTCTGCGGCGTGCGGATTGTATCATTGCTGCAACGCCGGGACATATTTCCAGTTCACCTTTTCTGACGCAGTTTCAGGAAAAATGCCGGGTGATTCCCTACGGTATCAACGTGGAAGCCTATCGGAATGTGGAACGCAAGCCCATTCTGAGGCAGATACAGCGGAATCCGGATACGGTGCGCATCCTCTTTGTAGGTCGGTTTGTGTACTACAAGGGAATTGAGGTGCTCTTGCAGGCGTTCCGGCAGGTTACTGGGTGTGAACTGTTTCTGGTGGGACACGGCACTGAGGAAATGGAACAGAAGCTGCATCGTATGACAGAAACGGACGGTACGGCAGAATGTGTGCACTTCCTGGGGAATCTTTCTGAAGAAGATCTGCGGGCTGCCTTTGCGGATTGCGACATATTCGTGCTGCCGTCTGTTGCCAACAGTGAGGCGTTCGGTATCGTCCAGCTGGAAGCCATGGTTTACGGCAAGCCGGTCATCAATACATCCTTGCCCACAGGCGTACCCCATGTGAGTCTGGACGGTGTCACAGGTATCACAGTGCCGCCGGAGGATGCGGATGCTCTGGCGAAAGCCATGCAGCAGCTGGCAGATGATCCGGTACTCCGGGAGACATACGGCAAAGCAGCGGCAGAACGGGTGGAACAGGAATTCAACGAGAAAAACGTGGTGGATGAAGTATATGCCACACTGGCGGAATTTGCGGAAAGGCGGCATGGAAAATGAAAGCACTCATTATCGGCGGCGGCGGATTTGTAGGCAGCTATCTGGCGGAACATCTGGTGCAGGACTGCGGCTGGGAAACCATCCTGACCAAGCTGCCTCAGGAGCATGTTTCAGTTGCCGGATGCCAGGCGTATAACCTGGATATTCTGGATCGGGATGCGGTAGAGGCACTGCTGGTACTTCAGCGGCCGGACGTGATCTTTCATCTGGCGGCCCAGAGCTCCGTGGCTTATTCCTGGAAAAATCCCCAGCTGACAGCGGATATCAATATTCACGGCTGTCTGAATGTGCTGGACGCTGTCCGGGATGTGGAAGGATACCAGCCCCGGATTCTGCTGATCGGTTCGGGGGAAGAATACGGTGCTCTGCCGGAGGGCACGAGTCTGGTACGTGAGACCACGCCGGTGCATCCGGGAAATCCCTATGCCATTACGAAGCTGACCCAGAATCTATTCGGATCGTTGTATGCAAAGGCGTATGGGATGCGTGTGGTCATGGTGCGTGCCTTCAACCATGTTGGCCCGGGACAGGCGCCCCAGTTTGTGGTGGCGGATTTCTGTAAGCAGGCGGCGGAAATTGCAGCCGGTGTACGGGAGCCGGTTATGCGTGTGGGAAATTTGTCTGCGGCACGGGATTTTACCGATGTGCGTGATGTGGTACGTGCCTATGGGCTGCTGGTACAGCATGGCAAATCCGGCGAGACATACAATGTGGGCAGCGGCAGGGCAATTGTCATTGAAGAGCTGCTGAAGCAGATCATTGCCCAGAGCGGTGCGGAGATCACTGTAGAGGTTGATCCGCAAAAGCTGCGCCCGGTGGAAATACCGGTGATTCAGGCGGATATTTCCAAGTTACAGGCAGATACCGGCTGGACGCCGGAAATTCCCCTGGAACAGACCATCGGGGAAACCCTGGCATACTGGAAGTCCAGAATCGGACAGTGAACAGAGGAGGCGGAAATTATGGCACAGCTGGAAGAACTGTTGGAACATGCAAAAACGGGAGAGATTCCCGAGGAACCGGGCTATGGCGCACCATCGGATGCCTATGCAGAGGGCGAATGGGAAGAACAGCGCATTAAGAGCTGGCCACGCCAGATTCACACATTTGGTCTGCGGCAGAATCAGATCAACCGGGGTACGGCGGCAAGACTGCGTGCGCTGGAAATCCAAAACCGTACGCTGGAGATCAAGATCCAGCGGCTGGAGGAGCAGATCGAAGCGCTTACGGTCAAGGAAAAGAAGATCCTGGGACGTGTGGCGGCGGAGATGGATACCATGCAGGCGGAAATCAACCGGCTGCGGCTGTCCACGCAGCTGAACAGCAATGCACTGGATCGGATCCTGAAAGCACCTCAGGGAAACGAAACGCCGGAGGATACGGAAGATAATCCCCAGGTGTGATATATCTAATACTAATTCTCTATCAAACTATTGAAATAGTTTGATAGAGAGCGTGTGC
>JBJFHO010000006.1:3751-5130 GCA_051893675.1 Ruminococcus sp. | reverse complement strand
CGCTGATTATTACAGAGGCAGACTGCGACAAGGCTTTTGCCATCCTGAAAGAAGCTGTAGAGGAAGTAGCTGCAAAGTAAGAGAAGCATAACAATACACAATATTCGAGAGGGTGATATGAGCAATGAAACATATGGTAATTACAGTCGGCTGTGAATATGGCAGCGGCGGTCCGGAGATCGGAAAATACCTGGCAGATGCACTGGGCATTGCATATTATGACCGTGATCTGGTAGATAAGGTGGTAGAGCAGATCGGGGTGGAACGGAATCTTATCGAAAAGGCGGATGCGGAAAATAATATCATGTATAGCTTTGATACGAAATTCGGTCCCCGGTATGCAAATCTGACCAATCGTGTCATTTACAATCAGTTTGAGGTCATTCAGAAACTTGCTGCAAAATCCTCCTGCGTCATCATCGGACGATGCAGCGACCATATTTTGAAAGACCGGACGGATTGTCTGAACGTATTCGTTTATGCACCGGAAGAAGTACGAGTACAGCGTGTGATGGAGCAGGAGAATGTCTCTCAGAAGGAAGCGGCGGAGATCGTGAAATATCACGATACCCAGATGCATTCCCGTTATAAGTACATGACCGGTACCTACCGTGGCGATCGCCACAATCGCCATATGCTCATTGACAGCAGCGTGCTGGGATGGGAACAGACAGCAAAATATATTTTACAACTGGTTGAACTTCGATTTGGTAAATGACGTATCATACCAACTCTGAAAATATTGTGACAAAGGCGTTGCGGACAGAATGACTTTCAAAAGTACTTTGAAAATCGTCAACTGTCTACAGCGCCTTTTTGTTTCCCGGAAAGGAGCGCATTTGAAAAATGGAAAAGAAACAATCGGAATTTAACAAAGTGTTCAGCTTATGGGACATCCTGGTTCTTGCATTTGGTGCCATGATCGGCTGGGGCTGGGTGGTATCCTCCGGCGACTGGATCACCACAGGCGGTGTTATTGGTGCGGTCATCGGCTTTGCTATCGGCGGCATCATGGTATTCTTCGTTGGTCTGACCTATGCGGAACTGACAGCTGCCATGCCCCAGTGCGGCGGCGAACATGTGTTCAGCTATAAAGCGATGGGACCTGTGGGTTCGTTTATCTGTACCTGGGCAATTATCCTGGGCTATGTTGGCGTTGTCTGCTTTGAAGCATGTGCACTGCCTACCATCATTCAGTATATCTATCCGCCGTTCTTGAAAGGTTATCTGTATACAGTAGCCGGATTTGATATCTATGCCTCCTGGCTTGCAGTAGCGATTCTGGTTGCCGTATTCATCACATATATCAATATCCGTGGTGCAAAAACAGCGGCAAAACTGCAAACAGCGCTGACGGTGATCATCGGCGGTGTTGGTAT
>JBJFHO010000006.1:0-3651 GCA_051893675.1 Ruminococcus sp. | reverse complement strand
CTGATCATCGTTGCAGTTGGCTATGTCATGAATGGCAGCGAGATTGCTGCATCCCAGGACGGTTCCGGTCTGGTAACTGCGGATGCCATGGCGAAAGCCTTCAACAGTTCCATTATGGCAAAGGTACTCATCGTAGGCGGTATGTGCGGTATTATCACCAGCTGGAACTCTTTCCTCATCGGCGGTAGCCGTGCCATGTACTCCATGGCTGAATCCTACATGATTCCCAGATGTTTTTCCAAGCTGCATAAGAAGCATAAAACACCCATTAACGCACTGTATCTGATCGGTGCCCTGTCCATTCTGGCACCGTTCTTTGGACGGAAGATGCTGGTATGGGTGGTAGATGCCGGTAACTTCGGCTGCTGCCTGGCATATTGCATGGTAGCAATTTCCTTCCTGATTATACGGAGAAAGCAGCCGGATATGAAGCGTCCGTATAAAGTGAAAAATTACAAGCTGGTAGGTGCACTTGCTGTGCTGATGTCCGGTCTCATGGTAGTGCTCTATATCGTTCCTGGTTCTCCCGGAGCTCTGGTATGGCAGGAATGGATCATGGCAGGCGGTTGGTGTGTTCTGGGTATTCTGTTCGCCGTAGGCTGTAAGCTGAAGTATAAGGAGAAGTTCGGTTCCCACATTGATGTGGCAGTTGATGAACTCGGGGATAACACATCTGCACTGGAAGCATCTGATGAAAACTTTGATGCAGCAGTGGAGCAGGCGCTTTGCAATGTTAAGGAAGAAAATGCTTCCCAGACGGATACCACAAAAATTGCATTCCAGTATTTTCTGCCGGTCAATATCGTATTCGGCAGAGGTAAGGTCAGCCAGGTGGGTGAACTGACAAAGCCATACGGCAAAAAAGCCCTGATCGTCACCGGTAGAAGCAGTGCGAAGAAATCTGGTCTCTACGACAAAGTGAACAACAGTTTGCAGGCAGCGGGTATACAGACGCTTCTGTTTGATGAAGTGCAGCAAAATCCGCTGACTACCACAGCAGAAGAAGGCGCTGCACTGGCAAAGGAAAACGGCTGCGACTGCGTAGTTGCCATCGGCGGCGGCAGCATTATGGACTGCGCCAAGGCAATTGCATTCCTGGCAGTCAATGACGGCGATATCAACGATTACATCTTCAACCGTAAGACCAGTGACAAGGCACTTGCACTCATTGCAATTCCCACCACCTGCGGTACTGGTTCCGAGGGCAACGGCTTTGCCGTACTGACCAATCCCCAGAACGGTGACAAGAAGTCACTGCGGTGCAATGCCATTGTGCCAAAGGTCTCCATTGTAGACCCGGAATGCATGATGACGATGCCAAAGCACGTACTGGCTTCTGTAGGATTCGATGCACTGTGTCACTGCATGGAGGCATACACTTCCAAAATTGCACAGCCTTTTACCGATGCTTTGAGTCTGTACGCCATCTCTCTGTTGGCGGACAATCTTGTCAATGTATACAATGACCCCACCGATATGGAAGGCTGGGAGAAGATCACACTGGCAAGCACCATCGGCGGTATGGTGATCAATACTGCAGGCGTCACCCTTTCTCACGGCATGGAACATCCTGCCAGCGGACTGAAGGATATTGTCCACGGCAAGGGACTTGCTGCACTGACACCAGTTGTGGTAGAGGCGTCTTACTCCGGCAATCGATTCAAGTACGGCAATATTGCACGGCTTCTGGGCGGTATGACTGCAGAGGACTGTGCCGTGAAGATTCGTTCCATGCTTCGGGCATTGGATCTGGAATGTTCACTGTCGGAACTGGGATTGTCGGAAAGTGATATTCCATGGATGGCAGAAAACTGCATGAAGGTTTCCGCTGCCAGCGTTGCCAATAATGCGGTAGTATTTACACAGGAAGAGATCGCTGAGCTTTATGAGAAAGCGATGTAACAGCTGAAAACCGAAATCAATTGAGTCATATTTACTACTAAACCCTTAAATGAAGATAGATAGAATTGCGAACAAAAATTTTGTCAGTCTGGTTATCGCAGGATGGGCTTTTGCCTATCGAAGATATCCGATGACGAATGGCGAAATTGATGTCATAAGTTTATCTATTGGAGTTTGAGGGATTAGTATTAGGTGTGCGTTTGCGGATTCAGTGTTTTCTTTGAAGTGGGGGAGTATATCGCTTTTTTTTGAGGTAGTTTATCTGAAAATTTAAGTGTTATTTTCTGAGGAAATGTGATAATATAAAGATAGTAATATCAAATAAACGTACAAGGGCGTACCAATTAGAAATGGTATGCCCTTTTTGCTTGCAATGAAAAAGGAGGCAGAGTTATGCATCTCACAATAAGAGAACAAGAGCGGCTTATGACGCATTATGCTGGTGAACTCGCAAAACAAAGGAAAAAAAGAGGGCTGAAATTAAATTATCCGGAAGCAATCGCACTTATTACTTCTGAGATTCTTGAAATGGCGAGAGATGGTCTTTCGGTAACCGAACTGATGTGTGAAGGGAGAAAAATCCTTTCTTCTGACGATGTCATGGACGGTGTTGCTGAAATGATTCATGAAATACAATTGGAGGCAACTTTTCCAGATGGGACTAAGCTCGTTACAATTCATGAACCGATTATTCCCAACGGACAAATAATACCTGGAGAATATTTGATTGATGATGATGAAATTACAATCAATGCGGGAAAAGAAACGATTGAACTGATGGTGACAAATACTGCTGATAGACCTGTTCAAGTGGGTTCGCATTTTCATTTTTTTGAGGTCAACAAGATGCTTTCTTTTGATAGAAAAGTGGCATATGGCTATCGGCTGGATATTCCCTCAGGAACTGCCATTCGATTTGAGCCGGGAGAAAGTAAAAATGTGTCGCTTGTAAAAATTGGCGGAAACAGAGTTGGTTTCGGACTGAATGATCTGGTGGTTGGAAAAATAGACGATGAAGCTGTAAAAACAAGCGCTTTTGAGAAAGCAAAGTCACTTGGATTTAAGGGGGTTGACTGAAATGTTCCAAATGAGCAGAAAACAGTATGCCGCAATGTATGGTCCAACCACAGGGGACAGAGTACGGCTTGCCGATACGTCTTTGATTATCGAGGTGGAAAAGGATTGCACGGTCTATGGTGATGAAGCAAAGTTCGGTGGAGGAAAATCTCTACGGGATGGTATGGGACAGTCTTGTTCTGTTCCGGACAGTGAATGCCCTGATACAATTATCACGAATGCACTTATTATTGATTACACGGGTATTTATAAGGCGGATATTGGCATCAAAGACGGAAAAATATGCGGCATTGGAAAATCAGGAAATCCAGACGTTATGGATGGTGTTACGCCGTCTCTTGTGTTTGGTGCTTCTACAGAGGCGATTGCCGGCGAAGGTTTGATTGTGACTGCCGGCGGCATAGATACACACATTCATTTCATCAGCCCGACACAGATTGAAACTGCACTGTATTCCGGCATCACTACCATGATCGGTGGCGGAACCGGCCCGGCTGATGGGACAAATGCGACAACCTGTACGCCTGGAAAATTTCATATTGAAAAGATGCTGGAAGCCGCAGAAAGTTATCCTGTGAATCTTGGCTTTTTAGGTAAGGGAAACAGTGCGGATTATCATACACTTGCAGAACAGATTGAAGCAGGTGCCTGTGGCTTAAAAATTCATGAGGA
>JBJFHO010000005.1:0-5146 GCA_051893675.1 Ruminococcus sp. | reverse complement strand
ATCATTTTGACGTTCTTCTACACATGCACCACGTTCCAACACCAGTGGACGAAGACCAGCTTTTGCCAGAAGCAATGCTGCAAACATACCTGCCGGGCCGAAACCTATCACAACTGGTCTTGCATCCGACAGCTGACATTGCGGAATGTGATATTGATATGGTGTATAGGGCTGCACATCCTTGTCCGATGCCATTTTTCTGAGAACCGCCGCTTCATTTCTGAGTTCTAAAGCAAGTGCCAACACCACGGAAATATGCGGTTTTTTCCTTGCATCAATGGATTTCTTCAGGTATTGTATGTGCAGGATATCTTCTCTTGTCACATGCAGTCTTTTTGCAGCAGCCTGATACAACTGCTTTTCCGTGAATCCAAGGGGCATTGTCAGATTTGTCAGTTTGATCATATCCCTCACACTCCTTCCTGATCTTTCTCCATGAGAGCACGTGCTGCATTTTGTCCGGCAAATTGTCCGGAACGCCATGCCCAGTTCAGATTATAACCGCCGCAGTCTCCATGCAGATCCAGAATCTCACCAGCAAAATACAATCCTTCTGTCATTTTCGATTGCAGCATAGAATCAACTTCTTCCAGCGGAACGCCGCCAGCTGTAACCTGCGCCTCCTGCCAGCTGCCACGGGACAGTACCGGGAACTGCCATGCCTGACATTGTACGGCAAGCTGTTCCAGTTCCTGAGGTGTCACACGATAAACCGGTGCATCCAACGGCAGCGAAATATGACTTGACCGCAGCAGCTGCACACCGACTTTTTTGGGAAACAGACCTGTCAGCCAATTCTCCAGTGTCCACTCTGTCCGTACAGCGTAAATTTCCCAGAGAAGGGAAATCACCTGTTCCTGCGAATACTCCGGCAGAAGATTCAGAGATAAAACAGCCGGATTTTCCACTGTGCATTGCGCTGAAAGATTCATAACACAAATACCAGACAAGGAACGTTCTGTAAACTGCACTTCCCCGAATTCTTCACCAAGCAGTTTTCCAGCGCCTGACCATGCGCTGACCTTTGCAGCAATACGGATGCCCTTTAACGGGCGTACAAGATCGGGATTTGTACTAAATGCCACCAATGCCGGCTGCAACGTTGGCATACCATGCCCCAACTCACGCAGCCATGAGAAAGCCATACCATCGGAACCGGTTTTCGGCGCCGCCATACCCCCTGCTGCGAGAATCACTGCCTTTGCTTCCATTTTTCCACAAGCGGTTTCCACTGCAAATTGCTCTGCATTCTTTGATAATGATAAAACAGCACAATCGCAGAGTATTTCAATTTGCAACTGTTCCGCCGTCAGACGCAAAGCATCCAGGACAGATGCAGCCTGATTGGAATGGGGGTATAATCTGCCGTCTACTTCATGACGGCAATACAATCCCATAGACTGAAAAAACGCTTCCGCATCCTGTGTGGCAGAAAAAACTTCCGGCAGACGTTCTGTCAGTGTACCATGGTAAGGTGTGAAAGACAGATTGGTGTTCCCCAGATTGCATCGCCCGTTTCCAGTCGCAAGGATTTTCTTCCCCACACGTGGATTCCGTTCCACAATGCACACCTGTAAATTTGGTGCAATTCGTTTTGCTGCAACAGCGGCGGCGAGGCCTGAGGCACCGCCGCCGATGATCATAATATCTGTTTGTTTCTTCTGTGCCATTAGTTTTTAATGCTGTGCATAGGTGCCGGAATTCTTCCGCCACGAGAAATGAACTTCGCCGAAGATTTTGTGCTGACAGGCATAACCGGAGCACTGCCGAACAGTCCGCCGAATTCCAGCATTTCGCCTTCCTTCAGACCAACAGCCGGGATCACACGAACAGCAGTTGTCTTGTTATTCACCATGCCAATTGCCATTTCATCTGCAATAATCGCAGAGATCGTAGACGGTTCCACATCACCGGGAATGGCAATCATGTCCAGACCAACAGAGCATACGGAAGTCATTGCCTCCAGCTTTGTCAGTGTCAGAGTGCCATCTACAGCTGCGTCGATCATACCTGCATCCTCCGAAACCGGAATGAATGCGCCAGACAAGCCGCCGACATTGGACGAAGCCATAACGCCGCCTTTTTTCACTGCATCATTCAGCAGAGCCAGAGCCGCAGTGGTACCATGTGTACCGCATACCTCCAGACCCATTGCCTCCAGGATATGTGCCACACTGTCCCCTACTGCCGGCGTAGGTGCCAGAGACAGATCCACAATGCCGAAAGGAACGCCCAGCATCTGCGATGCCTTTGCGCCAACCAGCTGACCCATACGAGTAATCTTGAACGCTGTCTTTTTGATAATATCCGCCAGCTGGTCAATAGAAGCATCCGGATACTTGGAAATGGTAGAACGGACTACGCCGGGACCGGAAACGCCCACATTGATAACGCAATCCGGCTCACCGACACCGTGGAAAGCACCTGCCATAAACGGATTATCCTCCGGTGCATTGCAGAATACCACCAGCTTGGACGGACCCACACACTGGCGGTCTGCTGTCAGCTTTGCAGATTCCAGAATGATCTCACCCATAATGCGGACTGCATCCATATTGATACCGCTTCTGGTGGAACCAACATTGACAGAAGAGCAAAGACGTGTCGTTACATCCAGTGCCTCCGGAATGGAACGGATCAGTTCCAGATCACCAGCGCTGAATCCCTTGTGTACCAGTGCAGAATAACCGCCGACAAAGTTTACGCCGCAGGTCTCTACAGCACGCTGCAGTGCTTTTGCAAACTTTACGGGATTTTCCCCCGGACAAGCCGCTGCCAGCATGGCAATGGGGGTTACGGAAATACGCTTGTTGATGATCGGAATGCCATATTCCTTTTCAATTTTCTCCCCTGTCTCAACCAGCTTTTCTGCCTTGGTCGTGATCTTATCATAGACCTTGTCACAAGCCTTGTTGATATCCGGGTCAATACAGTCCAGCAGAGAGATTCCCATTGTCGTCGTCCGGATATCCAGACATTCGTCCTGGATCATCCGGATGGTCTCCAGAATATCTCCCGCATTAAACATAGTACTATTCATGTTATATTTCTCCTGCTTATTCAATTCGGTCAGATACGGTGCATTGCGTTGAAAATATCTTCGTGCATGGTATGGATGGACAGTCCCAGTTCCTCACCCAGTGCGCTCAATTCATCGCTCAGCTTTGTAAAATCCGTGGTCATTCCGGTGATGTCCACCATCATGATCATGGCAAACATATCCTGAAGGACACTCTGTGTCACTTCCAGAACATTTGCCTGATAATTTGCGCAGACACCGCTGACCTTGTGCAGAATGCCTACATTGTCTTTACCGATTACAGTAATCACAGCTCGCATGATTTGTTTCCTCCAATTGTCTTATTTTGAAAGCAGCTGCTTGATGCGCTGCATAGCCTCAATGGTCTTGTCTCTGTCGCCGAATGCTGTCAGGCGGAACCAACCCTCGCCGTTTTTGCCGAAGCCCTCGCCCGGTGTACCGACAACAGCGATCTCGTGCAGCAGATAGTCAAAGAATTCCCAGCTGGACATGCCATTCGGGCACTTGAGCCAGATGTAGGGAGAATTCTTTCCGCCGGTATACTGGATGCCCAGTTCTTCCATGGTCTTTGCGATAATTGCCGCATTTTCCTGATAATATGCAATATTCTCGTGAATCTGCTTCTGTCCTTCTTCTGTGAAAACGGCTGCTGCTGCGCACTGTACCGGATAGGAAACGCCATTGAACTTAGTTCCCTGCCGTCTTCCCCAGAGCTGTGCAATGCTGACATCGGTTCCATCAGAAGCTGTGACATGCAGTGTCAGAGGAACAATAGTATAACCGCAGCGCATACCAGTAAAGCCTGCTGTTTTGGACAGCGAACACATTTCAATGGCGCATTCCTTTGCACCCTCTACCTCATAGATGCTGTGAGGAACATCCGGATCTGTGATAAATGCCTCATATGCAGCGTCATAAATGATGATCGCCTTGTTCTGCTTTGCGTAGTCAATCCATTCCTTCAGCTGTGCTCTGGTATAAGCAGAGCCAGTAGGATTGTTCGGCGAGCAGAGATAGATGAGATCTGCATGAACGGACGGATCCGGCATTGCCGCAAAGCCGTTTTCTTCGTTGGAATCAGCATAGATAACAGTTCTTCCGCTCATTTTATTGGAATCCACGTATACCGGATAAGCCGGGTCAGTGATCAGTACGATATTGTCATCACCGAAAATATCCACAATATTGCCGCAGTCGCTCTTTGCGCCATCGTTTACACGGATCTCGTCCAGTTCCAGAGAAACGCCGAATTTCTGATAATAGCCAGCAATGGCTTCTTTCAGGAAGTCATAGCCTGCACCGCTGTCCTCATAGCCCTTGAAGGTTTCCTTGACGCCCATTTCCTCAGCGCCTTTTTTCATTGCTTCCACGCAGACCGGTGCGATAGGCAGCGTTACATCACCGATTCCCATACGAATCAGGGATACGTCCGGATTCTCTGCCAGAAATGCATTCACTTTCTTGGCAATATTGATGAACAGATAATTTTTCTCCAGCTTCAAAAAGTTTTCATTGATCGTAGGCATGATTTCTTCTCCTTTATATAACATTTCTTGCTCAATTACAGAACAGGCACTTCCATTTTTCCTTCGAACACATAGGTTGCAGGACCGATCATGGTGACAGTTTCATCCTCATGATAGATGATCCGCAGATCTCCACCCCGCAGGTGCACCAGAATCTCCTCTTCCTTTTTGCAGAAGCCGTTCAGAACAGCGGCAACGACAGTCGCACATGTACCTGTACCGCAGGCAAAGGTCTCGCCGCTTCCACGCTCCCAGACACGCATTTGCAGTGTGTGGTCATCGATCACCCGGACAAATTCCGTATTCACCCGATCCGGGAACAGCGGATGATGCTCAAAGGACGGGCCGATCTTTTCCAGATCCAGCGAATCAACCTCCGGCAGGAACACAACTGCATGAGGATTCCCCATAGAAACACAGGTCATCTCATATTCTGTACCATCCACTGTCACAAGCTGTGCAATGAACCGCTCCAGCGGCGAATCCACAGGGATTTCTTTTGGTACAAGAATCGCCTTGCCCATATCTACCTTAACGCTTTCGATCTTGCCGTCAGCGCCGGGATACAGCGTCAGATATT
>JBJFHO010000004.1:0-5181 GCA_051893675.1 Ruminococcus sp. | reverse complement strand
ACACGGCGCCTTTTCGTTCGCCTGCTTGAACAGGTCACGTACCTTTGCTGCGCCCATACCTACGAACATCTCCACGAATTCCGAACCGGAAATGGAGAAGAAGGGTACATTTGCTTCGCCGGCAACTGCCTTTGCCAGCAGTGTTTTACCAGTACCCGGCGGGCCTACCAGCAATGCACCCTTTGGCATGGATGCACCGATCTCCTTGTAGCGCTCCGGCTTGTGGAGATAGTCGACAATTTCGGCGAGCAGTTCCTTCGCTTCTTCTTCGCCGGCAACATCCTGGAATTTAATACCCGTAGTGGATTTGACATAGACCTTGGCATTGCTCTTGCCCATGCCGAACATCATGGAACCATCGCCGCCGCCCATGCGCTGTGTCATTTTCTTGCTGAAGAAGTGGAACACCAGGAGCATCAGGGCAATCGGCAGGACATAGCTGACCAGAATGTAAAGCAGGGGATTGGTGCCGCTGTCGATCTCCGACTTGAATTCTGCACCGGATTTGTAAAGGCGGTCGATGAGATCCGGATCGTTTAACGTCCCGGTACGGTAAATATGTTTTTCGTCCTTATCGGTAAAGGTGATCTGGCTGGATTCGATCTGTACGGAACCAATCTGCCTGTCTTCTGTCATGCTGATAAAGGTGTCGTAGCCGACTTCTTCCACCTTGCGGTTGAACAGATTCGGGAATACAAACGCCTGTAACAGCATAAATACGCAGAGGGCGATGATCCAGTAAGAGATCAAAGGCTTCCGGGGTTTCTTTTGTTCTTCCATATACACGCTCCTGTAGAACGGTGCACAGCACCGATTGGCAATTGCTTATGATAGTACATCATATCATATATTTTTGTCGAACGCAAGCGTTCTGTGTGAAAGTTTGATGATAAATCCAACCAGTATGCCGGGTTCTAGCGGATTCATTTGCCTCCCATGAAAGGGGAGGGGCACACAAATCAATTTTTGTGAAATATGGATTATTGTAGTAGGTTGTCCCACCTAAAGCTTTGCTTTTGGTTTGAAAACCAGAAGCGTAGGGCGGGGGCTTGCTCCCGCCGTTCCCAAAGAACCTAAGGAGAACCTTTTGTAGGGGCGGATATCATCCGCCCGCCGTATTCCCCACAATTACACAGATTCGGTGCAACTGTAGAAGCGACCATTGGTCGCCCCTACAATAATCCATATTTTACAAAAATTGATTTCCGTGTACATGCGAAATCCGGTATTGACAGTCATTTCAAAGAATGCTATAATTGAAGAAAATAAAAACAACATCGGAACAGCTGTCCGGCGCAATGCCTTGGCGGCAGGAAACGGAGGAAACAACATGGCAAAAGCAAAGAAAGAAAAATCACAAACCGAACCGAGCAGCACAAAATCCGGGAAGAAACCCGGCGGCGGTGCTGTCATTGGTTCGGTTCTGCTGTTTATTCTGACATGTATTCTGGGCATTCTCTTCTTGTGCAGTATGACATTGCATACGGCACTGACCCAGGGCAGTCCCTCAGCGGCACTTTCTAAGATGGATCTGTCCCAGGCGGAGATCACCGAGGACGGCAAGACTCAGAAGCTGGGCACATGGATATATGACTGGTATCTGTGGGATGCACCCAATCTGTCCCAGGAATATGCCGAAACAGTGACGGCACAGCCGGAGGTCAACGAATTTTTCTGCGATTATCTGGACGAGCTGGGGGATTATCTCATCAAGGGAAGCGACACCCTGCCGGAACTGGATGTGAATGACATTGCAGATCTGATGCAGGTGGATCTGGCGACCCGGATGCAGAAGGAGACCGGTGTGACCTTTGCAGAAGCAGATCGTCAGTCCATCCAGTGGAGCATGGGCGATGATATTGCAGACTGGAACGAGATGCTCCGGGAAACTGTCGGCTCCGGCTTCGGGAAATTCTTTGTGCGATTCTCCTGCACCATGCCGGGTGTGATCACCTTTGGCATTCTCGCTGTTGTCAGCTTTATTCTGTGGCTGTTTCTGGCAATCAGAGGGCACTGGCGCAAGGGTAGATTCCTGACAGGCTATGGCTGTGCAGTTGCGATCCCCAGCCTGCTTGTGCTGGCAGCCAGCGGCGTGCTGCTGTTGCTGGTGAACGTATTTGACGTGATTCCGGCACTTTCTTTTGCGGCGGACGGACTTCCCACGCTGCTGCTGCCGGCGGTATGGTCCAGCCTGACAATTGCACTTTGCGGCATGATCGTGGCATCCATCGGCATCTGCACCAACGCTGTTGTCAAGGCAAAGCGGAAAAAGGCAGAGATTGCGGAAATGCAGCCGGCAGCTCCTGCGGCTGCGGCAGAACCGGCTCCGGCTCCGGAATTTGTCTACACCGAGGCACCGGAAACCAAGGCAGAAGCCCCTGCTGCTGAACCTACGGCGCAGTTCTGTCCCCACTGCGGTGCACAGAATGAGCCGGGCAGCAGGTTCTGCGGCTCCTGCGGTCAGGAAATGTAATCGTACATAACATAAAAATAAAACTGGAACGATGGGTGTGGTCGTTCCAGTTTTTTGCGTTATTGTGGCTTTATTACAGGAGTTCTTCCCAGGTCACATCCTGTCCCACGGATTGTTTTGCATAATACAATAGGATATAGTAGGCGTCATCCGGGGTAATACTGCCGTTGCCGTCTACATCTGCCGCTTTCGTCTGTGCATCCGTCAGCCCGGTGTCACTGCCCACGGATATTCTGGCGTAGGCGAGGAGACAGAGGTAGGCGTCGTTGGCGTCAATGGCGGTGTTGTTATCAATGTCGCCGGAGTTGGTGCTTGTGGTAGAAGTGGTTGAAGTTGTCGTTGTGCCATTTGAAGTTGTTGGTATATTTGTTGAATTAGTGGTTATAGTTGTTGTTGTTATACTACTTGTATCGATTTCTTGATAATTATAATGAATGTTAGCATTTAATAGGCAACGATTATTTGTCTCTATTGTTATTGCATTCCACATGTTTTCGGTTCCGTTATAGTATACATTATTTAAAGCATCACAATAACGAAAAGCCGAGTCGCAAATATTTAATATAGAATTCGGAATGTATATCGCCTGTAAATTTACGCAGTTATAGAAGCTGTCTCCCTCTAATTTTGTTATCCCATTCGGTAAGTTTACGGCAAGAATATTTTCACAGTCAGTGAATGCAGCTTTTCCAATTTGATTTAAATTATCGGAAAGATTTACAGAGACTAATTCGGTACAATTGGAAAAGGCATAATTCCCCAAGGATGTAGTTGAATTTGGAATATCAATGGCATTCAATTTTGTACAACCAGAGAATGCATAATCTCCAATTATCTTTAGTTTGGAAGGAAGATTGATGCTTAGTAAGCTTTCGCATTTTTTAAAGGCATTGTTTGAAATTTGCAAAACAGAGTCAGGCAAGGAAACACTTTCCAGACTTGTGCAGTTAGAGAATGTGTTGTCTTTAATTTCTGATATTTCCCCTTGAATTGAAATGGATGTCAAATAATTGCATCCTAAAAAAGCTGCTTCACCGATTTGCGTTATCGAATCTGGTATTGATATTTCGCTTAATCTGCATCTTGAGAACGCATAATTACCAATATAGCCCACATTATCTGGAATAATTATTTTTTTGGAATAGAAATAGCTTTCATAGCCATATTTATAAAAAGCCGAATCACCAATTCCTTTTACAGTATAGCCATCTATTTTTGATGGGATTTCAATTACATTTTCATCTCCTGTATATCCGGTGATTTCGATAGAAGAATCATCAATAATATGATACCACCAATCTTTCCATTGAATTTCATGAATTGGTGAAGGTGCTGAATCGGTTGCGCTATTACTTCCGCCATACGAATTAATACCACTGACGGCAAAGTATACAACAATCTTATCTCCAGGTTCTAGACCGCCTGGTACTTCGCTGTTAATGCAAGCAACTTTTGTGACGCTCCACTGGTCAAGAATAGCAAAACGAAGAGAAGAACCATTGTCGCTCATTCTCAGGCAGGACGATGTCTCTGTAAATGCGATATCATCAGTTGTACCGGAAACATGCTCAACCTGAATGGAATTTACAGAAATCTTTGCAGTACCCTCGGTCAGCGGATCTCCGCCCTCTGCAACGAAAGCATATGCATTGATGTTGGTATCCAGCCAAAGCAGTTCGATGGTATCAGAACTATTCAGGATTGTAACAGATGCACAATAATCGCCATCGCCTGTGATAGTTGCACTCTCTCCCTCAAGGTCTCCTTCTTCCCACTGCTGATCTGCACCAGCAGAGATGCAGAGATATGCGGTATACGGTGGCTCTGACTTGGATAAAACAGCGGATACTGTTAGAGATGCAATAGACATTATGAATTGACTTGCGGCAATCACCGCTGCGCAAACTCGTTTCCAAAATTTCATATGAAAAATGCCCCTTTCATGTAAATTTACCTATATCATACCATAAAATCTATCCTAAATCAAGTGGGCTGTAAAAAAACTTTTTCAGTTACAGAATTTTCTCCCAGGTCACATCCTGTCCCACGGATTGTTTTGCATAATACAATAGGATATAGTAGGCGTCATCCGGGGTAATACTGCCGTTGCCGTCTACATCTGCCGCTTTCGTCTGTGCATCCGTCAGCCCGGTGTCACTGCCCACGGATATTCTGGCGTAGGCGAGGAGACAGAGGTAGGCGTCGTTGGCGTCAATGGCAGTACTGCCATCAATATCGCCGGAGTTGGTGTCAGTTGTGGTAGTCGAAGTAGAGGCAGTGGTAGAAGTAGCCGCAGTGGTTGTAGTCGTTGTTGTGGTAGTAACTGGCGGTGTTGTATCGGTGACATCGTTCTCATCTCCCAGGGATACAAAGGGGAGGCTGTGCATTGCGGCGTAATCCTCCGCATAGGAGCCGGCATAGCCGTATATCGTCAGGTTTTCATCATCGTCAAAAGAAGTGTCGCTGATCGCAGTGACGCTCTTCGGGATAATGATTTTCTCCAGATTGGTGCAGCTTTCAAAGGCAAAGTTGCCCATGCGTGTGACGCTATCAGGAATGGTAATCTCCGTCAGCTGGGTGCATTTATAAAAAGCCAGAGCATCAATGCTTTTCAAATTTGACGGCAAGGTGATGCTGGTCAGCTTATCACAAAGTCGAAATGTACTGTTGGCAATTCTAGTAACACCTTCTGGGATAACAACAGAGGT
>JBJFHO010000003.1:0-23491 GCA_051893675.1 Ruminococcus sp. | reverse complement strand
GGTGCAGTTGATCAGTGTTCCCAGCTTGGGGTTGTTATTATCGGTGAAACCGCAGTTGAGGTTCTCAAAGGCCAGACAGTTCTTCACAACATGTGCAGAACCGATGCCGGAACCGCCCAGCTTGAAGCCGTTGCCGTCACAGTCACCATAACCCTCGCCGAATTCCGTAAAGCCATTGCGGAATGCAATGCAGTTCTGGATGGTAACCACGCCGATGGGACCTGTTTCGGACTTTGCAAAGAGATCCCAGCCGTCATCGCTGTTGTTATATGCCATACAGCCATCGAAAACGTTGCCCTCGCCGCAGGTCAGCTTTGCTGCAAAGCCGTCTGCATTTTCCATCGTTGCATCATCGCAGTTATTCTTCGAGGTGCAGTTCAGAATCAGGTTGTTGGTAGGCCAGTCTGCAATGGTTGCCGCATCGGTATTGTACCGGGACAGCTGGAGACCGGTATCCTGGTTGTCGTTGAATACCATCATCTCGATCTTGTTGTTATTACCGGACAGAAGCATACCGTTGTCTGCTGCCTTGGTGATCTCAAAGCCGTAGAAATACCAGTAATCGCCGTCCAGCACGATACCACGCTTCGATGAATCCGCAGCGCCCTGACCGGAGAAGTCGAAGGTAACATCTGCGCCGTTATATGCCTTGATGGTCTTCATAGCACTTGCGGTACCGCTGTTGTCCTCAGAGATCACGATGGTATCAGAGAATTCATAGGTACCTTCCAGCAGATAGATGGTATGACCTGCTGTCAGTCTGGAAATGGCATCTGTTACAGAAGCCGGATCGCTGGCAGAATCACCGCTGCCGCTGCCGGTAGGCGAACAGAAAATATCGCCGGCTGTGGGCACATCCGGTGCCTTTGTGGTAGTTGCCGCAGCAGTCTGGCTGGACGAAACTGTCGTAGTCACAGTAGTCGTAGTCGTTTGCAGTGTCTGACTGGTTGTCGTTGTTGTCACCGGATCAGTGCTGTCTGTAAAGCCGCTGCCGATGGCAATAATAGAGTCATCATAGCTGACCAGTGCCGCTTTCAGTGCAGTGTTCACTGCATAGCTTGCATCATCAACAGAGTCGTCGAATTCCCACTGGAAATCACCACCCTGGACACGTCCGGCATTTGCCATCACAACCGACGGAACATCCGCAGCGGCATCCGGTGTATAACTGTACATGAGGCTGGAATTTGTATCAAAGTTGTTATAAGAAGTACCGCCGGAAACTGTCACAACACTGCTTGGAACTGTTTCAGAAGCTTTTGAAACCTCATAGGCGTCAAATTCCGTATTGTTCTGTGCATAGGTGATATAGCTCTTTGCACCAGTGATATAGTTGCCGCAGGCTTTGATAATACCGCCGTCTTCCCCGGAGAATGTGCCCTCACCCAAGGCATCCGTACCCTGACCGGAGCTCATCATGGGATTCGCACAGTTGCGGAAGTAGTTATTTTCCACAAAGCAGGAAGCCCCCATGGTTACGCCAACGCCGTACTTTGCGTTGCCGTCGAAGTAGTTGTTATAGACATGCACCGAGCAAGTGCGGATACGGGGATGACGGGAGTCAGAGTGGTCATACCAGTTGTGGTGGTATGTGATGTAATTTTCTTCCGTTTCCGAAGTCATACCCTGCAGGTTGCACTTTCCGCTGTCCCAGAAGTGATTATAGGAATGGGTAATATAGGTGGAAGTCTTGGTATCCAGTGCGCCGTCACCCTTAGCCTGGTCAGCATCGGAGCCGGCATCGCCATAGAAGAAATCGCAGTTATGTACCCAGACATGGTCATTATTCTGCTGCAGACCGCAGTTATCGCCCTCGTCACTGTTGCAGTTCATAAAGCCCAGATTGCGGATCTCCACGTTGCTTGCATTTGCAACTCTGACACCAAAGCCATTCAGCGTTGCGTCATTGCCGATACCTTCCAATGTCACGCCGCAGCTCAATTTCTTTGTCGAACTGCTGCCCTTAATCAGGATATCGCCGCTCTCCAGCACTGCCGGGTCAGTAATATTGCCGATAACACGGATACAAAGGGGTCTTGTCTCATAGCCCTTTTTGTAAGATGTCAGAATATTCTGCAGCCCTACAGATGCCGTGGTACCGCCCTTGGAGTCAGTTGTGACATCCATGGAGACAGTATCCTTGGTATCCTCCGTGATGTACAGCACAACTGCGTCACTTTTCAGGGTGCCGTCCTCGTTGTATGCGCCGGAAGAAGTACCGTTCACCCAGCCGAAACCGCTGCGGTCATGGGCAGTTACTGTCACAGACTTTTCTGCTGCCTTGGACGTATCCTCCTTGCCGTCGATGATGGGCACGATCTTCATGGTGTGGCTTCCTGCCGTCAGACCAACCGCATCCGCCCGGAAACGGTCTGCATACTGACGAATCAGCATGGAGTCGATCTGGGTTCCGTCCACATAGACATTATACCCTTCTGCGCCGGTCACTGCGCCCCACTCTGCATATGCCGATTCCTGTACACCAGCTGCCGTGATCACCGTTACAGATGTGCTGCTTGCAGCAACGATTTTCTGCACTGTGTCAGCCAGCACGCTGCTTCCAGATGCAGTCACCGGAAGCGAGGATACTGCTGTTGCAGCAGCCACCATGGCTGCAAGAATACTACAGCCCAATCTTTTACTCTTCATGGTTCCATTCCTCCTGATATCTGCCGTATCCATACGCCAGATCAAACCCGTATTTCTCTTTTCATTGGTTAGCACAGCACCGGGTACATGCCGTATATATCCTTCCTTATTTTACGCCCTTTTTCATGTACTGTCAATCTGCATTTTACATAAATTTCGAACACCGGTCATGGTTGTATTGCACAACCTCGGTGCATTTTGTTGAATCTTTTTACTATTCATATACAAGGGTATGCCAATCCGCAAGGCGTGATAGAATCCGTATTTTCATTGCATGTCCGCAGTTACCGCTGCATATACTGGTGTCAAAGCCAGAAGCCATGGCATTGGAAACAAATCGGTAAAAGATGTTTACAATTCGTGTTTTTTCCGAAATCGACGGCGAAAAGTGTTGACAAAATCAAAGGGTATGTATATAATAGTATTATAGTGCGCTCTGTGTCGATTTTTCGAAAAAGTGCATTTACACAAATAAAATACCTGAGATAACATTTTACAAATTGCAAAACGCCTGCATTCAACACAGTACTTTCCAGAATTTGTATTACATAGAAAACAAAATCTGATACCTGCTGTGTATCAAGATCATAGGGGAAGAAAGGAACGATATCATTGAACAACAAAGACCAGCAGCCCAATTCCACCAATTCCAGTTCTGCCGGCGGCCCGGCCCATCTTACCAAAGAAGAAATGCGCCAGAAGATCAAGGCATCCCTTGCTGCAAGAGAAGCCGCTGAATCGGAGTCCCGCCCGCAGCCATCGCCTCCGCCAGTACAGAATGCGCCCAGAAAGCCGGCATCACCGCCGCCTTCTTCTTCATCCGGAACGCCGGAGCGGACGCATACAGGTGTGGTGACGCCAGCCGAGCGTTCCCGTTCGGACAAGGCACGCCAGATCCGGGAAGCCGTTGCATCCAAGCGAAGCGAGGAACGGCATACGGAAGCTTCTTCTCCATCTTCCAGACAACCGGAACGAAAGTCAAACGCTTCTACATCCGTTGCCACTGCACCACGTCCGGTGAGACCAACACCGCCGAAACGGCAGTATACACCATCTGCCGCTAAGGCGGAGCACAATATGGTACACATCCTGATCGTCATCGGCATTGCCATTGCAGCGGCACTGATTCTGGTATACCTGGGCGGACTGCTGATCTATCATGGAAAATTCCTGCCCCAGACCTATGTCAACGGCGTGAACATTGCCGGAATGACAATGGACGAGGCGGAATCGGCAGTATTGGAGAATGCACAGGATATGGGACTGACCTTTATCCCAAAAGAAGGCGACCCCATTGTATTCAAGGGTTCTTCCTTCGGCTGCACTGTTTCCCTGCCGGAGAACAGTCTCACAGAACCGGCAGATGAAAGCCATGCTTTGTGGTTCAAAAAGTTTTTCACCAAAAGTGAATATACTGCACGGCTCCAGGATTCCTATTCTGAGGATGCTCTGGTAAGCCTGATTGCCGCATATGATTGGGGCAATATACCGCCTACAGATGCAACGGTAGTACAGAACGAGGACGGCACATTCTCCATCCAGCCGGAAGATGACGGCAATATGGTGGACACCCAGGTGCTCTCTGACTTCACGATTGAAAAGATGCGTGAGGGCTGCAACACCATCCATATGGCTGAAAGCAACTGCTACAAAAAAGCATCCGTCACAGCTGCCAGTCTGGAGGGCACTCTGGAACTGTACAATCAGATCGGTGTCGTGGAAATTACATATGATATGACCGACCGGGAAGAGATCATGGATCCCGTTGGCACAGAAACGCTGGATCACCAAACCATTATGGACTGGATCACCACAGAATCCGGCGAGATCTCCGTAGATCTGGACAAGGCAACTGCATGGGTACAGGAAAATATTGCTGACAAATACGACACACTGGTCACCGGATATACACGTACCTTTGAATCCACCATGGACGGCACCATACAGCTGCCCATCGGTGTGGACGGTATCTACGGCTGGAAAACCGATGTCATTGCCACTGCAGAAAAGCTGGTGGATTATATCAAAGCCGGCGAACCGGTGACCATCGAACCGGTCTACAAGGTGGAGGGCTTCCGCATGAATTCCACTGCCGGCGTCACATACACAGGTGATACCTACATTGAGGTTGACATCTGCCACCAGAAGCTGTGGTATTATGTCAACGGGGAATTGTATCTGGAAAGCGATGTTGTCACCGGACTGGCATCGGATCCCAGCCGTGCCACACCGCCGGGTGCATACAAGGTCTGGTCACGGGAATCCCCCAGAAAGCTGGGAACTTATGAGGTACAGGGCTATGAGGTCTGGGTGGACTACTGGATGCCTGTTACATATACGGGTATCGGTCTCCACGACCTGAGCCGCAGTGCCTATGGCGGCGAGATCTATCAGACAAACGGCTCCCACGGCTGTATCAACCTGCCTCTGGATGTGGCAGAGAAAATTTACAACAAGGTCACTGTCAACACACCGGTTATGATCATTCCATAAGCAACAAAAAAAGTAACAGCCCCGCAGGTTTCGATGCCTGCGGGGCTGTTTTGATTGTATGTGAATGGAGGTTATACTAATCCCTTATCGTTCTGTTGATATAGGATTAGTATTAGTATCACATCCGGCGTCCCACCGGAATGGCGCCGGTGAAAGCGTCCTGATCCTCATTTACCTCGCCGCCCGGATACTGGAACCGGATCAGCCTGTCGCCCTGGAAGGTCAGCTGACCCTGCTGATGAAAGGGCGTTTCAATGTACGCTTTTTTGCTTGTGACAATATGCAGGATATCGCCCTTGCGTGTCTTGAAAATCAGCTCATAATACTCATTATATAGCTTCATGGTGCCGCCGGGATCCATCGTCCTGCGGCGTTCGTCCACCTTTTGTACCAGAACAGCAATGACGGTACGAGGCGGATTTTTCCCACGATTTGGTCTGCGCATATTTCTCTCTCCTGTAATGTAATACTCCCGGTTGAACTCCAGAGGCTGGCGTTTTTCCGGCGCATTGGGGTTCTGCACCAGCATCTTGCTGAGCCGCTGCCGGAATGGACTTTGACGGGAGCCTAGCATCACCACCAGCAGCAGTACAACTGCAACTGCGACGATGACGATCAGGAAATTGTCGATGGCATCTCCGAATCTGCCTGTCATATCTGCTCCTTTCTGATATTAGAGTCCCTCTGGATTCTGCTGCGTAAACCGCCAGCTGTCGGCGCACATTTTTTCCAGGTCAGCAGTTGCTTCCCAGCCGAACAGTACCTTTGCCTTTCCCGGATCTGCATAAGAGGTTGCAATATCCCCGGCACGGCGGTCGGTGATCTCCACCGGAATTTTCTTTCCGCATGCTTTTTCGTATGCCTTCACGACTTCCAGTACGCTGCTGCCCTTTCCGGTGCCCAGATTCACAGCCTCGAAACCACTGCGCTCTGCACCATATGCCAATGCGGCTACATGACCGCCGGCGAGATCCATAACATGGATATAATCCCGGACGCCTGTGCCGTCGGGGGTGTCATAATCATCACCGTAAACATTCAGATGATCCAGCTTGCCCACTGCAACCTGTGCCACATAGGGCACCAGATTGTTGGGGATGCCGTTGGGATCCTCACCCAGGAGACCGCTTTCGTGTGCACCGATGGGATTGAAATACCGCAGTGCCACAGCGCTGAACTTGGGATTTGCCACGCATACATCACGCAGGATCTGCTCGATCATAACCTTGGTATAGCCATAGGGATTTGTGGCAGAGGTAGGCATTTCCTCCTGATACGGTGCAGGGTTCTGGCAGCCATACACTGTTGCACTGGAAGAAAAGATCATCACATTACACTGATACTCTCTCATGACACGCAGCAGAGACAGTGTGCCGCCGATGTTGTTCTGATAATACTCCAGCGGCTTTTCCACTGATTCGCCCACTGCCTTCAGTCCGGCGAAGTGAATGACCGCATCAATTTTATTATCCTCAAAAATCTGGCGCATACCTTCTTCATCCCGCATATCCGTCCGGTAAAAACGCACATGCTTTCCCGTGATCAGTTCAATACGAGCAATTGCCTCCACCTTGGAATTGCTGAGATTATCCATAATTACCACCTGATAGCCTGCATTGATCAAGGCAACACAAGTGTGACTTCCGATAAAACCGGTACCTCCGGTCACCAGAATTTTACCCATTTTCCTACGCTTCCTTTCCTATCTGAAATGTCATATCAAAATTGTCGTTCCGCCCACCGGACGAATTTGCAGTACATGGCAGCATCCTGCACCCAGTGCATTTTCCATACCCTCCTGGAACTGTGCCAGAAGTACTGTGGGGACAAACGCCTGAATGGTACCGCCAAAGCCGCCGCCGTGCACCCGGATGGCACCTCTGCCGCCCAGTACCGCTGAGCCAACTGCCAGGGCAATGGAAACCGGCTGATCCTGAGGTGCCGATGAGGGATAGACATTCTGCAGCAGGCAGTAGGAGGACTGTCCCGAATTCTCTACCAGATGGAGAAATGCCTCAAAGTCGCCGCGTTCCAGGGCATCGGATTCCCCCTGTGCCCGGCGATCTTCCCGATAATAATGGATGGCACGGAGCACTGCACGGTCGCCGCAGGATTTCCGCAGTTCCGGAATGGCACGGAGTACTTCATTTGCCGGCACCTCGGACAGGACTTCCTTGCCGAAATATGCTGCAACTGAGTGCATTTCCGCCGGAATCGCCGCATACTCTGCTGTCAGATCAGCGTGATTGCCGCCGGTATCCACAATACACAATGCATAGCCCGTCTTGGAAAAATCAAAAGATACCGGCTGTACTACCGGCGCATGGGCTTCGGCAAAATCAATAGCAACAGCGCCGCCCACAGAGGACGCCATTTGATCCATGAGACCGCAGGGCTTCTGGAAGTACACATTTTCTGCATACTGTCCGATTTCCGCCAGCTCCACCGGGCTGAACCGATTGTCACCATAGAACGCATTGCAGATATTTCCAATGAGCACCTCAAAGGCAGCTGACGAGGAAAGTCCGGAGCCTTTCATAACCTGGGATGTGGTATATGCATCAAAGCCCGTGGTAATGGGACAGCCAAGCTGTCCGAACCGTGCTGCCACGCCCCGGATCAATTCTGCCGCATCGGGTTTCTTATCCGTCTGGGGTTCCAGTTCGTCCAGGGATACCACATCCATCGGAAAGCCCTCCGACTGCACCTGGATCACATTGTCATCCCGGCGTGCTGCAACAGCAATGATATCCAGATTGACACTTGCCGCAAGCACATGTCCTCTCTGGTGATCGGTGTGATTGCCGCCCAGCTCTGTCCGTCCCGGTGCGGAAAATAATGCGATTTCCCGATCGGTGCCAAACTGTGCCCCAAAGGCATCTATGGCATGGAGCAAGCGCTGCCGATAGGCATCCACCTGATCTGCTCCGCCGCACAGTTTTGCAATGCTGTCATCCAACACACCAGACTCCAATATCTGACGTGTTTCCTGTATTGTTTTCAAGAGCATTCCCTCCTCTATTCACACTGTCATTGTCTGAAAGCGATAACCGCCCAATAATAAGTATATCCGATTCTGTGGAATTTTGCAAGGGTTGCGCCATTTTTTTTACTCATTTTTGAAGAGTTTGAAAAAAACAAAGTATTTTCCTTCAAAAAGCAAGGAAATCCGCATGATCACCTGAAAACAAAAACCCGACACAGGATCGCTCCTGCATCGGGTTTCGTCATATTATGTCATTTCCTTATGCTGTCAGTTTCAATTCATACTAATTCCTTATCGTTCTGTTGATGAAGTTGCCAGATAGCATTTTGTCAATCAAGGCGCCCAACCGCAGCCAGGCTGTCGCCTGCCAAGGGCGGGCAACGCAGAGTGACGAAATGATAGCGGCAAATTCTTCAACAGGTTGATATGGGATTCGTATCAACTCAGGCAGCCCAGATAGAGCCTTCCAGAGACTTCAGGGACGGAATAACATCCGGCCATGTGATTGGCAGGCCTACAGATTCACTTGCATAGTAAACCAGCTGATAATAAGAGTCGTCAGCGGTCAGCTGCTTGTCATCTGTGTTCTTACCTTCCTTGCTCTCTGTATTTACATCGGACAGGAAGTAAGCCAGAATCTCCAGATTTGCATCCTTGCCGTCTGTCAGAGTCGCATCCATGCCAACGGAGCAAGATGCATAGTATACCAGGATCGCATAAGCGTCGTCCGCAGTAACCTTTGCATCCAGGTTCGTATCGCCCTTTACGCCGATATAAACCATAGGAGCTTCGTCCAGCTTAACCTGAGTACCATCTTCTTCGTTGAAGTAAGCTGTCAGAGCAGTTGCAACATATGCCTCACCAAGAGCCTCGTACATCTCAGCCGGTGTTGCATATTCAAATGTGATCTGATCTGTTACATCTACCTGCTGGCCCTCTTCGTCGATGGCATAAACTGTGATCAGATCAGCCGGATCAAAGTCGTTGTCATCTACAGAGAAGTAGAAACCGCCGTCCGGATTTACCTCAGCAGAGAGAGATGTTGTACCGATCGGGAATGTTGTGGTTTCTGTCTCACTGGAAGTAGTGGTAGCAGTTGTATCAGAAGTTGTAGTGGTAGAGGTGAATGTCATGGTACCAGGACCAGGTCTGGAGGTTGTTGTCGTTGTAGAGGTCGTGGTAGCAGTTGTATCAGAAGTTGTGGTGGTTGTTTCGCTGGAAGTTGTTGTTGTTTCAGAAGAAGTAGTTGTGGATTCAGTTGTTGTGGTGGTTGTGGTTGTCTCAGATGTGGTGGATTCAGTTGTAGTTGTAGTAGTTGTCTCAATTGTTGTAGTGGTTGTAGTTGTGGTAGTTGTAGTGGTAGTGGTGGTTGTTGTGGTAGTTGTCTCAGGCTGTGAAGTTGTGGTAGTTGTGGTGGTTGTAGTTGTTGTGGTTGTGCCTTCTTCTGTAGTAGTAGTAGTGGTAGTGGTGGTTGTAGTCGTTGTGGTAGTGGTTGTAGTGGTGGTAGTTGTGGTAGTAGTCTCAGTAGCCTTTACACCCATGATAACACGGATTGCGCCGTCCTTCACGCCAACCTGGCTCTTGAAGATGTCCACGTTGCTTGCGTTGGAGTACTGGAAGCGCTCAACCTGAACCATGGAGTCGCCGCTCTCCTGCAGGTCAGTACCCTGCGGAGCCCAGCCTACGGGGAATTCGTAGTATTCTACAGTTTCGCCGTTATAGTCGCCGGTCTGGAGCTGCAGGCCATACTGCTCAGCAATAGAAACAACAGTATCCTTATCCGGGATCTCGAATGTAATTGCCAGGATGTAATCCAATGCAGTCGGATCAGCAGCAGTATTCTGCTGTGTCAGACCGAAACGGATCCACTGGTCAGTGCCGTCAGTGATGGTAGAAGTGCCATCCTTGAATGCAACGAATTCCTTCAGGTTAACCTGGTTGGAATCACCGAAGTTTGTGATAGAGGAATCCTCGCCGTAAGGAACGATTACCATTTCAGCAGTCGGATCCGGCATATTGATAACGCCCTTGATTGCCATGCTGTTTGCGTCAACGCCGCTCTGTGCGGTAACCATTACCGGCAGGTCGATCTCATCTTCCGGATAAACGAATACTTCGTCAATATCCAGGTTGATGGGCATTTCCTGAGAAGTGGAAGTTGTTGTGTCCAGCTTGTCAGTGTAGATGCGGATCGCACCGCTGTAGCAGGTAACGTCAGTGTCAAAGATATCCTTGTTCTGTGCATCTGCATAGCTCTGTGTCGGCAGCAGATACGGGTTTGTGGGATCATCGTCTGCATACTGGCCAGTGTAGTCCCAGTTTACAGTACCCTGCGGAGCAAAGTAGATCGGGAAATCATAATACGTATTGCCGTCAGCGTCTGTCATCAGTTCCAGACCATACTCTTCTGCAACAGAAATTGCATCAGCGGAAACGTCGAACAGAACTGCGAATGCATCGCCGTCAGCCGGTGTAGAAGCAGAACCGTTTACAGTCCATGCGAAGTACAGCCAGCGGTCCTCATCTTCCATAGAAGTATCAATACCATTTGCGGTATATTCTTCATAACCGATCAGGTTCTTCTGAACGCTGTCAAAGCTCATGTAGTTGTCTACAGAATCCTCAGCGCCGTATGTCAGTGTCAGGATACGTGCAGTTACTTCCGGAATATCCAGAGTCAGGGAGATACCGTTTGCAGCAACGGCATTCTTTACAGTTACCGGTACAGTAACTTCCTCTTCACCCGGCTCTGCCTCAACCTCTGCGATATCGAATACGATACCCTTACCCTTTACAGCTTCTGTCACATTTGTGCTTGTAGGAGCCTTTGTGGTAGTGATTGCAGTGGTTTTAGAAGTTGCCGTAGTAGTGGTTGCAGTAGTCTGTGCAGTTGCAGAAGACTCTGTAGCCTGTGTCTGGCTTGCAGTGCTTGCCTCGGTCTGGCTTGCGGTGCTTGCCTCAGTCTGGCTTGCAGTGCTTGCCTCAGTCTGGCTTGCGGTGCTTGCCTCGGTCTGGCTTGCAGTGCTTGCCTCAGTCTGGCTTGCGGTGCTTGCCTCAGTCTGGCTTGCAGTGGTGCTTGCCTCGGTCTGGCTTGCAGTGGTGCTTGCCTCAGTCTGGCTTGCAGTAGAGGATTCTTCGGTTGTAGATGCTTCGGTTGCAGTAGTTGTCGGAGTATCGCCGTAGTGGAGCACTACCTTGTCGATAGTTGCATTCTCAGCATGCGGCCAGTACATTGCGAAACGAACAGTCTCACAACCAGACTCAAATGTGTAGTCAGCTGTGTTCTGCTGACCAGCTGTAACAGCTACTTCTGTGCCAGCAGCTGTCCAATCCGGGTTAGTCATGTTATAGAATGTATAAGATGCAGCATCGCCGGAAGTAACAGTGTAGTAAACAGTTGCAGAAATTGCGCCGTCCGTATCGAACTCAATGTAGTTGTAGTCGTAAGTATCCGGAGCTTCACCTGCTTCGCCAGTCTGAACATCAGGCGTGATTTCCTTGTCATTGTTTACCGGAGCAGAAGTGGTAGTTGTCTCTGCTGTTACATCGGAGGAAACAGTGGTGGTTGTCTCTGCTGTTGCAGTGGTAGTTTCGCTGGACTCAGTGGTAGCAACAGATGTCTGACCAGTACCGCTTACGGTAAAGGTAACGCTAATTACATCGCCAACTTCCAGTGATTCCTTTTTGCCACCTGTCAAAGTAGAAACAGATACCAGATTCCAGGCACTAGAACCATCCCAGCATATACGAACTGCTTCTGCACTAAGTTCATTACTCCACTCTTTAGCAGCTGTTACTTCTCCAACAATTGCCTCACCGCCAATTGTAGCTTCAGTTACTTCAAAGCTAATGCCAGAGCCATCCAGTGTACCAGAATTATCACCATAATGATACAGGAAAGAGTCACCGCTCAAACCAAGCATTACAGATAATGACTGAAAATTCGCAAATGCTTCATCATGTACTGTATAGCTTACAGTATATTCACCATCACCTGTAATTGTTGCATTAGTCTGTCCGGTCGCATCTTGTCCCCAGAACGTGTTTTGACCATAATCAGCTTGACCACAAATTGAAGCAATGCATACTACATCGCCCTCAGCCGCACTAGCCAAGAACGACATAGCCGGAGTTACCAGAGCACTGGTGAAAACCGTAGTAGCCGCCATTACGCCAGCTGTGAGAGATGAAATAAACTTTTTCATCTTCATGATTATCATTCTTCCTTTCTATTGAAAAAAATGTGAGCCGCGGCAAGATCGCCGCCGCATGGATGCAGAGAAGCTGCCGCAGTTGTCCGTGCCGCCGCTGTACCAGTCGTTTGCGTCCCCCTTTCCGCCTCCAAATTGTATCGCCATACGTCACATCCTCGTGCAGTCCTATGTGCCTGTCTGCACCATACTTCTCCATATACCAGTATATAATATTTATCCGAATTTTGCAAGTACTTTTTTCATTTTCCACATAATTTTATAAGCCTTGGAAAAAATACTGCGCCGTTTTTGTGCAACTTTTCTAAATCTCAATTTTTGACGTGCAAAAACACGTGACACTATGCCCCTTCCGCCGTTCCAGAATTGTCCAGCGGTATCTACAGGCGTTCTGCACCTCTCATACGGATACATTATAATAGTATAATATACGGGATACGAAAAAATTCCGGTGCAGTGCTCACTGCCATGGAAAACACCACGGAGACCACGCAGTTTGCTGGCAATCCCCCACAAAATAATCCGTTTTTTCTTGACAGATTCTAGCAGATATGGTAAACTTAATCTTAGATGATCTGCTCTTTCAGAATTTGTCCCCTTTTCCATCCGGACAGATTCTTATTTTAACCGAAAGGATTGCTGCAATATGCTGACAACGTATGATTTAACTGGTGTCTGGGACTTCTCCATGGCACAGATGGCAAAGGGTACCTGCCCCACTGCCTTTGATGATACCATTTCCCTGCCTGGCACCACTTCTCTCGCAAAAAAAGGTACACCCAATCCCAACCGGGAAACGGGTTTTCTCACAGATGCCTACGCCTTTGAGGGACAGGCATGGTTCCATAAAACCGTCTATGTTCGCCCTGACCTGCTGGGACTGCCCATGAAATTGACGCTGGAGCGCACCCGTCTGACCACCCTCTGGATCAACGGCAAGCGTGTGGGTTCCTGCGACAGCCTGTGCACACCTCATGTTTATGATATTTCCGGCTACGTGACAAAGCCCCTGGTGGATATCACGATTCTTGTGGAAAATACAGGCTACCCCACAAAGGGCGGTCATCTGACTTCTCCGGATACCCAGTCCAACTGGAACGGCATTACCGGTGAGATCAAGCTGGAGGTATTTCCGGAGGTCTACGTGGATCATATCCAGGCATATCCCAGTCTGGAGGAGAAGAATGTCACCCTGATCATGCAGCTTCACGGTGCAAAAACGGCTGTATTCTCCGCAGACGGCATTACCTGCGAGGAAAACGAAGAGGATATCATTCCCCCTTTCCAGGCACAGATCACAGCAGACGAAACAGGGAAGGCGTCTGTGACCATTCCCCTGGGAGAAACGATCTATGCGTGGAGTGAATACAGCCCTGCCCTGTATCTGATGACTTACCGGGTAAATGAACAGGATGTGGGTACACTCAGCTTCGGTCTGCGACAATTCTGCGCTGACGGCAATCGCTTCACCATTAACGGGCAGCCCACCATGCTCCGTGGCAAGCACGATGGTATGATCTTTCCCCGAACCGGCTATGCCCCTACCGATGTCAACGAGTGGATTTCCGTCCTGCAAACTGCCAAGGACTACGGCATCAACCACTACCGGTTCCACACCTGCTGTCCCCCTGATGCGGCATTTACGGCAGCGGATATTCTGGGCATTTACATGGAACCAGAGCTGCCCTTCTGGGGTACCCTTACTGCAAAGACAGATGAAAATCACAACGAAGCCGAACAGCAGTACCTCATCGAACTGGGTGATAAAATGTTGGAAGTCTTCGGCAATCATCCCTCATTCGTCATGTTCTCCCTGGGAAACGAGCTGTGGGGCAATCCGGAGCGTATCGGAGAGATCCTGCGGCATTACAAATCCCTGGACGATCGGCACCTGTACACACAGGGCTGCAATAATTTTCAGCACTTCCCCCTGATTCTGCCGGAGGATGATTACTTTGTAGGCGTCCGTCTGAGCAAGGAACGGCTCATCCGTGGTTCCTACGGCATGTGTGATGCACCGCTGGGACATGTGCAGACAGACAGACCCAGTACCATGCACAATTACGACAACATCATTTTCCCGCAGCAGACAGAGGATACCCCAGCAGATGATGTACAGGAGATCGAGATCCAGTATGGCACCGGCGTGAAAAAGGTCAAGGTCAGCAAGTCTGACGGCGGTCTGATTCCCACGAAGCCTGTCATCACTCATGAGATCGGGCAGTATGAGGTTTACCCTGATTTCCATGAGATCGAAAAGTACACTGGGCCGCTGAAAGCACGCAATTTCGAAATATTCCGGGAACGTCTGGCAGCAAAGGGTATGTTGTCACAGGCAGATGATTTCTTCCGGTGCAGCGGTGCACTGGCGGCGGCATGCTACAAAGAGGAGATCGAAGCCGCAATGCGTTCCCAGTACGTAGCAGGATTCCAGCTGCTGGATTTGCAGGACTTCAGCGGACAGGGTACGGCACTGGTGGGAATGCTGGATGCTTTCATGGAGAGCAAAGGACTGATCACACCAGAGGAATGGCGCATGTTCTGCTCGGACTGTGTCCTTCTGGCGCAGTTCCCGTCCTATGTATGCATCACTGGAGAAATGTTTGTGGCAAAGGTTTCCCTGCGCACCACACTCCCCACGCTGCCCCAGCACTGTACCGCAGAATGGCTGATGGTGACGGAAAACGGCGAGACGCTGGGCGAGGGCAGTTTCCTCATTACCGCAGAATCTGCCGGACTGATTGAGGTGGGCAGTATTTTCTGCCGGATGCCGGAGGAGACGACACATCCCCTGCGGATGCACCTGATCCTGTCCATTACCGATACAGATGTATGCAACGCCTATGACCTGATGCTCTACCCTGCCATCGGAATGCCGTCGCTGGAGAGCCGGGAGGATCTCTGCATAACTGAAAATCTGGAAGAAGCTCTGGCGCAGCTGGAAAAGGGCGGACGTGTACTCTATCTGCCCACAGAGACAGCCCAGTCCATTCCGGGATTTTACTGCACAGATTTCTGGTGCTATCCCATGTTCCGTGACATCTGCAACTGGATGAACAAGCCGGTTGCCGTGGGTACCATGGGATTGTGCATTCAGGCGGATCACGCGGCACTGGCGCAGTTCCCTACCCAGGAGTACAGCACGCCCCAGTGGTATGATATCGTGAGCAACGCAGATTGTGCGATTCTGGATGAAACACCGGAGGGCTTCACGCCCATTGTACAGATGATCGACAACTTCGAGCGTAACCACAAGCTGGGTATTGTCTGGGAGGCAAAGGTAGGCAGCGGCAGTCTCCTGGTCTGCACCAGCCGGCTTTCCAGTATTGCCACACGTCCGGAAGTGCGCTGGTTTGCAAAGAGCCTTCTGGCGTATGCGGTTTCTGAGGCGTTCCAGCCGGAACAGGAGATGACGGCGGAGCAGCTGCGGCGGATTTTTGGGGAGAAGGAGAAGCCGGAAGCGTAATGAAACGTCTGCGTACCGGCACTCATCCGCTCTACCGCCGGAATCACCATAACAACTCCACTTTCTTCTGAATATACACGCAAAGGGCAAACTGTGTTCGCAAATACAGCATCTTCCCAAAAGATGCAGACGAACACAGTTTGCCCTATATTTTTCCTTTCATTATAAGTGAAATGGATTTTTAAGATTTTTTTGTGCAATTAGTTGACATCTTCTCCGGAATGTGATAAAATATATGTATATTTATGCTTTTTTGGGAGGACAGGTTTATGAAATCAATGTTAGGAAAACGGATTCTGGCTGGTCTGCTGAGTACGGTGCTGCTGGGTGCGGCTGTTCCGGCAGGGAATATCATTTTCACCCAGTCGGCATCCTCCATTGTCAGCGCAGCGGAGGAAGAGGACGGCACGACTGTCATGTACGCCACGGACTTTGAGGACGGCAATGTAGAAGCCTTTACTGGCAGAGGCGGTGTGGAAACCATTGCTGCCACAACGGAACAGGCATACAGCGGTTCCTATTCCATGTGCATCAGCGACAGAGCGAAGAACTGGAATGGTCCGCAGTTCTTACTGGATGGTTTGCTGGAAGTGGGTGTAGAATACACCGTCAGCGCATACGTCAGAGCAGCGTGGTACAATTCCATTATGCTGAGTATGGAATACACTGATGCATCCGGCGAACGCCACTATACCAACCTCAGCTCTGTCACAAACCAGGGTGACGGCTGGAGCGAATTCTCCAAGATCAAGTTCAGCATTCCGGAAAATGTGACAAATGTATACCTCTACTTCGAGTGCAATGACCAGGCAACACTCTATGTGGACGACTTCGAGATCCGCACGGCACCGGTTTACAAGATTCAGGAGGATATCACTTCCCTGAAAGATGCCTATGCAGACTATTTCAAAGTGGGTACCGCAGTTACCACATCGGAGCTTGCACCCCAGTCTGCAAAGGATCTGATCCTGAAGCATTTCAACAGCGTTACCCTGGGCAATGAGCTGAAGCCGGATGCCATTCTGGATCAGGCGGCTACCCTGGCAACAGGCAGCGAAACCGATCCCCAGGTCAATCTGGCAAGCGCCAGATCTATTCTGGACTTCTGCCGGGACAATAACATTTCCGTAAGAGGTCATGTTCTCGTATGGCACCAGCAGACACCGGACTGGTTCTTCAAAAAGGGCTTTACCGATGACGGCGACTGGGTTTCCAAGGATGTCATGCTGCAACGTCTGGAGAACTATATCAAGAATGTTTTCGCCGCAATCAAGGAAGAATACCCCACTGTGGACTTCTACGCATGGGACGTTGTAAACGAGTGCTGGCTGGATGACGGCAGCTATCGTCCGGCAGGTTCCCAGAGTGATGGTTCTAACAATTCGCCGTGGGTACAGATCTTCGGAGACAATTCTTTCATCGAGCCGGCATTTGAATACGCCAGAAAGTATGCACCGGAGGGCTGCAAGCTCTATTACAACGACTTCAATGAATATATGCCCGGCAAAACTCAGGCCATCTATGATATGGCAATGGATCTGAAAGAAAAGGGACTCATCGACGGTATCGGTATGCAGTCTCACCTGGATGCAAGATCCGGCAGCGATGCATTCCCCTCTGTCAGCGCATATAAAAAAGCCCTTGCAAAATTCGCTGAAACAGGTCTGGATATCCAGATCACCGAGCTGGATGCCACAGTAAATGACAATACTGAAACCAGCTTCGAAGCACAGGCACAGTATTACAGCGACATCATGGATGCCATTGTGGAATATAAAGACTATATTTCTGCCGTCGTATTCTGGGGCACAACGGATGACAAGAGCTGGCGTGCTTCCAAGTATCCGCTGCTGTTCAATGAGGATTTCACCGCTAAGCCGGCGTATTATTCCATCGTGGACGGTCTGGAGGTTCCGGTGACAACTACAACTGCCGGTACGACAACCAGCACACCGGAAACAACTACCACCACCACAACAGAAACAACGGCAACAACATCTCCACTGGAAGTCATTCCGGGAGATGTCAACGGAGACGGCAAACTGAATGGCTTTGACCTGGCGCTTATGCGGCAGCAGCTGGTCTCCTTTACAACGACTACAGTCGTTACTGACGCAGAATTTACCGCACTGGATATGACCCAGGACGGCATGTTCGGCACACCGGATGCAGTGGCACTGCTGCGGTTCCTGCTTGGCGAATAAATATCTCATTATAACAAAAATATAAAAAAGGCTGTTGCAGACAGTCAAAATCCAATTGGAAAACGGTGCGATGTGGGCATCGCACCCTACAAAATGTCACACAATTCGTGGTGATTGGTAGGGGTCGATGCCTACATCGACCCGTCCATCCGGATTTTGCTGCCCGAAGCAACAGCTTTTTTTCTTTTATTTTTCCATCATGGCACGCCGTTCCCGTTCCAGCTCATGTGCCAGTTGAAAGGCATTCCAACTGCGATTGGTCTGGGTCAGAACTGCCTTGTGCGGAATCACCAGTCCAGCCATCCGCAATGCCTGCAGCAGACGGTCAATGCGGTTATTTTTCAGTCCGCACATAACCAGCAGTCCTGTTTCCGGCAGTACCGCATCTGCGGCTGCAGTTGCAGAAACACTGTCGTTGGCATATCCGACAAGACTTCCCAGACTCCGGGAATACTGTTCCGGTGGGATAATGACGGTACGCAGACGAAGCTTTGCAGCGATTTGTTCCACCGTCCCGGAATCGGGCAGTCCGATGAGAAGCAGTTTTTCCATGTTCATTCTCCTTGTGGTAGTTTATCTACATTATTATAGCATAGATTCCGAAGAATGTCCAGTTTTTTGCTGCAACAGTAAAAGAACACGGCACAATCTGTCCCTACACCATTCTTTCACTACCTCTAGCGTTTTGGGAACGTCAATCTGATCTCCGTCCCCTTACCCATTTCACTGTCCACCTCAATGGTGGCATGATGCAGTGCAGCGCCATGCTTTACAATGGACAAGCCCAGTCCGGTGCCGCCGACTGCTTTGGAATGGCTCTTATCCACCCGATAAAACCGTTCGAACACACGTCCCTGCTCTGCCGCAGGAATGCCGATGCCGGTATCCTTTACCGTCAGCTCCACAGCATCCGTCATCTGCTTTACACCAACCCAGACACGACCGCCAGGATGATTGTATTTCACAGCGTTTTCGCACAGATTATAGACCATTTCCGACAGCACCTGCCGCACACCGAACACAAGTCCATGGGTACCATTGGAGACAAAGGTCACGCTGTTTTTCTTCGCCACAGAGGCAAGCTGCTGTACCACATCCCGGGCAATATCCAGCAAATCCACCTGTTCCCGTTCCAGCGGTACCTGATCCTCGTCCAGCTGGGACAGCTTTATGATATCCCCGATCAGTGTGATCAGGCGCTGGGATTCATCGTAGATTTTCCCGGCAAAATGGGGAATATCCTCCTGCCGTACAATGCCGTTCCGGATGATCTCCGCAATACCGGAAATGGAAGTCAGCGGCGTTTTCAACTCGTGGGAAACATTCGCCGTAAACTCCCGGCGATACTGTTCCTGTGCCTCTTTTTCCGTAATATCCAGAACGAGGATCACTGCCCCCACCAGATCCTGCCCTGTATCCGGGTGACACACTGCATTGGCGAGAATCTGATATACTCTGCCGTCCAGTTCCAATGTCTGCTGGGAATGCCGTCCACGCAGTGCACTGTCCACTGCCGCCCGGAAGCTCTCACTGCGGTTCACTGCCAGAAGATTCTGCGGTGTTTCATCCGGATGCATCCCGAAGATACGCATGGCACTTTTATTATACGAAAGAATCTGATAATTGCGGTCTACCACAAACAGTCCCTCGCTCATATTCTCCGTAATCATGGAAAATTCCTGCTGCTGCTTGCGTATTTCCTCCATTTTCGCCTCAATTTCCCGGTTCTGGGCTGCGATACGCTGGAGAAAAGGAGAAAGCTCCTCATAGGTCTCCACCTGCTCCGGATGCTTCAGATCAATCTCACTGAGGGGGCGGACAATTTTTTTGGATACCCGATAGGACAAAAATCCCGAAAGAATACACGCTGCCAGCAGAATAAAGAAGAATGGGGACAGCATACCGCCCATGAGAAAGAGCACCGAGCTCTGTGCCTTAGAGATACGCACCACTGAGCCGTCACTGACACGTGCTGCATAATAAATGGTATGCTCTGACAAGGTAGAGGATTTCCGGATACTGGTGCCAGATTCCCCTTCCATTGCCTGTCTCACTTCTTCCCGGTCAGCATGATTTTCCATTTCCTCCGCATTATAGCAGTTGTCATAGAGCACTGTACCATCCGGGGCAATCCATGTAATACGGCAATCCTTTTCCTCTAACGCATTGAAGTAGGAAATCCCCTCATCTTCCACGCCCTGGATCACAAAGGATGCCGTTGTCGCCATCTGTTCCAAAAGCAGCTTTTCGAAGTGTTCATACAGCACACCGGTGATCAGCGCCAGACTCAGCAGCAGCACGGATACTACCACAGTAATGGTGGAGAGAAAAATCTTCTTGGTCATGTTGTTCCATCTCCTGAACGATAGCCAATGCCTCTGACGGTTTCAATATACTTGCCGCAATCCCCCAGCTTCTGCCGCAGATGGCGTACATGCACATCTACAGTACGGCTCTCGCCGTCGAAGGAATAGCCCCAGATCTGGTTCAGCAGCTGATCTCGTGTAAAGACCACCCCCGGATTCTCCAGCAGCAGGCACAGCAGTTCGAATTCTTTCAGCGTCAGGTTCACTGTCTCGCCGGCAACCTGTACCACATGCCGGGTAGGATTTACCGTCAGGTCTCCCAGGCACAGAATTTTCTCCTCTACGGGCTTCTCTGTACGGCGCATGACTGCCTTGATACGTGCCACAAGTGCCATCATACCAAAGGGCTTGGGCACATAATCATCCGCACCGCAGTCCAATCCCACCACCTGGTCGTATTCCGTTCCCTTTGCCGTCAGCATAATCACAGGCAATTCCCGGGTAGCTTTATCGCTGCGTATCTTTTTCAGAATTTCCAGACCGTCCTCTTCGGGCAGCATAATATCCAGAAGTACCAGTTCCGGCTTTCGCTCTGCCATGGCATTCCAAAACGCAGAAGGCAGCGCAAACCCCTGGGCTTCCATACCGGTACTGCGCAGGGTATAGATCACTAACTCCCGGATGCTATCATCATCTTCTACCAAATAAATCATAATACCGCCTTTCCTACGTTCCCATAATACAAAAAGGAACGTCGCACGGATGTTCCTTTCTTCCCTGTTATAGAGTTTTTGGATTCCGATTCCGATTACTATTATAGTATCATGAATCTGACCGCACGTCAAGTGAATGGATGCAAAAACTCATGCAATACATGGTTTTATCTCACACATGATCGCCTGTAATGGCATAAATCACCCACTCGGAAACATTCACTGCATGGTCGCCGATACGCTCCAGATATTTTGCGATCATGAGCAGATCCAGAGCATCCTCTGCCTTATCCTGATCTGTGCGGATCAGATCTGCCAGTTCATTGCGTACCTTGCTGAACAGTGTGTCCACCTTGTCATCTTCCTCAGCCACTTTCTTTGCAAGAGTAACATCATGGTTCACATAGGAATCCACGCTGTCTGTTACCATGGTAATGACTGCCTTTGCCATTTCCTTGATGTGTACCTTGCTGGAGAAGTCCCGGAATGTCATATGCTTTGTGATATCTGCAATGTCAAATGCCTGATCGCCGATGCGTTCCAGATCGGAGATCATTTTCAGTGCCGAGGAAACCACACGCAGATCTGTTGCAACGGGCTGCTGCATGAGCAGAAGGCGCATACAGAGACGTTCAATATCCCGTTCGTACTGATCAATTTCCAGTTCAATGTTGGAAACCTTTTCCGCAAGCTTTTTGTCATCCTCCAGCATTCCCTGTACCGCAGCTGAAATGGCATCCTCGCAAAGTGCACTCATCTGGATCATATCGGTATTCAATGTTGCCAGCTGCGCATCGTAGTAAACTCTCATTAACCGAACCTCCCTGAAATGTAGTCCTCAGTACGTTTATCCTGGGGCTTGGAGAACAGCTGTTCTGTTTCCGCATATTCGATCACTTCGCCCAGGAGGAAGAATGCAGTACGGTCAGAAACACGTGTTGCCTGCTGCATGTTATGCGTTACAATAATAATGGTATACTCATTTTTCAGTGAAATGACCAGATCCTCCACTTTGGATGTGGAAATGGGATCCAGGGCACTGGTTGGCTCATCCATGAGGAGTACCTCCGGATGCACTGCCAGTGCACGTGCGATACACAGACGTTGCTGCTGTCCGCCGGACATTCCCAGAGCGCTTTTGTTCAGCCGATCCTTGACCTCATCCCAGATGGCGGCATCCCGGAGAGATTTTTCCACAATCTCATCCAGCTTTGCCTTGGAATGAATGCCATGGGTGCGGGGACCATATGCAATGTTATCGTAGATGCTCATGGGAAAGGGATTCGCCTTCTGGAATACCATGCCCACACGCTTGCGCAGCATATTTACATCCATATTGCCGTAAATATCCTCCCCGTCCAGACGGATATCACCGGTGATCTTGCATCCCTCCACCAGATCGTTCATGCGGTTCAGGGATTTCAGCAGCGTGGATTTGCCGCAGCCGGAGGGCCCGATAAATGCGCTGACCTCATGCTCCGGCAGTTCCAGATTGATGTTTTTCAGCGCATGGAATGTACCGTAGTACAAGTCCATATCGTGAATTTCAAATTTTGCCATACTTTTCTCTCCTACTTTTTGGTCAGTTTCTTTGCCACAAAGCTGGACAATGCGTTGATCAGGATCACCATTACCAGCAGTACTACCGCAGTAGCATAGGCTGCATCCATATACTTGCCCTCACAGAGAAGCTGATACATGTGCACTGCCAGTGTACGGCAGGGCTTCAGCAGACCAGTACATACATCGGTAGAAGTACCGGCTGTGTACATGAGTGCTGCGGTTTCGCCTACGATTCGTCCGATGGCAAGAATGACGCCTGCCAGAATACCCGGCACTGCACTGGGCAGAATGATACGGAAAATCGTCCGCAGACGTCCTGCACCCAGACCAAAGCTGCCTTCCCGGAAGGAATCCGGAACGCTGAGCAGTGCCTCTTCCGTAGTACGCATAATCAGTGGCAGCACCATGAGTGCCATGGTGATCGCACCGCCCAGCAGGGAATATCCGAATTTGCAGGCAATGACAAAGGCAAGAAATCCGAACAAACCAAATACAATGGACGGGATACCCTGGAGCGTTTCCGTCGTCATACGGATGACCTTCACCAGGGTCATCTGAAATTTACTGCCCCGGTTGGAGTATTCCACCAGGTAGATGGCAGAGCATACGCCGATGGGGACAGCGATAATCAATGTCAGCAGCGTCATCAGCAGTGTGTTAATGATTGCCGGCATCATGGAGCAGTTTTCCGTGGTATACTTCCATTCAAACAGAGACAGATGGATATTGGGCACGCCCTTTACCACAATATAAACGATCAGACTGAGCAGTACGCCTACGGTGATAGCTGCAGCGAGAATGGTCACGATCAGAACCACCAGAGAACCCGGGTGATGCTTATAGGTCGCCATTTTCTGCTTGAACGTCTGCTGATTGATCCCCACAATGGATTCCACATTC
>JBJFHO010000002.1:0-23539 GCA_051893675.1 Ruminococcus sp. | reverse complement strand
GAAAAAGCGACAGCTTTTTCGAGGCGGGGCGAACAAGACCGCCCCGCCTTGTGAGGCCATCATGCCAAGTAACGCCTTGAAAACGTCCCGGTGGGACGTTTTCAATGGAATAAATTTTAGATGTGACAAGGTACTAAAAGCCGCGCATTTGTGCATATTGGTTGGTTGTTTTACAATCAAGAACATGCTATAATTTACAAAGATGCTTTCAGTAAAACCATCTGGGAAAGGAAAAAGTATATGAAAAAACAATGGCTCGCTGGACTATTGGTCGGCGTACTCTGCTTGAACAATTCTGCAGTACTGCCGGTATCAGCAGAAACAGAAGAAACAAGCGGTGAAAACGACATGATTGTAACCACAGAGACTACTGCCAGTTCTGTTACGGAAACAACCGCTGCGACCGAAGAGAATGATTCAACATCTGGATTGGAAAATTGGGAACTTATTGAAAGTGACCGCTATACAGGAAATATGGGTGACAGTTTTATAGATCAAATCGGGACTCGGAATGGCTATACAACAGTGGATGATGTAACCTATTCCGGTGGTTTTGAAATATGGATTGCAAGATGGAATTATTCAAAAGAAAAAAGTTGGGCATGGGCAACTTATGCACTGGATTCATCTGCACAAACATTTGCCGGCACATTGTCTGTATTGAGTGAAAGTCCGAATGCGACCAACTATGATACCACAATCGAAATTTTATTGGATGATGAAATGGTTTATTCCTATCGGATGACGCCGGGTTTTACACCGCAGGATATTCATATTTCACTGGAGGGTGCCTCTACAATTACGATTTCAGTTTATGATAATGAAGAAACTTCGTGCGGCACTTCGTTCTGTATTGGAACGGAAGTATCCAGCGATAGTGTCCTCTACGGTGACATCAATCTGGACGGCAAAATAAGCATTATTGATGCAGTTCTGCTAAACAAAGCTACCAACGGTTCGGTAACACTAAATGAACAGGCAAGAAAGAACGCCGACTGCAACGCCAATGGTGAACTTGACGCAGATGATGCAATCACATTGTTGAAATTTCTGGTACACCTGATCGATTCACTGCCAGGTTGAACCCCAACGCAAATCATACATATCATGGATTCCCCTTGTGGTGATATACCACACTTGGATTATATCCGATTGTCTCCACACCTTTGCGCATCCGTATGTACGAGTGCGCTTTTTACGTACATTTAACCTTTCCGGGCATTTTAAATTAACCAGAATATGCTATACTAAAAGCAACCCATAAGCAACCGGAAATTGCGTTTCCGCACCTTTCGGTTGGTGGATTTATGGCGCAAAAAATGTTATGATTGAACTATAGAAGATTCAATCAAGCTTCCCTAAGAAAGGACAATGTATATGAAAAAGCAGAAAAAGCAATTGCTCGCCGGAATCCTTGCCGGAATGCTCTGCCTGGGGAATCTGGCAGCACTGCCGGTATCCGCAGAAACAGCAGCAGCAAGCGGTGAAAATGACACCCTTGCCACCGCAGAAACCATTGACCTGAACACACCAATAAGCGGCGATGTCACAGAAGACGGCGACGTGGACTATTACAAAATCACACTGGAAGAGGACGGCATTGTGAGCCTGTCTTTTACCGCAGACTGGACGGCTTCCATTTTCGGTGAAAAGTATAATATCACATTCTACAACGAAAATGGCACAGAGCTCTACAAGTTCACAGAAGTCAGCGAGAATATCGTTACACGGGAACGTGGCTGGAAAGCCGGTACATACTATTATTCTGTCACAAAATGGGCAGTCACACCATCCGGTACGTACACTCTGGAAGCAGACTATACTGCCGCAAGTGCATTGACTTTCCCGACACATGTGGAATATGAAGGAAATGATACCTTAGAAGCTGCAAATCCCATTCCCCTGAACGCCCAGACAATCGGCTATCTGAACAGCAGCAGCGATGTGGACTATTATCAATTCACTACAGACGAGGACGGTATAATCTCTTTGAAATTGTCCTTTGCAAATACAGATTCCTCCTCCGGTTGGAATGTCGCTTTGCTCAACCAAGAGGGCATACTTCTCCAGAGCTGGGATGTCGCACAAAACAGCGGCACAAGCTTTACTTCCACCGCAATCGGTTCTGCACCGGGAATATATTACTGTAAAATCGCAAAAAAGGAATTTGGCTACACCAGTTCCGATTACAAGATTTCTGCCCAGTTCACTGCAAACAGTGCCACAGGAACATTAACAGAAACAGAATCTAACGACAGCTTTGACACTGCCGACATTGTCCCGGTAGCCACTCCATGCACGGGTACCATGCATTCCAATACGGATGTGGATTACTACGCATTCACTCTGGAAGAGGATTCCGCATTCAGCATTTCTTTCAACCATGAGAAAACAGATGAAACAAATAATAAATGGAAACTGTCTGTATACAACAGCAATCGAGATCTCTTGAATACCTGGTCAATCCCCGGAAATATTGCAGAAACAACCACACCCACTTACGGCTATCCGGCAGGTACATACTACTTTACAGTAACACCGAGCACCTTCACTGATATGGCATACACCGTTCAGGTCAACGCCACACCGAAGAGCCAATGGACAACGCCATACGACTACGAAATGGAACCCAACGGCAACTTTGATACCGCCAATCCACTTGCAATTGCTACCCCCTGCACAGCCCTGACAGAATCCGATGACGGGGATACGGATTATTACACCTTTGAGCTGACTGAACCGGGCACCATGTCCGTGACATTTGCACATGCGCTCATAGATACAGGCTATAATCTCTGGGAAGTGATTCTTTATGATGCAGACCGCCAGAAGATCACCTCTGTCAAATCCACAGGCGATACTGCTTCCGTCACAATTCCGGCACAAGGCTATGATCCTGGTGTATATTATGTACAGGTAAATCCCCAGGATTATTACGGTGACTATGCATCTGGTGTACAGTACACCCTGACGGTCAACTTTGAAGCCAAGGATAACACCACCGAAAGTGAACCCAATGACACCATGAGCAGTGCAGACGAAATCCCTGTGAACACCGCCGTTTCCGGTCAGCTGTACAGTTCTTCAGACATCGACTACTACAAGACCACCCTGGAAAAGACATCGGAGATATCCCTCCAATTGGAACACACTCTGCCGGACAATATCGCCGACAGCAGTTCCGTTGGCTGGCGCATTTCTCTTTACAGCTACGATGAAGATACAAACAGTATCAGCACTTCTCCGGTACAGACCATAAACGTCCTCATTTCCACAGGCAAGACCGTCGGAGAAACCGTGAAAGCCGATTCCGGTACTTACTACATCAAAGTTGAAAAAAGTACCTACAGCGATCTCCCGTACACCCTCACCCTGAATGCAGAAGAAGTCACCTACGTCAGAGGTGACGTGAACGAGGATGGCAATGTCAATGCAGACGATGCCTACCTGGTACTGAAAGCCTACGCCTCCTATTCCGTCAGCGGTGACCTGGGACTGGAAGGCAATCCCCTTCTGGCAGCGGACGTGGATGAAAACGGCAGCGTCAACGCCGATGATGCCTACTACATCCTGAAATATTACGCCACTGCATCTGTAGGCGGCTCGGCAGACTGGAATATACTGTTCTAACTCATAAAAAAATCTAAAAACAAAAAGCTGTTGTCCAAAGCAAACCAAGAGAAGTTTGCATTACGGCAACAGCTTTTTTGGTTGTATAGAAGCAATACCGCACAAAGAGCGCCTAGCGGTATTGCTTAAAACATATTTTATATTACAAAATAATTTACACTAACACTATTGATTATTTTTGTAGAATATGCTAAAATAGAAGCATCAATTCTTGATATTTTTCGTCTCGATTTCCGAAAGGAGGATACCATGAAAAAACATACTTTCTTCACCCGTATTGCCGCAGGACTGCTCACAACTTGTTTCCTGTGCGGCAGCATTCCATTTGCCGCTGTCAGCGCAGATGACACTGCGGATACCGCCACAGAATCCGAACCGAACAACACCGCCGGAACCTGCAACAGTCTGCCTCTGAACCAACTTGTGGAAGGCAATCTCAGCGAAGAGTCAGACGAAGACTATTACCAGTTCACCACCCCAAGCAACGGCTACTTCACCATTGAAATACGCCATGACACCCAGGAATATGACAGTACATACTGGAATATCATTCTTTCAGACGAATCCCTCAATGAGATCGACAGCATCTACTCTTCCGGAAGTTCCTTTGTGGATGTTTCCGGGAAGTACGCCTATCCTGCCGGGACATATTATCTCCGCATCAAAGACGCCCTACGTTACAGCGATACCGCATATCAGATCCGTATCAATTTCACAGAAGCAGACAACTGGGAAACCGAATCCAACGATTCCATGGGTACAGCGGATATTCTGACGGATTCCACACCCCGTTTCGGATGCATTTCTTCAACAGAGGACAAAGATTATTATTGCCTGACCGTACCGGAAAACGGCTACCTCAACCTCACTTTCAAGAGTGACACCCAGGAATATGACAGTACATATTGGAAAATCACCCTGCTCGATGAAATGTCAAATGAGCAGAACTTGTGGTATGTCTATGGAAATCAGCTGGTGACAACGACCCCGAAGCATGGTCTCGCAGCCGGAACATATTATATTCTGGTAGAAGACGCCCTATATTGCTCCAACTCTGACTACAGTCTGACTGCCATTACCACACCGGATGCCAACTGGGAAAACGAACCAAACAATTCCCTCAACACATCCAATCCCATGACCTTGGACAACGTATATGGCGGAAATCTCAATACCTCCAGCGATGTGGACTGCTATCAGATCACACTGGAAGAAGACACTGCCGCTGCAATTCTGTTTACCCACAGCAGTACTGAGTCCGTTGATTCTGCAATTTCAACATGGACATTGACACTGAAAGATCAGAGCGGCACGGAGATCTGTTCCTACAAAGCAACAGCGGATGTACAGGAATCCACCTCCGATGCTCTGAAACTGACGAAAGGAACTTATTATCTCATTGTTGAAGATGCACTTAATTATGATGGTGCAGATTACACCGTTTGTCTCACAACAGATGTAACCACATTCCTGAGAGGCGATGTCGATGAAGACGACGACGTGGATGCCGATGACGCCTACCTGGTACTGAAAGCCTACGCCTCCTATTCCGTCAGCGGTGACCTGGGACTGGAAGGCAATCCCCTTCTGGCAGCGGATGTAGACGAAAACGGTAACGTCAACGCAGATGATGCCTACTACATCCTGAAATATTACGCCACTGCATCTGTAGGCGGCACGGCAGACTGGGATGCAATCCTCTGACGGCAGCTGACAGACCTCATACAAATATGTAAAACAAAAGGGCTGTTGCAAGGACAGTCAAATCCTGATTAACGGTGCGATGCCCATATCGCACCGTTTTCCTGTTGGATTTTGACTGTCTGCAACAGCCCCATTTTGGATATTCTGCCATATTTCCCGGTTTTTCTTGCAATTTGCGACAAAATATAGTATACTGGAAAAAGCGCATAAGATATGCCATAAACGAAAGGGGCTATTCCATATGAAACAACACAAAAAACGTTGGCTTTCCCTGCTGACTGCCGGGCTGCTTTGCCTGAGCAGCTTCGGTGCAATGCCGGTTTCTGCGGAAACGGATGGCGAAGCCTACGAAAATGACACCATTGCAACCGCGGAGGCAGCCGATGTAAATGCACCCATAATCGGCGCACTCTCCAACAGCAGCGATGTGGACTATTACGCAATAACGCTGGAAGAAGACGGCACGCTTTCTATTTCCTTTGACCATGCGGAGCAAAGCTACACCAACTCTACCTACTGGAAAATTACGCTGCATGATGACATCGGAACTACACTGCGTACATGGGAGAGCAAAGGCGGAGACACTTCGTTCCAGACAGAAACCATGGGATTCCATGCCGGAACCTATTATATAAGGATCTCCAGCCTCAGTCACAGTTCAGATCCCTACACCATGCAGTGCAATTACACAACAGCAAGTGCCTCTGACCAGCTTTACGAATTCGAATACAATAATACCTTTGAGACTGCAAATCCGCTTCCTGTAAACACCTCCTGTATCGGCTGCACTTATTCTACCAGCGACGTTGACTATTACGCTGTTACACTGGAGGAATCCGGTTCGATTTCCATTCTCTTTGAGCATATGGAACAATATTTTACCAACTCCGATTACTGGAAATTTTCAATTCTCAAACCAGATGGCACTACTCTGCAAAAATGGGAAAGCACAGGCGGTGTAACCAGATTCCAGACAAATGATCTTGGTTACAGCGCCGGAACATACTTCCTGAAAGTAGAAAGCGCCGGCAGTTTCAGCACAGATAATTATACAGTAAAGGTCAATTACACTGCCGCTTCTGCATCTGAAAAATTATATGAAGCCGAATCCAACGACAGCCCCGATGAAGCAAGTGTTCTGCCCGTGAATACCCCCTGCATCGGCAATATCTGCAACGAAGACGATGTGGATTACTACGCAGTAACTCTGGAAGAAGACGGTATGCTCCAGCTCACATTCCAGAACCCAGAGCAATATTACATCAATTCAAAATACTGGACTTATTCGCTGCTCGACACCAATCAAAGCACCATGTGCAGCTGGGACAGCATTGGAAACGCCACAGTAAAACAAACCGAAAAGCTGGGACTGCGTGCCGGAACATACTACATCAAAGTGACATCCAGTTCCTATTCCAGCACAGACAGCTACACAATACAAGCTGCATACACTCCCACCCAAGGCGCCGACACGCAATTTGAAGCCGAATACAACGATACCATCAGCGATGCCAATATGCTCCTCGTCAACACCCCCTGCATCGGCAATATCCATCAAGAAGCCGACGTGGATTATTACGCAGTAGCACTGGAAGAGGACAGCCTCATCCAGATCACATTCCAGCACCTGGAGCAGAATTACAACGCTTCAAACTACTGGAGTTACACACTCATTGATACAAGCGGCAAGGAACTATGCAGCTGGACCAGCCAGGGCGGCACAACGCTTCAGCAGACAGAAAAGCTCGGATTCCGTCCGGGAACATATTATATCAAAGTCGTTTCCTCTTCGTATCACAGCGCAGACAATTATACCATCACAGTCAATGCCACAACAGAAGGCGTATTCGAAACAGAATACAACGATACTGCTGCCACAGCCAATGCTGTTCCCGTTGCGACTGCCTGCACAGGAAATCTCTATTCCGAAACAGATACGGATTATTACACCTTTACCCTGGATGACACCAGCAATATTTCGCTTCAGTTCACCCATACAAGCCAGAACTATTCCGCTTCCACCTACTGGAAGCTACAGCTCCTTGATGCAAAGGGAAAAGTGCTGGAAAGCTGGGACAGCCAAGGCGGCGCAACCAGTATGTCAACGGAAGATATGATGCTGTCTGCCGGAACCTATTCTCTGGCAATCACAAATGGTGCCTACCACTCTGCTGACAACTACACCATCCAGATCAACGCCGCAGAAATCCCCTACCTCAGAGGCGATGTGGATGAGGACGGCGACGTAGACGCAGACGATGCCTACCTGGTACTGAAAGCCTACGCTTCCTATTCCGTCTGCGGTGACCTGGGACTGGAAGGCAATCCCCTTCTGGCGGCAGATGTAGACGAAAACGGTAACGTCAACGCCGATGATGCCTACTACATCCTGAAATATTACGCCACTGCATCCGTGGGCGGCTCGGCAGACTGGGACGCAATCCTCTGACAGCGACCATAAAACACGACGCATCCAAATTTCCACAAATTATGATAATTTTTCCACCAGTTTATTTGTGCAGTCCTACAAATCTCAGAAATATCGGTTTTTTCCTTGACAAAGCAGAAGAAAAGTTGTATACTATCTAATGGGTTAGGTTTTCCTAACCCATTTTTCTCTGCGACAGGTTAGCTATCTCTAACCTGTTTTATTCCAGCGTATTGCGAGGAGGATGGTTATGATGCCGCTGACATTTGCAAATCCGGGGGAAGAAAACATGATCAGAAAGATCGGCGGGAACCCGGAAACCAAAAAATTTCTGGAAAATCTGGGATTTGTCGTAGGCGGAACGATCACCGTGGTAAATGCCATCGGCGGAAATGTCATCGTCAATGTCAAGGAATCCCGTGTGGCGATTTCAAAGGAAATGGCAAACAAAATTATGGTATGAATACCTGTGCCGTTTCCGGTAACAGGTTTTGGAAAGGAGATTATTATGGCAACACTGCGAGAAGCAAAAATCGGTCAGACTGTCCGTGTCAAAAAGCTCACCGGCGAAGGTGCCGTGAAGCGCAGAATCATGGACATGGGCATTACCAAAGGGGTGGAGATCTATATCCGTAAGGTAGCACCTCTGGGCGATCCTGTGGAAGTCACTGTCCGGGGCTATGAACTGTCTCTGCGCAAGGCAGATGCCGAAATGATTGAAGTTGAATCATAACACGAATCGTGCGCACATTTGTCATTGCAAAAAGCTGTGCGCCTATTTTTCAAGCTATTGGTTAGTTTTATCTAATTGAAAATGAAAGGATGAATGCAATGGGTATCAAGATCGCATTAGCCGGCAATCCCAATGCCGGAAAAACCACGTTATTCAATGCCCTGACCGGTTCCAACCAGTTTGTCGGCAACTGGCCGGGCGTTACCGTGGAAAAGAAAGAGGGTAAACTAAAAGGGCAGAAGGATGTCATTATCACTGACTTGCCGGGTATTTATTCCCTTTCCCCGTACACACTGGAGGAAGTCGTTGCCCGGAACTACCTGATTCAGGAACGTCCGGATGCCATACTCAACATTGTTGACGGCACCAATCTGGAGCGAAACCTGTACCTGACCACACAGCTGGTGGAGCTTGGCATTCCGGTAGTCGTTGCCATCAATATGATGGACGTTGTCCAAAAAAACGGCGACCAGATACGCAAGGAACAGCTGGCAAAGGAACTGGGCTGTCAGGTCGTGGAGATCTCCGCACTGAAAGGTACCGGCGTGGAAGAAGCCGCTGCAGCCGCTGTCAAGGCTGCACAGAGCAAGACGCCCATGGTTCCCCAGCACAAGTTCGGCGGATGCGTAGAGCACGCTCTGGCGCATATTGAAGAGGCATTCCTGCACGATGTACCGGAGGAGCAGCAGAGATGGTATGCCATCAAGATCTTTGAGCGTGACGAAAAAGTCCTGGAACAGCTGCAAATTCCGGAACGGACAAAGGAACATATCGAAAAGGATATTGCCGCAGCAGAGCAGGAAATGGATGACGATGCAGAGAGCATTATCACCAACGAACGATATCTGTACATTGCATCTATCATCAAGGACTGCCTGAAAAAGAAAAAGACAGGTATGACAACCTCGGATAAGATCGACCGGATCGTCACCAACCGCTGGCTGGCACTGCCGATCTTTGCCGTTGTCATGTTTATCGTATACTATGTTTCCGTCACCACCGTGGGCACATGGGTCACAGACTTCATGAATGACACCCTCTTCGGCGGCTGGATCACCGATGGTGCAAACTATCTGCTGGAGAGTATCCACTGTGTTGACTGGCTGCAAAGCCTGATCGTAGACGGCATTATCGGCGGTGTCGGTGCTGTCCTTGGATTCGTACCCCAGATGCTGGTATTGTTCCTCTTCCTGGCGTTCCTGGAATCCTGCGGCTATATGGCAAGAATCGCCTTTGTCATGGACCGTATTTTCCGGAAGTTCGGTCTCTCCGGCAAGTCCTTTATCCCCATGCTCATCGGCACAGGCTGCGGCGTACCGGGCATCATGGCAAGCCGTACCATTGAAAATGAGCGTGACCGCCGCATGACCATTATGACCACCACCTTCATTCCCTGCGGTGCAAAAGTGCCCATCATCGGACTGATTGCCGGCGCACTGTTTGGCAATGCCGGCTGGGTAGCCACATCCGCTTACTTCATCGGTGTTGCGGCAATTATCGTATCGGGTATTATGCTGAAGAAAACCAAGCTGTTCTCCGGCGACCCGGCTCCCTTCGTTATGGAGCTTCCGGCATATCACATGCCCACTGCAGGCAGCGTACTTCGCTCCATGTGGGAACGTGGCTGGTCGTTCATCAAGAAAGCCGGCACCATCATTCTGCTTTCCACTATCGTGCTCTGGTTCCTCATGGGCTTCGGCATGGAGAACGGCAGCTTCGGTATGGTTGAAGATATCGACAACTCCATCCTGGCAGTGATAGGCAGTGCGATTGCATGGATCTTCACACCTCTGGGTTGGGGTGACTGGAAGGCAGCCGTTGCCGCAGTCACCGGACTCATTGCAAAGGAAAATGTCGTTGCAACCTATGGTTCTCTCTATCACTTTGCCGGAGAAGTTTCTGAAAACGGCGATGAGATCTGGGGACAGTTTGCATCCAGCTTCTCTGCACTGGCAGGTTACTCCTTCCTGGTATTCAACTTGCTGTGCGCACCGTGCTTCGCAGCAATGGGTGCTATCAAACGAGAAATGAACAACGCAAAATGGACTGCTTTCGCCATTGGCTATCAGTGTGTATTTGCCTATGCCGTTTCTCTGTGCATTTACCAGATCGGTTCCATTTTCACCGGGAATGTCAATATTATCGGACTGATTGCAGCAGTTGCCATCATTGTATTTATGATCTACATGCTGGTCAGACCTTATAAGGAAAGCAATAAGCTCGGCGCAAAAGTAAAAGTTTAAGCAGAGCATTTCCAAAGGAGGAAGGTTATGGGCAGTATCGGTACATGGATCGTGATTCTCATTCTGGCATCAGTCGTAGCCCTTGTGGTATGGAAGCTGGTAAAGGATAAACGGAACGGCAAGTCCTCCTGCGGATGCAACTGTGGCTGCTGTCCCAATTCCCAGCTTTGCCACAGTCCAACTGAACCGAAATCAAAATAAATCATAAGCAAAAACGCATCGGAAACCTGTTCAGTCAGGTATCCGATGCGTTTTTTATTGCCGAAAAACATTTATGGCAGCATTCCGTCGAACCATTGCAGTAGCGATTTCCGTTCAAGCGTCATACCACATACTGTTTCCAGTTCAGAGATCATATCATCTGCCGCAATGTAAAGTTCTTCTAATTCCACTGTTTCCAGAAAACTGCCTTTTTTGTCTAATGCATAGAACTCCATCGCTGCTGTATGGAACAATTCTTCCAGCCTCGTAAAATTAGCATCCTGCACTGCCGCAAAGGCATTCCGACGCAACTCTTTATAAATGACAGCTGCTTTCTTCGCCTTTGTCATGGGAATCTGCTCTCTTCCCTGCCAGGAACGAAGTGGATTATCCCGATTTTCTTTTAGCCATTCCTCCGTTCTTCCTTTCCAGAAATATTTTTCCATATTTCTGGTGCGAGAACGATATTTGGCACGCATATGCACCAAAGCTTCTTTGGGAACATCATCAAAAACGAGATAATCCAAATCAGGTAGTTCCTTCGGTGTAGGGAAATCTGCGGCATCAAAACCATACATACCGCTGATCTGAAACTGCCGCAGCCACGGCAGCTGTTTCAACGCAGAAAAGCCCTTGGCTGTTCCGAATTCTCCCCAGATCCGCAGAGAATAGATGTAGGGATACGTTTCCACACAGGCGGCAATGTCTATATCGACATCCGCAGAAAGAACTACACATAGTGAAGTACAACGCTTCAGACCTTTCAGATAAGACACATTTCCATCAAACTGCAAATGGATTCGTTTACCTTCTTCCCATGCAGTGATCTCCAGGTTTTCCTTGGGTATACCAGAAAGATAAAGACTCTGCATAGTTTTGGGAAGAACCAGCTTGTCCAGATTATTTAAGGATACGTGCAATTTTGTCAAATAAGTCTCATGCAGATCCAGCATCCTGAAATCTTCGCCTTTGATATACAACTCATTGATCAGTTCCGGCAATTCTGCCAATTCTCTGTTGTTTGAGATGGTGCACTTTGCAAAGTATATATCATGACAATAGGTTCGTTTTTGTTCTGGGATGGCATACCAACGCTGTACATACTCCATCAAAACAGTTTGCTTCCACAAGCTGCTAAAGCTATGTATTTTCCCTTCGTACAATAAAGGGCATTTGCCGACATAGCTGCAATAAGGAGGAATATCTTCTGCAATCAGTACACAAGAGTTTTCCGGTATATGTTTCTCAAAATCCTGTCGATGAAACAATTCCATCTGTGCTGCATCCAAAGCAGTTGGTTTCTGCTCTGAAAACCAATTCAGCATCCCGATTGCGGTGTGTTTTGCAATCCGTATTTCCGGGTCTGTTTCCACCCCATACGGTTTCAGCACATGAAACGCCATCCAGACACCGAACGGCGCATTCCAGAAGCAATATACTTCACCAGCTTTTGACATGTGTATTCCTCCAACTTTGTTTATTCCAGGTAAAAGTAAAGCGCTCATCTGAGGGAGCAGATGAGCGCTTTAGTAAGGGGATTTTTATGAAAAAAATTTTTAAGAAAGGATACTTATATTATACTCCGCAACCCCCTGGTTGTCAATAGAATCTCAGAATGTTTACATATATTTCATACAATAAATACAATCGCATGCAACATTTCCGGGATTTCCAGTTTTTGCAGTTATTTTTCCTGAGATTTCCCCGTATTTTCTGGAAAATGCACGTCCACCTGCGGATACGGAATAGAGATTCCATTGGCATCGAACGCTTTTTTCACATCCTCCAGCATCCGGTACTGCATCCACAAGTGATTTTCGCTCTTTGTCCAGACCTGGAGCCGCAGCGTCACTGCACTGTCATTATGTGCGACAACATTTACCTCCGGCGCAGGCTCTTCCAGTGCCTTTGGTTCAGCCCGAACCACATCCAGCATAACAGCACGTGCTTTGTCGACATCACTGTCATAGCTGATACTGAAAGGAACATCCACACGGCGCAGTTCCTTGTCTGTATAGTTGATGATCTTGCTGCTGGAAACCATGCCATTGGGAATAGAAACAGTTTTATTGTCAAGTGTCACGATGCGTGTATACAAAATAGAAATCGCCTCGATCTTGCCGACTACACCGTCCACCTCCACAGTATCGCCCTCTTTCATAGGCTTGGAGAACAGGATAATAAATCCACCGGCAAGGTTGGAAAGGCTGTCCTTTAACGCCAGACCCACCGCAACGCCGGCAGATGCGATCACGGCAACAATGGAATCCATAGGCACATCCAGAATGGAAAGGGCGATCACAACAAGCAATACATAGAGGATAATCTTGATGATCGACCGCACAAAGCTTGCCATAATGCCATCCATGTTGGAGCGTTCAAAGGCACGCCGCAGAATACGCATGACCTGTTTTACCAGGAAATACCCCACCGCCAGAAAAATCACTGCAAAAATCAATTCCGGCAGCTTGTCGAGAAAGGGCTGAAACAGATTGGAGAGAATACTCGTTGTCTGTTCCACTTCATGGCTGACAGTATCCACCACACTCGGTGTAACTTCCGTTGTTTCCGTTGCAGCAGCGACTGTCTGTACTGACAGCATACTGCTCATAGTCTCACCTCCTCCGCAGCGCATTTCCCCTATTATACCTTATTTCCCGAAAAAGGTCAAGGTGGTGTGCCTGCAAATCATAAAAATCATTTTTATCATTTTTTATAGGAACGACCTCTCAGTCACAGCTGCGCCGTACCAGCTGCCTCCCCTGAAAGGGGGAGGGGGACCATTGCGCAGCAATGGTGGAGGGGTTAGTGAATTGTAGCATAAAATTGATTTCCATACCCACAAATTTCTTGGAATCACCACACAAAGAGTGCCCCCCAGTTTGCAAAAAAGCGCAAAAATGCCCCTCTGTCAGACCCCGGAACAACCCGTAAAGTCCAACAGTAGGAGCATTTACAATAATTTCACCCGATATGTACAGAAAAGGGAACCGCTTACTTCTGTGCCATTCCCAATTCAATCGCCTTGAGATTGGACGCAATCAGATGTGCACGCTTCGGGGGAATGCACTTTTCCATTGCCTTCTGTACTGTCTCCATGGAAAACAGACCCGTCTCAGCCAGCATTCTGCCCAGCAGAACCATGTTTGCCGCACCGTTCAGTCCGGCATCTGCTGCCATGTCTGTTGCCGGCAAAGAGATCACCTTCACATCGCTGCGGTTACATTCTTCATCAACAATGGAATTGTCCAGCAATACCAGACCGTCCGGCTTTACCTCATCAATAAACTTCTTGTAAGAGGGACCATTCATAGCAATCAGATAATCCGGATTTGCCACAACAGGCGAACCGATCGGCTCATCGGAGATGCAGACGGAGCAGTTTGCCGTACCGCCGCGCATTTCCGGGCCATAGGACGGCAGCCATGAGATCTCACGGTTGTCGATCAGTGCACAATATGCCAGAACCTTTCCGGCAAACAGGATACCCTGTCCGCCGAAGCCAGCTAAAATAATTTCCGTTGTCATGCCTGTGCCGCCTCCTCTGCTGTAACATCTTTATATACACCCAGCGGATAATACGGAATCATCTTGTCCTTGACAAATTCCATGGATTCCGCCGGAGAAAGTCCCCAGTTGGTGGGGCAGGTGGAGAGCACTTCGATAATAGACAGACCGCGCTTTGCCTTTTCGTTTTCAAATGCCTTGCGGATTGCCTTCTTGGCATCCCGGATATGGGGAACCGTGTCAATTGCCACACGCTGTGCCAGAGCAGTACCGCTGAGGGTTGCCATCATTTCGCAGATGCGGATGGGGAAACCGGCAGTATCCGTATTCCGTCCGAAGGGCGTCGTCTGAGTTACCTGACCCGGCAGTGTTGTCGGTGCCATCTGACCGCCTGTCATACCGTAGGTGGTGTTGTTGATGAAGATAATCACCAGATTCTCCCCACGGGTACCTACGTGAACTGTCTCCGCTGTACCGATGGCAGCAAGGTCTCCATCACCCTGATAGGTGAATACCATCTTATCCGGATTCACACGCTTTGCACCTGTAGCCACAGCCGGTGCTCTGCCGTGGGGTGCCTCAATGACATCACAGCCGAAATAGTTATAGGACATAACAGAACATCCTACCGGAACAACGCCGATGGTTTCGCCCTCAATGCCCATTTCATCAATAACCTCGCAGACCAGGCGGTGCACGATGCCATGACCGCAGCCCGGACAAAAATGGGTCGGCACATCCAGAAGGGACTTGGGATGATCAAATACAACTGCCATTATTCTGCACCTCCTGCCAGTTTTTCAATTTCCGCCAGTACTTCTGCCGGAGTCGGGATCACGCCGCCGGTTCTGCCGAAGAATGCAACGGGCAGACGGCATTCTGTTGCCAGACGAACATCATCAATCATCTGACCCATGGACATTTCCACATCCAGAATCTGGGATGCACACTTTGTTGCCTCACAAAGTTCCTTCTTCGGGAACGGCCACAGAGTCTTGGGACGGAACAGACCAGCCTTGATGCCATTCCGCCGTGCGCTGGTCACTGCGGACTTTGCCACACGTGCAGAAGCACCATAAGCAGTTACTACGATCTCAGCGTCATCACAGCAGTACAGCTCTGCGTCCGTCTCTGTTTCTTCAATAATGGCATAGCGCTTGAAGCGCTCCTGTACCTTCGCCTCCAGCAGCGGTGCATCCAGATACAGGGAGTTGATGATGTGATGCTCCCGCTCACCCTTATGACCGCAGGCAGCCCAGTCGGACTTATCCGGCAGCTCTGTACGGGGTTCCGGGAATGTTACCGGCTCCATCATCTGTCCCAGCAGACCGTCTGCCAGAATCATTGCCGGAATACGGTACTGATCTGCCTTGTCAAATGCCAATGTTACAGTGTCCACCATTTCCTGTACAGAACACGGTGCATACACGAGAATATGGAAATCGCCGTGACCCATAGCATGGGTTGCCTGATAATAGTCAGACTGTGCCGGCTGGATGGAACCCAGACCCGGGCCGCCACGCTGTACGTTGATAATCAGAGCCGGCAGGTCTGAGCCTGCCATGTAAGAAATGCCCTCTGCCTTCAGGGAAACACCCGGTGAAGAGGAGGATGTCATTGCACGCACGCCAGTAGACGCTGCGCCAAGAACCATATTGATGGCAGCAATTTCCGACTCTGCCTGCAAAAAGACGCCGCCGGATTTTTCCATACGCTTTGCCATATACGCAGACAGCTCCGTCTGCGGTGTGATCGGATAGCCAAAGAAGCACTTACAGCCGGCACGGATTGCCGCCTCTGCCAATGCCTCATTGCCTTTCATGAGACTTCTTTCCATTGGGGTTAACCTTCTTTCTACTTTTGAATGGTGATTGCGCAGTCCGGGCACATCATAGCACACATTGCACAGCTGATGCAAGCATCCTGATCGGTGCAGACCGCAGTGAAATAGCCTTTTTCGTTGCGTTTTTCTTTTTGCAGTGCAACGATCTTCTTGGGACATGCCGTCACGCAAAGTCCGCATCCCTTACAACGTTCAAACTGTACCTGCATTTTCTCCATCTGACTCACCCCTTTCTACGTGCAGCATTTTGGCCGCAAAGCATTATTTATGGAATTTTTTATGATTGCTCAGAAATACACTTTCTTTGGGTCAATTTTTCAATTTCTTCTATCTTCCAGAACTGATTTTCCCAAAAGAAATATTCCATTTTTCTTTTTTTAAAAATGCGAAACGGCTGATCTGAATTATCATAGATGTGACAAATATCGCAAACCTCAAGAAGATCCGGAATCAGTTTTAAAGCCCTGTCATAACGCACTATCACCTTTTCATTCGGTACATCATGTCCGCCGTTTGCTTTTCGTGTCTGAATTCTTGCAATATTAATTTCAGGATCCTTTGTCAATACATAGATACAACGAATAAAATATCCCTTTTCCTTTGCACGCAAAAGCAATTTCAAATTACGATCTGTCGATAAAACCGTTTCAAATGAAAAACTTTGTCCATCGTCAATCAATTGGTTTCGTATCGTATCCGCCATAACAGCAGCATCCAGATCACTGCAGTGATTTACCTTTTTGATGTCATCTGCATTGATATACGGTTCGATGATATTTGCCAATTTTGTAATTGTGCTTTTCCCACTGCCATTCGGGCCAGCAAAAACAATGATTTCAGGTCTTTTCCCGATGTCCTTCAACATACTCTCTTCTCCCGTCTGGATATTCCAAATACGGTTGCTTTCTTTCAGCATCGTATTTTGCAATGGGCAAGCCTTTGATCCGCTTTATCTCATTTTCAATGCGAACTGCTTCCCGAAAACGGTATGTTAATTCATCATCCGGAACGCCGCAGGTAGAATCTAATTCATTATATTCTGCCATAGTATCCTCCCTCCAGCCTCACTGTTCCCATACCGGCTTCACATACACCTGTACCGGCAGCGGATCCGGAACGCTTATCTCCAGATCTTCCCGATAGGTGGTATACATCAAAGGCAGCTGCGCCTGCTTTGCAATTTCTGCTGCATAGGGCAGCGCATCCAGAATAGTCTGTTCCGTGGTTTCCCTGCCCAGATTGGAATTATTCACAATACCCGTATGGCGCATCCGGGAGACCGCTTCGATCTCACGCATCAGCGTCAGTGTCTCGCCTGGTTCTTCCGTGAGATAGCGATAGCGGTTGACCACATACCACATATCCAGCTGATCCGGCACATAGGCAGAAAAGCCCTCTGCATACCGTCCCAGCCCGATGGCACCGGCATCATCGCCGCCTACATCGACAATAAGGTAGCCCGGTTCATAAGCCATCCGTTCCATATCAAAGGAGATCGCCGGAATATCCAGGCTGGTATTGGCATACATAGACGCCGCCAGCGTGATCCCGTGAGATTCAAACAGCCCGGCAAAATCCGCCGTGCGGAAATAGGGATTGACAATATCAAAATCCACCACTGTGACCTTTTCTCCGGCATCTGCCAGGCGAAGCGCCAGATTCACCGCCAGATTGGTTTTGCCGGATCCATAATGTCCGGTGATGATGGTTATTTTCTTCATAGGGACTCCTTTCCGCGTTTGTCCGCATACGACTTTTATTATACCACAACTGCCGACAGAATGCAACTGTTTCCCTCTAATTTATCTGGAATTGCCTGTAATTCATCCCGGATCAGAATGTGAAAAAGGCCGTTCCGTACGCCAGACCGCCGCCAAACCCCGACAGCATGACAGTTTCACCTCGCTGTATGCCGCCGCTGCGCACACATTCATCCAATGCAATGGGAATGGATGCCGCTGAGGTATTCCCACAGTGCCCGATATTCATAAAAAATTTCTCCATAGGTTCTTTCAGCTGTTTCGCCGCAGTCTGGATAATACGTGCATTTGCCTGGTGACAGATATACTTGTCCGGCAGCCCGCCAGCCTGCTCTGCTGTCCGTAAAATACTGCCTGTCAATGCCTGCACCGCAAAAGTATACACTGCCCTGCCTTCCATCGACACCTTCTGCTGCTCCGGTTCTGCATCTGCATGGGAAAAGGGATTCGGCAGTGTGTAGTTTCTGGGACAGTACAGCACCTGATCGTCCCCCTTTGCACCGCCGTCGAAATAATACGCTGTATTCTCATCCAGTTCCAGTACAGCAGCCCCGGCACCGTCTCCGAAGAGGACGCAGGTGTTCCGGTCTGAAAAGTCTGTGATCCGGCTCAGAAGCTCACTTCCTGTCACCAATGCATACTTTTTCTCCGGTGCAGCACACAGCAGCGCACGTGCCGTATGCAAGGCATAGAGGAACCCAGTGCAAGCTGCGCTCATGTCAAAGGCAAAGATATGCTCCGAAAGCCCGCACTCCCTCTGTAACAGACAGGCAAGAGAGGGCACCATAGTCTCTCCCGTCATCGTCGCACAGATCACCACACCGATCTCGCCAGGATCAATACCAGCCATAGCAATGGCACGTTCTGCGGCAGTCTTTGTCAAAGCAAGATTTGTTTCTCCATCTGCAATATGCCGCTGTTCGATTCCGGTTCTCGTCCGGATCCACTCGTCACTGGTTTCCACAATGCCTTCCATATCTGTATTGGTGACCACCTGAGACGGCATACAGCTTCCTGTTCCCAACAAACGAATTCCAATTTCCTGTTTCATGCATCAAGTTCCTCCACATTCTATCCAAACTGGCTGTCCATTCAGAGGAGTCAGTTTCGAAAATATTCCAGGGCAATACCGCACAAAGATGTGCGTCAGATGTACTCTACGAGCATAAACTTTGTCAGATTTTTCGTCAGATGAAACAAAAAGCGCAGTGAATACTTTGTGTATTCACGAGCATTTTTGTGAAATATGACGCAAAATATGCAAGCATATGACGTGCAAAGACGTCAGGCGCTATTTGTGCGGTGTTGCCCCAGTGTCCAAGCACTGCCTGATGCAATTAGTATACCTGCTTTTCCCAGTAGAATCCACCCACTCTCACGAGAATCAGGTCTACGAATCAAAAAAAAGAACGACAAAAAAAGAGAACAAGCACAAAAAATGGAGCAGAAACGCATTCTGCCCCAACATATCTATTTCTTTGGAAAAAGTAACACCCGGAGCATCCGGTGTTCTACCGCACATTTCCACAAGTAACAGAAGGTCAGCAAGATCTGGAGTACACCTGCCACCAGATAGACAACGCCGATGCCCGATATGGGAAATGTCACATGAAGCGACACCGCCGTGAACCAGATAATTCCCGTAATACAGATAAAACGCCACACATACGGCCACCAGAGAACCGCAAGTACCAGCCAGGCAACAAAACAGGCAGGCGCAGCATAGCAGAGCACACGAGGATTCCATACCGCTGCGATCTCCGGCGCCAGAAACTGAAAGAAGCAGATGGTCAGAAATGCCGCCAGCCACACACCGCCTACGGACAGCAGGGTGATAAAATAGTGCTTCCACGTAAATCTACTGGCAGTAGAATCGGCGGTTTTCGGCTCTATTTCGGATTTTTCCGCCTGAGAACCGAGCAGGTCATTGACCGTCACGCCAAAGACCTCAGAAAGCCGTATCAGCGTCACAGTATCCGGGATGCCATCGCCCCGTTCCCACTTGGAGATGCTCTTGTCAGAATAGTTGATCTTCTCCGAAAGCTCAAACTGGGTCAGCCCCAGCTTTTTTCGATATCGTGCAATGTTCTGTGCAATGGTTTGTTTTATCTCTTCGTCCGTCATGTCCGGTCTCCCTGTTATCGTTGAAATGGTATGCTTTTATTATAGCAAAGATAAAAAAATAAGTCAAGCTGCAAAGAAAGCAAAAAATGTATATTCTGAGGCGGAAAAATCCTGTTTTTTCATCTTGACAGGAACTATGATGTGTGCTATACTATAATCAAATCATTTTATGCTTCAGGGCATTGTGTAATTCATGACCGGCAGTGATGGACAGTTTGTCCCAGTCTGCGAGCCTTATGGCTGATTCGGTGCGATTCCGAAACCGACGGTATAGTCCGGATGAGAGAAGCAGCGCACATTACGTGTTTCCCCCATAACTACTGTAAACTCCTGTACGGAATCCGTACAGTTTTGCGCCTGCCCTGTGGTATTTTCATAGGGCAGGCTTTGTTTTTTAATTAGGAATGAGGAATGAGGAGTTAGGAATGGCGGTATCGCCTGCGGCGATATATTTTTATTATCAAATGAATCCATTCTTTATTCTTCGTGAGCGAAGCGAACACCATCATTCCTCATTCCTAACTCCTCATTCCTCATTCCAAAAAAAGGCTGTGATTTCAAATGACACAACACACATTTTATATGCAGCGTGCCATTCAGCTAGCAAAACGTGGCATCGGTTTTGTCAACCCCAATCCCCTGGTAGGTGCGGTAATCGTCAAGGACGGGCGTATCATCGGCGAGGGGTGGCATGCCAGATACGGCGGTCTTCACGCCGAACGAAATGCGCTGAAAAACTGCACCGCCGACCCCACTGGAGCGACTATGTATGTCACTCTTGAGCCATGCTGTCACCACGGCAAGCAGCCGCCCTGCACTGAAGCGGTTCTGGAGAGCGGCATTCAGCGTGTGTATATTGGTTCACGGGATCCCAATCCCCTGGTTGCCGGAAAGGGCGTTGCCTTTCTCCGGGAACACGGCGTGGAAGTAGTGACAGACTTTCTCCGGCAAGAATGCGATGCCTTGAATCCCGTTTTTTTCCGGTATATTACCACAAAAATGCCGTATACCATTCTCAAGTACGCCATGACCGCAGACGGCAAGATTGCCTGTGCCGGCGGTGCATCCCAATGGGTCACAGGAGAAACTGCACGTGCCCATGTACACCAGACCCGGAAACGTGTTGCCGCCATCTGCGTTGGCATCGGCACGGTTCTGGCGGATGACCCCATGCTGAACTGCCGCTGTGAAAATCCCAGCCAACCAGTGCGTGTGGTACTGGATACCCACCTGCGCATTCCCACGACATCCCGATTGGTAAGAACGGCAAGGGAAATTCCGGTGATTGTCTTTGCGCACAATCCGGATACCGAAAAACGTGCCGCCCTGGAAACTGCCGGCGTCACGGTACTGGAAGCGCCGCTGGATGGTGCACACGTTTCCATCCGGGAATGCCTGGCGATACTGGGACAGCGTGGGCTGGACAGTGTTCTCATTGAGGGAGGCGCATCCATCCATGCAGCGGCATTGCAGGCAGGCTGCGCCGATCTTGTACAGGTCTATCTGGCACCGAAGCTGTTCGGCGGTGACGGTCTGTCTCCCATCGGCGGCATGAATATCACAACACCGGCAGAAGCAGTATTGCTCTCACCGCCCACAATCACACAGCTGGGAGAAGATCTCCTGCTGGAGTACACCAGAAAGGATGGCGCATAAATGTTTACAGGAATCGTAGAAGAAATGGGCACGGTCCGGCGGCTGACCAAAACGCCGGGCCGCTGTGAACTGGAGCTGACAGCATCGAAAGTACTGGAAGGCACAAAAATCGGGGACAGTATTGCCGTAAACGGTGTTTGCCTGACGGTAATCTCCATGGATGCAGATGGATTCACGGCGGATGTCATGCCGGAGACCCTGCGGCGCAGCAGCTTAGGTGCACTGAAATCCGGCTCCATAGTAAATCTGGAGCGTGCTATGGCAGCAGACGGACGCTTTGGCGGACACATTGTTGCCGGACACATTGACGGTACCGGCAAAATCCAGTCCATGCAGCCCGAGGGCAATGCAGTACTGGTGACCATTGGTGCGGCACCGGAACTGCTGCGGTATGTAGTGGAAAAAGGTTCCATTGCCATTGACGGCATCAGCCTGACAGTAGCAAAGGTGACCCATTCGGATTTCACCGTAAGTCTTATTCCCCATACCGGCGAGGAGACCACACTGCTGAAGCACCGTCCCGGGGAGATCGTCAATCTGGAGACGGACATCATCGGAAAATATGTGGAAAAGCTCATGCAGCCGAAATCGGGCAGTGTGACAGTGGAACTGCTCCGGGAGAATGGGTTTTATTAATACGAGGTGTGCACATGATATTGGAAACGAAGCGTTTGTCTCTGCGTGAGATGACACAGAATGATTTTTCATCTCTGTGCAAAATCTTACAGGACGAAAAAGTCATGTACGCCTATGAGGGCGCATTCAGCAATGAAGAAGTACAGCAGTGGCTCGACCGTCAGATTGCCCGCTATGAAAGCTACGGGCACAGATTCGGTTTATATGCAGTGATCTGCAAAGAAACCGGGGACATGATCGGACAGTGCGGACTGACCATGCAGCCGTGGAAAGACCGGGAAGTCCTTGAGATCGGCTATTTGTTCCGAAGAGACTGCTGGCACAAGGGCTATGCCACCGAAGCTGCAAAAGCGTGCAAAGAATACGCCTTTACAACATTGCATGCCCACGAGGTGTATTCCATTATCCGGGACACCAATCTTCCCTCACAGCGTGTAGCACTGCGAAACGGCATGAAAAACGTGGATACCTGGACAAAGCATTACAGGGGCGTGGATATGCCGCATCTGTTATTTTGTGTGAAACAATCAAACCGCAAGGAGGTTTTATAAATGGAATACCAAACCATTGAACAGGCACTGCAAGACCTGCGTGCTGGAAAGTGTATCCTGGTGACAGACGATCCCGACCGGGAAAACGAGGGCGACCTCATCTGCGCCGGACAGTTTGCCACCACCGAAAATGTCAACCTCATGGCAAGCTATGCCAAAGGGCTGATCTGTATGCCCATGAGCCGTGACAATGTTGTCCGGCTTGGGCTGACGCAGATGGTCTCCCATAACACGGACAACCATGAGACAGCATTTACCGTTTCCATTGACCACATCGACACCACCACTGGTATTTCCGCTGTGGAACGTGGACTGACAGCACGTATGGCAGCAGACCCGTCGGCGCATCCGGGTGATTTCCGCCGCCCGGGACACATGTTCCCTCTGGAAGCAAAGCCCGGCGGTGTTCTGGAACGCAACGGCCATACAGAAGCAACTGTGGATCTGCTGCGCCTTGCTGGACTGACTCAGGTGGGGCTGTGCTGCGAGATCATGGAGGATGACGGCACCATGATGCGGGGCG
>JBJFHO010000001.1:0-5295 GCA_051893675.1 Ruminococcus sp. | reverse complement strand
ACCAGCTTTGCACGGAGCATTTTCATGGCGTAGTCCTTGTTCTGGAACTGGCTGCGCTGGGTCTGGCAGGAAACCACAATGCCTGTGGGCAGGTGGGTCAGACGGACAGCGGAACTTGTCTTGTTGATATGCTGACCGCCGGCACCGCTGGAACGGAATACATCCATTTTGATATCCTCAGGACGGATGTCAACTTCCATGGAATCATCAATTTCCGGCATCACTTCCAGTGCCGCAAAAGATGTGTGACGGCGTCCGGAGGAGTCAAAGGGGGATACACGTACCAGACGATGTACACCGGATTCCGACTTCAAAAAGCCATAGGCATTGTCGCCGGAGATCAGAATGGACGCACTCTTCAGACCGGCTTCATCGCCGTCCAGATAGTCCAGCAGCTCCACTTTGTAGTTGTGGCGTTCTGCCCAGCGGTTGTACATACGGTAAAGCATTTCTGCCCAGTCCTGTGCTTCAGTACCGCCGGCGCCGGCGTGGAATGTGAGGATGGCATTGGAGCTGTCATATTCGCCTGTCAGCAGGGATGCCAGCTTCAGGGATTCCAGTTCCTTTACAAAGTTGTCTGCCTCTTCGTTCAGCTCGGCGTTGGATTCCTCCTCGCCCTCTTCCATGGTCAGCTCGATGAGGGTCAGGATGTCCTCCAGGGATTCTTCCATTTTCTTGTACTTGTTGATCTTGTTCTCCAGCGCCTTGGATTCCTGGAGTACCTTCTGGGAATTCTCCAGATCATCCCAGAATCCCGGTTCGGCTACCTGCTTTTGCAGTTCGTCATAGCGTGCCTGTGCAGCCTCAATGCCCAGAACCTCATACAGTTCCTCCAGTTCCTTCCGGTAGTCGCTCATGGTGACACGCAGTTCATCTAATAAAATCATGGGTATTCTCCTTTATGTCGTAGTGATATTTCAGGCTCAAAACAGTTTCTACATGCTGAAACCTTCTGCCATTCCTCGTATCTTTCTTATTATACTACAAAATCATCTGAGATGCAAATATTTTCTTTGGATATTGAAAAAAATTTTCCCATGTGATATAATAAGAAGAAAGTATCTGAGGAAAGAGGGATGGCATATGAGACTGCATACAGGAGATCCGTGCTTCGGCTGTGGAAAGAAATTGCAGGACAACGATGATGTGGTAGTCTGCCCGGAGTGCGGCACGCCCTATCACCGGGAATGCTGGGCAAAGAACAATAAGTGCATCAATATAGAACTGCATCAGTCCGGGGCGACCTGGCAATCAGAACGAAAAAAAGAGGAAGAACAGAAGCCGGAACGAATCTGTCCCAACTGCGGCACTGCGAACGAACAGACTGCCCAGCGCTGTCAGAACTGCGGTGCTTCTATGGAAGAACCGCCCCAGCTGCCGTCCTGGGAGAAACAGACAGGTGAAGAAGTGCCTCCGCAGAAAATGACGCTCCGGGAACGCTGGGAACGTGCAGCGGAGGAAGAGGGCTTGTACGATCTCTGCTGCGGCATGAACCAGGAGGATGTCATCGGCGGAGAACAACTGAGGGATGTAGCGGATTTTGTGGGGAACAATACCCTGTACTATCTGCCTAAATTCCGGCGGTTCCATGAGGGACACCGGCTCTCCCTGAATTTTCCCTGCCTGATCTTTCCCCAGTTCTATTTTGCAAACCGGAAAATGTGGCTGTTTTCTATGATATTGATTGCCGTGCTGACGCTGCTCCATCTGCCCCAGATGGCAATGATGCTGCAAACGGCGCTGCCGGATATGATCCAGACCATGAAAAGCTCTGAGGGCAGTATGCTGGCAGAAATGTATCCCAATATGCAGCAGGTGATGCAGGGAATGCTGGAACGGCTGGAAAACTGCGAGACTTTTGTGTATAATGCGGCGGTGATCTGCAACTATCTGGAAGTGGGCATGACCATTGTTCTGGGACTTTTCGGAAACTGGCTGTATTATCGCTTTGTCCTGCGTCAGGTGCACCAGATCGCACAGGAGGATCTATCCAGAGAAATGCGCCGTCATCGGCTGCGCTCCCAGGGCGGTACCAATGGCTGGCTCATTGTGGGTATGGTCGCTTTGCAGTATCTCCTGACCTGCGTGATGTTTATGGTTTTGTTCGTGATTTTAATGGTATAATACGAATCGTTCAAATTCGTATAAGACGGCATTGAAGAAAATATCTGACGGCTTTGCATGTCATATGCTTCCTTCGAAAAAATTTTTTTCAGAAAAATCTTGACAAGCTGACGGAAATATGATACAATAAAAAAGCCGCATGCGTCCGGGTCAAAAAGCATTTTGATGCACCCATCGCAGCGAGTTTTTGTAAAAGGCAGGTGCCAGATATCATGTACGCAGTAATTGAAACCGGCGGAAAGCAGTATCAGGTAAAGGCAAACGACACGCTCTTTATCGAAAAGCTGAACGTAGAGGCAGAGGACAGCATTGTATTTGACAAGGTTGTTGCAGTCGGCGGCGAGGACGGTCTGAAGATCGGTAAGCCGTATGTAGATGGTGCTTCTGTTCGTGCCAAGGTCATCAAGAATGGCAAGGCAAAGAAGATCACTGTTATGACCTACAAGCCGAAGAAGGGCGAGAAGAAGAAGCAGGGTCACAGACAGCCCTATACCCAGGTGCAGATCGAAGCCATCGAGGCATAATGATTTTCGCACGTTTTTTCTATGCAGGGGAGCACTGCACGGGCTGTTCCATTGAGGGGCATGCCGGCTATGCAGAAGAAGGTGCAGACGTTGTCTGCGCAAGTGTTTCTTCCGCAGTGCAGACAGTTGCCAATCTCATGACGGAGATATACCATCTCCCGGTTTCCACTGAGGAAACAGAGAAAACAGCGGCAATTGTAATCCGACTGGACAAACCGGATGATTCCGGCAATGCAGACCGGCTCTTTGCCGGACTGGAATTGCAGTTCCAGCTGCTTGCAGAGGCATACCCTAGGTATATCCAATTGAAACACATGGAGGTGTAAAGTTATGTTGCGCATTAGTATGCAGTTTTTTGCACATAAGAAAGGTTCCGGTTCTACCAAGAACGGCCGTGATTCTGAGTCCAAGCGTCTGGGCGTAAAGCGTGCAGACGGTCAGTTTGTAAAGGCTGGCAACATTCTGGTTCGCCAGAGAGGTACCCACATTCATCCGGGCAATGGCGTTGGCATCGGTTCTGATGACACACTGTTCGCTATGGTAGACGGTACCGTAAAGTTTGAGCGTGTTGGCCGTGACCGCAAGAAGGTCAGCGTATACGCTGCTCAGTAACTGACAGCTTTTGCTGTTTTACGTGAAGAACGACAGGAAATCCCGAGCCGCACGCTTGGGATTTTTTGATAGAATTTTATGAATGCCGAAAACAGGAAGGAGACGAAAAGCTATGTTTGTGGATCAGGCTCGCATTACCATCAAAGCAGGTGACGGCGGCGACGGTGCCGTATCGTTTCACCGGGAAAAATATGTGGCAGCCGGCGGCCCTGACGGCGGTGACGGCGGAAAAGGCGGCGATATCGTCTTTCAGGTGGATGACAACTTCTCTACACTGATTGATTTTCGCTATAAGCGGAAGTATACTGCCCAGCGTGGTGAAAACGGCGGTGCCCGTAACTGTACCGGAAAAAGCGCACCGGATCTCATTATCCGTGTGCCCCGGGGTACTGTGGTACGTGAAACAAAGACCGGCCGCATCATGGCAGATCTCTCCACCGATGAACCCCAGATCCTCGCCAAGGGCGGCAGAGGCGGCAAGGGCAATATTCACTTTGCCACTTCCACACGGCAGATTCCACGATTTGCAAAGCCGGGATTTCCAGGAGAAAGCTTTGATGTAACCCTGGAACTCAAGCTCTTGGCAGACGTGGGACTGGTGGGCTTCCCCAATGTGGGAAAATCCACGCTGATCTCCGTAGTCAGCGCTGCGAAACCCAAGATCGCCAATTATCACTTTACCACCCTGACTCCGGTATTGGGCATGGTGCGTGTGGCAGAGGAGCAGTCCTTTGTTATGGCGGATATTCCCGGTCTGATCGAGGGCGCCAGCGACGGCGTGGGACTGGGGCACGATTTCCTGCGCCATGTGGAACGCTGTCGGCTGATTCTGCATGTGGTGGATGTTTCCGGTTCTGAGGGACGTGATCCCATCCAGGATTACGAGACCATTCAGGGTGAACTGGAACGGTTCCGGGAGGAACTGGCAGAGCGTCCCCAGATTGTGGTGGCGAATAAGTGCGATATGGCAGAGCCGGAACAGATCGAACGGTTCCGCAGCTATATTGAGGAAAAGGGTCTGCCCTTCTATGAGATCTCTGCGGCGACTACAGCCGGTACAACGGAACTGGTACAGGCAACGGCAGCAATGCTGCAAACGCTGCCGCCCATTCTGCAATACGAACCGGAGGCTCCCACCCAGGAGGAACTGGCAGAAAATGCCCACGGTCAGTTTGAGATCGAAGTGGAGGACGGCGTGTACTATGTCCATGCACCCTGGCTGGAACCCATTCTCCGGACAGTCAACATGGACGACTATTCGTCTTTGCAGTACTTCCAGCGTGTGCTCCGCAGCAGCGGTATCATTGATGCACTGGAGGAAAAGGGGATCCAGGAGGGCGACGGCGTTGATATTCTGGGATTCGAATTTGACTTTGTGCCGTAAGGAGGCTGAACATTGATGCTGCCTGGTATCACATCGTCTCAGGCGAGACAATACAGTCCCCTGGCCTTGGCATTTCTGGGGGACAGCGTCTATGAGGTCATGGTACGGGAACGGCTTTTGCTGGAGGCAAATCAGCCGGCGGCAAAGCTGCACGAGAAAAAGGTGCAGCTGGTCTGTGCGGAATTTCAGGCGCAGGCAGCTGACCGTATTCTGTCCCGACTGACGGAGGATGAGTTTGGGGTGTACAAGCGAGGCAGAAATGCCAACAATACTGTCCCACGCCATACAGCGGCGCAGGATTATCATAAGGCAACAGGACTGGAAGCACTGTTCGGTTATCTGCACCTGATCGGTGCAGAGCAGCGTCTTGCGGAATTGTTTGCCGTGTGTATAGAAGATGCGATGTCATCCATATAAGGAAAGCGCATTGTGTACGTTGTCACGTCTGAAGCTTTACTTTTGGTTTGGAGCCAGAAACGTAGGGCGGGGGCTTGCTCCCGCCGGATTTATCCGAAACCTCCAGTTTATAACAATATAAAGTTTTAGTTGAGACTGCGTAGTAGGGGCGAACAGTATCCGCCCGTTATTGCAAGTTATCTAGTACCCTGTCACATCTAAAAATTTATTCCGTTGCAAACGTCCCACTGGGAC